>JACQPG010000124.1 GCA_016207665.1 Elusimicrobiota bacterium | reverse complement strand
TGTCTTATCGGTCCCGATTATATATCACTTTAGTCATAAATTTATTTTGGAAATATTGACTGAACCCATAAGGCCTGTAATAATAGGGGCATGGAAGAGCTCCCGCCCGGGCGGCGGCGCGGCCCGGTTCTCCTGCTCATCATGACCCTGCTGTTGTCGGCCGGCGGAGTGGGGCTCTATCAATGGTCGCAGAAAGACGCCTCCCCTGTCCCGGACCTGGACGGTTTCGATGTGGAATCCACTTTCTCTTCCCCGGCCGCCACGGCTTCGGCGGCCGCCGGGCGGCCTTCCTCCCCCTCGGGGCTGGGCATGGTCTCCGGCATCAAGGGCATTTCATTCTCAAGGACCGGGAGAACGGGCCGGGTTGGCGCCGGCGCCGGGAACGCGGATTTCGCGGCCAAGCTCCGCCGCAACGAAGGTCGCATGCGCGAGCTCAACCGCCGCTATACCGCGCGCTATCCCGTGATCGCTCAATTTCGCCGGGATTGGCTCAGCCACCCGGATCTCAAGAAGCTGCGCGACGATTATTGCGGGCCCGCCAGGTCGGCCGACCCTCTCGCCGCCGTCTGCGGTCCCGGCGGAGACCATGACCCGCTCAAGTTCATGCGAGGCCTGGTCGGGTCCGCGGGATTCGGACAGATGCTCAGGAAATACGCCGGGGACAGGACTCTCCACGCCTTCGCCATGGAGGCGATACAGCAGGCGCCCTCCGAACTCCTGGCCTCGGGAGTGGGCCTTCTCGACGACGGGGCGCTCAAGGGATTGGCTGATACCGTGGTGACGGCCCTGGGCCTGCCGGCCGGCTTGTTGGGAGGCGGCAAGGTCGACGAAAAGCAGGTGATGGACGGGCTGCTCAAGGCCAATCCCGAGCTCCAGAAAGCCCTGGATCAAGGCGGCGGGCGGCCTTGACGCTATTCTATTGAGGATACATACTTGAGCGTGGATTCAAACAAGGGCCGCCAGACGCTCTGGCTCGGCGTGGTCGCGGCAGTGGCCTTGGGGGCGTCGGCACTGGGAGCCATCGCCTATCTCAGGCATCAGGAATCCCGCAAGCCGGCCCCGATCAGGCATCTCGACGGTTTCGACATAGCCCAGGTCTCTCCCTACGCCGCGCCCGCTCCGTCTCGGCCCGGCGCGACCCCGGAGGCCCCGTCCTCCGGCCTCAATATGGTCAAACCCGCTCAGCCGGGGATGAGATTCGGAACTCAACCGGGCTCGACATCCCGGCCCGGGCGACGCGACCTGGAAGGCGACATCACGGAAAAAATCCGGCGCGAAGAGGGCCGCGTTCGTTCTCTGGCGATGAAGTACACGAAGAAATACCCTGTGATCATGCGATACGGCCGGGATTGGATGAGCTATCCCGACCTGGCGGCCTTGGACAAGCAATATCAGCGTGACCGCGACCCGGTCAAGTTCATGAAAGGCGTGGCGCGTTCCCCCAATTTTCACAAGCTGTTGGCCAAATACGCGCGCGAACCCGCCATACAAGCCTTTGTGATGGACCTGGCCAAACAGGCACCGGGAGAATTGACCGCCCTGGCCGCCGAATATCTCAGCGAGAATGTGAATATACGGCTCCTGGTGGAAAATGTCGCCCAGGCGATGGGCTTGCCGCCCGCCCTATTCGGGCTCAACGAAGACGGGATAGTGGGACGAAACCGCTAGCGGTTTACGGGGCTTGCCCGCCGCCGGGGCCGCCGCCCGGAGCCTGCTGTTCACCGCAACCGCCGGGGCCGCAACCTAAACCGCTGGTCGCTACCACCAGCAACGCAAGCCAGAAAAGACCTTCCCTTATTTTGGGCTTCATTGGGCATAGTTTAGAGCCGAAGCGCGCGAGTGTCAAGCGGGCGCCGGCGAATTAACGCTTTTTTACCTGAGCTCATGCCCTAAATGACGGGATAAATCGCGCGAAACATAGCGCGGTATCCAGATCAGATGCAATAGGGCGCTGTAATGGCCCAAGGGAAGCCATATCTGGCGGGCCGCCGGGAAGGCCTCCTTGAGCCGGCGCGCGTTGGAGGCCGGGATCACCCTATCCCAGATCGTATTGATCAACAAGGCCGGCTTGGCCTTGTTGGAGGCTTGATAGTCCAGCGGATCCAGGCCTTGCCAGGCCAGGCGCAATTCCTCCGCGCCTATGCCCAAGGAGCGCACGAAGGGGCCGGTCATGGCGCTCTCGAAAATCAGCTCATGGAAGCCCGCGCCGCCCAGCAGGAACACCCCATAGCTCGGGATGGGATCGACCGAATAAACCGCCGAGCCGACCAGGGCGCCGAGGCTGATCCCGAAGAGGCCGATACGGCCGCGGTCTATCCGCGGATGTCCGGAAAGCCAGTGCAAGGCCCGCCGTGAATCCAAGGCGGACTGCCTGAAATTGAAGGCCAGGCCCTTGGCCGTGCGCGAGAGGAATACCTGCCCGCTGGGCACGAGCGGGTCGGGACGCCGGTGGAATTGATAAGGCATCTCGAGCCAGGCCACGGCGAAGCCGTTTTTTTCGAAGCGGCGGATGAATCGGGTCTCGATCCAAAGATTGGGAGCGGCCATCACGGGCAGCACGAGCACGCAGGGGAAAGGGCCGTCGCCCTCGGGCAAGGAGAGATGCAGCCAAACCGTGTTGTTGGCCGCGAAACGGCTCTTGAGCGGAGAGGGGAAATTGATCTCGTAGAGCCGCCTTCCGGGCGAGGAGGCGCTTTGGCGGGCTTGCGCCGAGAACGGCTGCGGGCGATAATCCAGCGGCCCGGAGAGCGCGGCCGCCAACAGCAGCGGCAACACTAGAATCCCATCACCATGGAGACGGCGGTCTGATAGATGTCGACGAGTCCTATCGAGTTGACGGTGCGCGTGGTGGCCCTGCTCATCACCCAATAGGAATAATCGAGCTTGAAAAAGAAATGGTCGGTCAACTGATAGTGCAGCGCCGCGGTGTATTTATCTATGCGACGCGTGACGCGCAGGGGATCGGGACCGATGGCGCCGATGGAGGGAAACAACGTGCCGTCGACCGTGGTGTTGAGGAAAAGATCCAAGATGGGCCCGCGCCGGAACATCTGGTTGAAGACGAGCACCCCGGTCAGGCGCTGCCCCAGCCTCGGCGTGCGCAGTATCGGCAACGAGCCTTGTATGAAATAGCCCTGATTGATCTCCCAGCCGCGCGTGAACCGCGTGGGCGAGACCAAGGTTCCCGACGAATTGAGCAGCGCGGGCTGGGCGAACACCGGCGCTAGGAAATGGTTCGAGCTGTAGAGATACTCGCCGGAGATATTGAATCCCAGATAATCGAAGTTGAAGTCCAAGCCGTACATCTGATAGTTGAGCTTGCCATCCAAATCGTATTGCCCTCCCATCGCCGACAGCCCCACGTTGACGCCTTTGAGGTCCGAGGCGCCCTCCGGGATCGGCCAGGGGAAACGCAAGTCCCCGAGCGAGAAAACGGCGCGGGCGCCGATGGACTTGGAGTTGTTGTTGTCGGCCAGGTTGTTGTTCTGATGGCCGAAATCCACCGTGGCGCCGCCCGGCGGGACGCCGGGAATGCCCAGATTGTCCGTGTTGGGAAAGGTGCGCAGCCGGTTGTTGGACTCGCTCAACCCGTTGACCACGAAGAAGGTGAGCTCCTGCGGCACGGCCGGGTTCATGGTCGGCGGATAATAGCTCGCGCGCGCGCCGATATCGGTGTATCCCGAGGATAGGGGCGGCCGAGGCGAATTGATGCGCACCACGAGGTCGAGGCTGTCCGGAGAGGCGTAAAGCAACGGGCGCGTGACCGTGAGGAACTGGTCGGGCCGGTAGAGCTCGTTGTAGCGGCCGAAAGGCACGAGGATCATGCCGAATTGCAACAGGAGATCGTTGACCCGGCGATAGCCGAAGTTGAGCTGATTGAGCCTCGGCGTTCCCTGCCCCGCCGTGGGCACATGCCATTCCATCTGAACTGGGATGCCGTCGAAGAGAGGGCCGTCGAAGCCGAAATACATGTCGGCCAGATAAACCTGGTTCTGTATCTGGGTCTCGAAGCCGGGCTTGCGCGGCCCCACGTTTCTCCAGCTGAGCGAGAGGCTGCCGCCGAAATGCATCCTGGCCAGGCGCCGCAGAAAGGCGTTGGTCTCGGCCGCGACGGGGCTCTCCGAGCGCAGTATCGGAGCCGGCTCGGCGGCTCGCGCCCCAGGCCGGCCCAGGACCAAGAACGCCCCGATCAGCGCGAATTGACAGCGCCGGGCAAAAAAGTTAACATACGACCGTAACATTTTAGGTTCCGAGTATAGCACTTAAAAATAGGGAGAGCCCAATCGAATGGCCCACGTAATTGGTGAAGCGTGTCTCGGGGAAGTTTATGCCGCCTGCGTCGACGTCTGCCCGGTGGAGTGCATCCATCCCGGCGACTACAAGGGCCAGCCCTTCATGATCATCGACCCGGAGGTATGCATCGACTGCGGCGTTTGCCTACCCGAGTGCCCGATCGGCGCGATCGTGGGTTCGGTCGACGAATCCCCGGAGTGGGCCAAGGTGAACGCCGAGCTGACGCCCTCCTTCAAGGGCAACGCGAAGGTCACGCCCCGGCCGCCGAACGGCCCTCCCCGCAAGGCGACCAACAAGCTGGTCAAGTAATTTTGGCTTTTGCCGCAGGGAGAAAGACCGGGCCGATGTTCTGGCCTGGTTTTTTCTTGGCGCTTTATACGTCAGCACCTTTATCGACGATGGCTGAAACCATAGTGCACCGCACGGCGCTCGACGTCGCAGCCGCCAAGACCGAGGGGCTCTCGCCGCTCCCTTTCGAGAAAGGTCTCTTCGTCACGAACGCGAACCAGGCCCTCTGGGAGTCTCCCGCCATCGAGGCGGAAAAGCCCTTCGATGATCTGGTGGGCTCCTGGAACGCGGAAGTTCCCAAGGGCGCCAAGCTCGAGATGCAGGCGATGGTGCGCGCCGGCGGACGCTGGTCGCGCTGGTTCAGCCTCGGCCGGGTCGAAGGGAACTATTTTTTCTCCGCCGAGACGCAGGAGAATGCTTTCGGCCACGTCGATATCGACACCCTCAAGCTCAAGGCCGCGGCCGACGCCTTCCGATACCGGTTCCTGATGAGCGCGGGGGGACGCTCGATCGCGATCAAGCTCGCCGCGATCACGCTCTCGGACGGGCAAGCCCCGGCCGAGCCGGCCCCTTTCCAGAACGGACCCTGGGCGCGGGAGCTCAAGATCGCACCGCGCTCGCAGACCGAGGCTCCCGATAGGTACAAGCATGACATCTGCAGCCCCGTTTCCCTGGGCATGGCCCTGGAATATTGGGGAAGGCCGGTCGACACCCTCGAGCTCGCCGACAAGGTGCGCGATCAAAGGGATCCCGAGGACGGCCGCTTCGGGGTCTGGCCCGCCAACGTCGCGATCGCCGCCGCCTACGGCCTCGAGGCCTATGTGGCCCGGCTCGACTCGCTTTCCGATCTCGAGCGCGAGATCGCGGCCGGCCGGCCCGTCGTGGCCAGCATCACCTACGGCGCGGGAGAGCTCGAAGACTCCCCGATCGCCAAGACCCGGGGTCACCTGCTGCTGGTGGCCGGCTTCACCGAACAAGGCGACGTGATCGCCTTCGATCCGGCCGCTCCTCGGGCCAGCGCCCGCCGCGTCTACAAGAGGACGCAATTCCACAAGGCCTGGCGCGTCAAGAAACGCGGGCTCTCCTATTTGATCGGGCCGCTGGGCGGCCGCTCTTTCCGCGTCGGCATCTCCGCCGCGGATCTGCGCGCCAAGCCGAGCCAAAAGAAAAAGGGCGAGGCCAGCGATCCCGAGCGCCTGAGCCAATTGCTCTACGGCGAGACCGTGACCGTGCTCTCGGCCCGAGGCGATTGGGCCCAGGCGCTGGCGGACCAGCAGCCCGAATTCCTCATTTCCCAGAAATGGCAGGGCTATTCGGGCTGGCTCAAGGCCGAGGCCTTGATCTCATCCGAGGCTCCCAGGCCCAACGTGGTCGTGCGCACGCGCCAGGCCTTGGCTCAGAGGGACCAGGACTTCCTGGTGCTCTCGGTGGGCACGCGCCTGCGCCGGATAAGCGAGGACAAGGGCGTGTCCCTGGTGCGGCTCTTGGACGGCGGCACGGCCGAGATCAGCTCGGACTCGCTCTTTCCGATCCCGGACAAGACCACGGAAGCCAGCCGGGCCCAGATCGTCAAGACCGCTGAGCTGTTCCTGGGCACGAGCTATTATTGGGGAGGCACCTCCGGAGTGCAGCCCCATCTCTCCATCGGAGTGGACTGCTCGGGCCTGGCGCTTCTGGCTTATCGCGTGCACGGCATGGATCTGCCGCGAAACTCGCATGAGCAGAAGCTGCGCAGCCGCTCGATCAAGAGAGCCGATCTCAAGCCCGGCGATCTGGTGTTCCTGTCCGAGTCGGAGAAAGGCCAGAAGATCACCCATGTGATGATCTACACCGGAGGCGACGGCGTCATCGAGAGCCGGGAGACCTCCGGGCGCGTGCTGCGCTCCTCCTTCAAGGAGAGGTTCGGCAAGACCCTCTCGGAGATCGAGTCGGGCGACGTGGTCATGGACCATTCCCTGCCCAAGCCGAGGACGCGGATGATCTATTTCGGCTCCTATCTCTAGGCCATGTGGTCCGCCCTGTCGCTGACCCTGGCCCTGGCCGCGGTCGCGCCGCAAGGCCGCCCGTTCTTCGAGCTCAGCGAGCTCGAGATCGGCGACGAGCTGCGCCGCATCCATGAGGAGCATCCCGATTTCGACGAGAGGATCGACCAGATCAGCGCGCGCTTCCTAGGCACGGCCTATCGCCTGGGGCCCTTGGGCGAAGGGCTGACCGGCCTCTTCGACCGCGAGCCCCTGATCAGCTTCCGCGAGGTCGACTGCACCACCTTGGTCGAGCAAGTCATGGCCTTGTCGCTTTCCGCCAATCTGACCCGCGCGGTGGAGCTCCTCCAGCGGATACGCTATCTTGAAGGAGACATCGCCTACGAGTCGCGCAACCATTTCCCCGAGGCCGATTGGATACCGAACAACATCAAGGCGGGTTTCTTGACCGATGTCACCCGCCAGGTGGCCGGCCCGTCGACTCGCATGGCGGCCAAAACCATACGCAAGCGCTCGTGGTACGAGTCCAAGGGGATCAGCGACCTGCAAGGCTGGCCCGCGGCCGACGAGGCGCGCAAACCCCAGGCCCTGGAGCGCCTACGCTCGCTGGGCGCGCGCTATCAGGACCGCAGATACGAGCTGCCCTATCTTCCCATCGAGTCCCTGGAGCGGGCCCTGCCGAGAATACGGTCGGGGACCATCGCCAACCTGGTGCGCGCCGATCGCCCGGAGATCCCGGTGTTGATCTCCCATCAAGTGTTGCTCATACGACGGGGGCCGTCCCTGGTCGTCCGCCACGCGGCCCAAGGACGGGGCGTGGAGGATGTCCCCATCCTCGATTATTTCGGCCGCTACAAGGGCTCGAAATGGCCCCTGCTCGGTCTCAACCTCAACCGCGTGCGCCAGCCTCCGAAAAGCAAAAAAAAGTAGAATGAGCCTAAGGCCAACATGCGCCGCTTGATCCCCTTGATGGTTTTCGTGGCCGCCCTGCCCGTCGCGGCGGCCGAGTTCGCCGTCAGCCCGCCCTCGTTGCCCCCCGGCTTTCCCGCCCAACCCCGCTCGACAGCGCCGATCACCATGGTTTTCCCGGGAGAGAACGCCTCGCTTCCCCATGTCACCAGCCATTTCGTGCTGGGCGCGATCGCGGATCATCGCTCGACCTTCACCATCAACGGACAGACGGTCACGGCTTATTCCAACGGCGGTTATCTGGCCTGGCTGCCCGTGCAGCCCGGCACCTTCACCTTCAACTGCGAGCTCATCGGCAAGAGCTCGACCTCTGTCTTCCAGAGAACCATCTTCATCGCGCCAGCGCCGGCGCCTCTTGCCGACGAGAAGCCCGCTATCGAAGCCGCCTCTCTATGGCCCTTGGTCGACCATGAGCTCAAGCCCGGCGACGTGGTCACGGCGCGCATGAAGGCCACGCGGGGACAGAAAGCCTTTTTCAAGCTCGGCGACAGCGGCTGGCAGCCCATGGCCGAGACCAATCCCTCGCTCGGGCTTTACGAGGGAGGGCTGATCGTATCTCATGAGGACCGCCTGGACGCCGCGACCGTCGAATACAAGATCGGCTCCGGCTTCAAGTCGGCCAAGGCCCGGAGCGCGGGCAAGATCTGGGCCAACAATCTTCCTCCCGCGGTCGCCGTGGTCAAGGGAGTCGGCCCCGTCTCTCTGCGGGCGGCGCCCAGGGAGAATATAGTGCTGCATCTCCAAGGGGGCGCCAAGGTGCTGATCAACGGGCGGTCCGGAGCGCATAACCGCGTGCTGCTGGCCGGCGGCCTGCACGGCTGGATCGAGAGCAAGGACCTCGAGATCATGCCCACCGGCACCCTGCCTCCCCGCGCCAGCATCGAGACCATCAGCCTGCGCGCCGGCGGTGACGACTCCACCGTCGTCCGCGTCAACATGAGCGATCGGGTGCCCTTCAGCATCGAGCCGGACGACGACGGCCGCGCCCTGTCCGTGCGCCTGCACTACGCCGCGGCCAACACGGATTGGATCATCTACGCGGCCCCGGACGATTTCGTGGAGGAGGTGCGTTTCAAGCAGGAGGCCACGGGCCTGGTGCTCATACGGATCCTCCTGAGCCCCGCCGCCACGCTCTGGGGCTATCACGGACAGTTCGAGTCCGGCGGCCTGCGCATCGAATTGCGGCGCCCGCCCAGGCTCGTGCCCTCGCCCTCCTCGGCCCTCACCGGGATCAAGGTATTCCTCGATCCGGGTCACGGCCCCTCCCAGCCCGGAGAGACGGGCCCCCTGGGCACGAGGGAATTGGACGTCAACTGGGCCATCGCCAAGGAGATGGAGCGCCTGCTTCTCAAGGAAGGCGCGCTGGCCTTTTTGAGCCGCAACGCGCCCTTCGACGAGGTCGCGCTTGGCGACCGCCCCAGGCTCGCCTGGGAGAACCGGGCCGATCTCTTCGTGAGCATTCACAACAATTATCTGGGCTTGGCCGCGAACCCGTTCGCCTCGCCCCGGGGTTTCTCCACCTTCTATTTCACCCCTCACAGCCTGCCCTTGGCCAAGGCGGTGCACGCCGCCTATCAAAAGAACATCCCGCTCTATGACGAGAGGCTGCGCCTCGGCAACTATCTCGTGCTGCGTCCTACCCAGATGCCCGCGATATTGACCGAGACCGCCTATCTCACCTATCCCGAGCAGGAAGCGAAGCTGCTCGATCCAAAATTCCGCGCGCTGACCGCCCGGACCATGGTCGAGGGCCTGCGGCGCTTCCTCGAGGACGAAAGGGTCAAGCAGGCCAAGAGGAGGGCCTCCGGACGATGAATACGCCGCTCAGGATCAGCTTTCTGGAGGCTCTCTACGACATCATGGACTTCGTCCAGGGATTGCGCGACGCCGACGAGGACAAGGTCTTCGGCCGACTCGTCGAGAAACTCTCGGTGGTGATGGAGGCCGAGGCGGCCACCTATTATTCCTATCTTCCAAGCAAGCGTCAGCTCTTCCCATCCTACGTCCTGGGCTCGGCCGCCCGCGAGGTGGCGGGCACGGGCGTCGACATCCGCACTGGAATCTGCGGCTGGGTCGCCACCCACCGCGAGCCCTTGATCATCGAGGACGCCTATAAGGACAAGCGCTTCCTGCGCGAGGTCGACTCGGTCACCGGCTTCAAGACGCGCAGCGTGCTCGCCGTGCCGCTCTGCGATCGCCTCGAGCTTCTGGGCGTCATCCAGCTGCTTAACAAGCGCAACGGGGTGTTCACCTCCGAGGACCTGCGCTTCGTGCGCGCGGCTTGCGAGCTCGCCAACTCAGCACTGCGTCTTCTCCGCCTGGAGAGCACCATGGACAAGGTCGCCTCGCGCAACGCGAGCATCCTGGAGAGCTTGAGCGGAGGCTTCATCGCCATCGACACGCACGGCCGCATCATGCTCATGAACCCCGCGGCCCGGCGCATACTCGCGCTGCCGGCCGACCTGCCGCTGTCGACCCCGGTCGAGCAGGCCCTCATGCACGCGCCGAAGGTCGCCGACATCCTGCTTGACACGCTCGCCAGCCGCAAGACGGTCAAGAGACAGGAGCTCGGCTGGACCCACCAGGAACAGTCCCGCACGCTGGGCTACAGCACCATATTGATACAGGACCCCCAAGGAGAGATCACGGGGGCCGGCATCACTTTCCAAGACTTGACCAACGTCAAGAAATAGCGTCTCAGGAGGACCGCATGAGATTGGGCGACAAGGCTCTCGATTTTTCCTTGATGGGCGTAGACCGCAAGACCTACTCCTTGGAGTCGTTCAGGGACGCCAAGGCTCTGGTGTTGATATTCTCCTGCAACCATTGCCCCTACGTGCAGGCCTATGAGGATCGCATGATCGCAGTGCAACGCGATTACAAGGACCGCGAGGTGGTCCTGATCGCGATCAACTCGAACGACGACGCCGATTACCCCGAGGACGGCTTCGAGCGCATGATCGAGCGGGCCAAGAAGCTGGGCTTCAACTTCCCTTATCTGCGCGACGACAGCCAAGAGGTCGCGCGCTCCTATGGCGCGACGCACACTCCGCACCTTTTCGTCTTCGACCAGTCGCGGAAACTCTGCTACACCGGAAAGATCGACGATAACTGGCAGGATCCCAAGTCCGTCAAGCAACGTTTCCTGCGCGACGCTCTCGATGACGTGCTCGCGGGAGGAAAGCCGCGACTGGCCGAGACCCATGCCATCGGCTGCACCATCAAATGGAAAAAATGAAGGCCTTCACCGAGTATCTGTGGTTTCAGACCCAGGAGCGGCGGGCCCTGGTCAATATCACGGAGACCCTGGGCCGGCTGGTGGAAAAGAGCGGGATCAAGGAGGGTCTTTGCCTGGTCAGCGCCATGCATATCACGGCCGGGATATGGGTCAATGACGAGGAGCCCGGCCTCAAGGAGGACTTGATGGACTGGCTCGAGCGGCTGGCCCCGGTCTCCGATTATCGCCATCACCAAACCGGCGAGGACAACGGCGATGCCCATCTCAAGCGCACTCTCCTGGGCGCGCAGGCCACGCTGCCGGTGACCGCCGGCCGGCTGGATCTCGGCCCCTGGGAGCAAATATTCTACGCCGAATTCGACGGCCGCCGGCGCAAGCGCGTCATCGTCAAGATACTCGGTCAGTGAGCTCCATACTCAACGCCCGGGTGCCCGCCCTCCTCTTTTGGCTGGTGACGCTGGCGGCCTTGTGGCTGGCCCTGCGCCGCTTCGAGCAGTCGAGCGTCTATGTCCCATTTCGCGAGCTCTCCGCTCATCCCGGCAGCATCGGCCTGGGCTACGAGGAGCTCTCGCTCAAGACCCCGGATGGAGAGACGCTGCACGCCTGGTTCATCCCCGCCGCTCACGGCTCGCGCGCGCCGGTGCTGCTCTTTTGCCACGGCAACGGAGGCAATATCAGCCATCGGCTCGAGAAGATAAAAATATTCCGCGCCGCCGGCCTATCCGTGCTGGCCTTCGATTATCGCGGCTATGGGCGCAGCACGGGCCGGCCTTCGGAGCTCGGCACCTATGAGGACGCCCAGACGGCCTATCGCTGGCTCATCGAGCAGGGCAGGGCCCGGGCGGAAAATATCGTGCTCTACGGCGAGTCCCTGGGCGCGGGCGTGGCCGTGGAGCTGGCCCGGCGGCTGCCCTCGGCCGGGCTGATCATCGACAGCGGTTTTACCTCGATCGTGGACATGGGAAAGCATTATTTCCCCTGGCTGCCCGTGCGCTGGCTGGCGCGCTATCGCTATGACAATCTCTCCAAGATCCCGGGGCTCTCGATCCCGATACTGGTGCTGCACAGCCCCCAGGACGATATCATCCCCTATCCTATGGGCCTCCGGCTCTTCGAGGCGGCTCGCGCGCCCAAGCGCTTCGTCGAGCTCAAGGGCGATCACAACGAAGGCTTCCTTCAAACCGGCCCGGCCTATGGCGAGGCTATCGGCCGATTCGCGCGCGAGATGGCTAAGGGCTAACGGCGCAGGAAGGCGTGCGCCGCGTAGAATTGTTGATACACCCAGGCCATGGAGAGGCCCCAAGCCAGATGGGCAACCAGGCTCAAGGGATGTCGCCACAAGGACAGCCAAGGCATGAGCCAAGACAAGGCATAGGCGTGCCACCAATAGAGGAACAGGCCGGCGCAGGCGCCTAGGATAAGCCCCGTAGCGCGGCTTCTGCCGGAAATGGCCGAGCTGAGCAGGCGCGAATAGACCAAGGCGACCGGCAACAACACGGCCAGCGCGATCGCGATCAGGCGCAAGCCCGGCGGACGCACCATCGCGGCCGAGCCCAAGGCCACGCCCGCGATGGCCTTGATGATCTCCCAAGGTCCGCCTCCGATCGCCATGGGCGTGAGCCCCAATTGCAAGGCCAAGAAGGCGAAGGCGCCGATCAACCCCGCCCAGCCCGAGGCGTCCCAATCCTGGTAGCGTATAGGCGGCCGGGATGGCTGCCTTGAAGGAATCTTTCGTCCATGCCTGCGGTGCGTGATGACGGCCATGCCTGCGCTCCTAACCCTATTGTAGGACGCACACGGCACGGCCGGGATAGGCGCTTTGTGAGCCTATTTTCGCCTGGATTTGACGCCCAGTTTGGGGCAGATATCGTTGAGACCGCAGCCCGGACAATCGGGGCTGATCGCGCCGCAGACTCTCCGCCCGTGCCAAATCAGGGAGTGTCCGAAGAAAACCCATTCCGAGCGAGGCAGGCATTCCATGAGATCGCGCTCGATTTTCTCCGGGCTGGATTGCCGGCTAAGGCCAAGCCGATAGCTCAAGCGGGACACATGGGTGTCGACCACCACGCCCTCGGCCTTGCCGTAAGCCGTGCCCAACACCACATTGGCGGTCTTGCGCGCCACGCCCCTGAGTTTGAGAAGAGCCTCCATGTCGTCCGGCACCCGTCCCCCATGCTCGGCCACCAGGGCCTTGGCCATCTCCTGTATGGACTTGGCCTTGGACTTGTAAAAGCCGGTCGAGCGTATCAGGCGCTCCAATTCCTCCGTGTCGGCTCGAGCATAGGCCTGGGCGTCGGGATAGCGCCTGAAAAGCTCCGGAGTGATCTGGTTGACCCGCTTATCCGTGCACTGGGCGGAAAGAATGGTGGCCACGATCAGCTCGAGCGGGTTGCTGAAATCGAGCTCGCAATGCGCCTGCGGGTAGAGCCGCTTCAAGCCCTCCAGCACGCGGCGCGCCTGGAGCTGTTTGGCCTTGATCCGGGCCACGCTCGGCATCAAGGGGCCTTTTTGATGGGATAAAAGTAGATGCCCAGATAGACCGGATTGTCCTGGAAGCCCTTGACCCACTCCCTCATGGCATAGACCCCGCGCGGGTGCACGGTGACGATGGAGGGCGCCTCCTCAAACCCGTGTCGCAATATGCGCTGATAGAACAGCCGGCGCTTGCCCAGGTCGGTCTCACGCACGGCCTTTTCTATCTGCATGTCCATCTCCACGCTGCGATAGCCCTGGGCCGAGGCGTAGCGTCCGGCGGAGTGATAGAAAGCATAGACGAAATTATGCCCATCCGGATAATCGGCCCACCAGCCGCGCGAGAACAGGGGCATCTGCCTCCTTTGCGCCTTGTCGAGATACGCCCCCCATTCCACGCCGCGCATGTCGATCTTGAACTTGGGGTTCAAGGATTCGATGTTCTTCTTCAGGATATTGCAGGCCGCCTCGCGGTTCTCCGAGCCGACATTGTAGGTGAGCGTGAACTTGAAGCCGCGCTCCCAGAGCTTCCCGTTCCAGGCCCGCCTTAAATGCTCCGCGGCCTTTTTCAGATCATACTCATAAAACGGCTGTTTTTCGTCGTAGCCGAACACCCCGGGCGGTATCGGTCCCTTGGCCCTCCGCGCCGTGCCCTTGAACGTGTCCTTGCGCAGGGCCTCGTAGTCGAAAGCGTAGGCAAATCCCTTGCGCACGTCCGGATCGGAGAAGAACTCCGGCGGGATTCCCTCCCCATCCAGGCGGCCCGAGCCTATATCCCGGTTGGCGAAGGCGTTGATGTTGAAGGTGAAGAAAAGCACCGGGTCGGTGGCCAGTCGCGGCAGATTGTCGACGATGCGCACCCCGGGCATTCCCTCGAGCTGCGACACCAGCGGCCGGGGCGTCTCGATCAGGTCTAGGTCCCCCGCCTGCAGGGCCAGCCGCCGCGTCGTGAACTCCGGCACCGTCTTGATCGCCACGCGACGCAGCGCCGCCGGACCTCTCCAGTGCTCGTCGTGGCGCACCAGCAGCACGTATTTCGCCACCGGATCCCAGCGCTCCAGCTTGAACGGCCCCGAGCCGTTCATATGGGTGTGGAGGAATGACCGGCTCTTCTCCAGGTTATTGAACTGCTTCCAGGTCTCGGCGCGGCCATCCCACTGGCCGTTCGCCGCGGCCCAGCCCTTGGGCAGCACATAGGACCAGCGCGCCATGATGGAGAGGAAGGGCGCGAAGGGCTTGGGCAAGGTGATCACGACCGAATCCCCCTCCACCCGTACCGCCTTCTCCGCCTGCGCGAAATCCACCTTACTGGTCCCTGACGAGTCACGCGTCGAGTTCACGCCCAATATCGGCTCCAGCAGCAGCGAGGCCGGACCGCCCGGCGGATCGGTGAGCATGAATCGCAACAGCGAATAACGCGCATCCTCAGGCGTCATCATGCTGCCGTCGTGGAACTTCACTCCCTTGCGTAGCGGGAATCGATAGCTCTTGCCATCCTTGGAGATCAGCCCGTTCTGGACTGTCGGCACCTCGGTGGCCAGGGCCGGGACGAATTTCTCGAGATTATCCCCCTCGAACCCGATCAACGTGTCGTAGACGTTGAATATCAGTCCCTGGCTCGAATTGTCGTAAGGAAAGGATGGATCAAGGCTGGTCACCTCGCCCACCTCGGCTAGATAAAAGGTCTCCGGATTCTTGACCTCGGCGCGGGCCAAGGACGACAGGACCAACGCCGAGACGCCCGCCAACAGGTATCGGTTCAGCATGCGCACATGCTGAGTATATTTTCTCGGGGAAAGACTGTAAAGCCTTACCATTGATGACGCGGGTAAGGCTTCTGTCATGACGAATTGCCAATCTTGACAGGCCCATTTTCAATTTATGTCGATTTTTAAATTATTTTTTTCTCAAAACCTTGGCAGGCAAGATAAAAAATAAAAAGTGATTTAAATTATGGTGGAATTTTGTTAGCGCCGTTGTGTAGTTCCCCAGAAATCGTCGGATAGACGTTCCCCACTCCCGCCCGCGGCGCCGGTTTGCGATTCCCCACCCTGCTGAAATTCTAGCTCAGAAGGGCCATCCTATCAAT
>JACQPG010000119.1 GCA_016207665.1 Elusimicrobiota bacterium | reverse complement strand
TTGTCCGGCGGCATCGGCCGTTCTTTCGACGCCATGGGTCCCAGGCCCGGAGACTCCCGGGCTTTCGGGCAAGACCGCGGAGCAGCGCGCCGCCGAGGCTCAGGCGGCGGCCATGGCCGCCAAGGCCGAGGAAGAAAGGTTGAGGAAGGAGGAGGAGGCCGCGGCCAAGGAGTCGCCCACCCCGGCCGTCGACCCCAAGGCCTTGCTGGCCATGGCCGGCAAGCCCGAGGAGTCCGGTCCCAAAGGATCCTTCCAGAACAAGATCGGCGCCTTGAGCAGCAGCCTCTCGGCGGCGGCCGCATCCGGCGGTTCTGCCAACGCCTTGACCGGCGGTCCGGGTTTGTCCGGCGGCATCGGCCGTTCTTTCGACGCCATGGGTCCCAGGCCCGGAGACTCCCGGGCTTTCGGGCAAGACCGCGAGCCCGGCAAGGCCGCCGCGCGCGCGGCTCGGGTCGGCTCGGGCGGGCGGGGATTGGCCCGGCGCCAGCTGATGCAAGCCCGCTCTCTTTCCGTGCAGGCGCAACAAGGCAATCCCGAATTCCGGGCCAGCACCGCGGACCGGCCCTTCTCCAACAACCCGGCGGCTGATACTGCGGTGACCGGTCCAGGAGTCTCCGATCCCGGCCTGCCGTCATCCGACGGCAGCGCGGCCGCCACGGGAGGCGGCGGACCCACTTCGGAGCCGAGCGCGGGCTATAGCGCGCCTGCCAACTCGTCCCCGCCGCCCACGCCTCGGGCCAAGGATGTCAGTCCTTGGAGAATCGTATCCAATTTGGCCAAGATCTTGTTAGCCGTAGGCCAGGTCCTTCTCATCGCGGCCTTCATCTTCGGCGTCAAGGCCAAGATGACCGGTCCCACCGGCGCCATCTATCAAACGATAGCGATGTATTTGGCCTATGCGGCGTCGGCTATCGGCGCCATTGTCGCGCTGCTCGGCATGGTGGTCATGGGCATGGGGCAGGTCTTTCAGGGACTCATTTACACCCTCAGCGGCGCCTTCTTGGGGGTTTCGGGATTCATGGCCGCGCAAGGCATCAAGCAGGCTGATATATCGACGCCGTCGAAATCGATCTGGGAGGCGATCAAGGGTCTGATTGGCGGCGGATCTGGTTCCGCGGGCGGGATGCCCGCGACCGAGCAAGCGCACGGTAATACAATCAGCACCAGCTTTATGGATCTGGGATGAGAGAGATCGATCAGGAAAAAAATCCGCCGGCTGAAGTTCCCGAAATTCCTGACCTTAAGAAAAAGGAGCAGGACAGGAAGAAGGCCGGGGGCGCCTGGGTCAAGATGGGAGGCGGCCGCGGCGCCGCCTTCAACGGAGCTCGCGGCGGCAACGGCGTGGCCTCGACCTTCGCCGGTGCCCGGGCCTTGGGCGGGGCCGAAGCCGTGCTTTCCATGCCGCAAGGCGGCTATTTCGCCGGCCTTTTGTCCGCGCTGCGCTACTCATTGTTCGGGCAATTTATTGGCCGCTTGTGGGCCACCCTGGCCGGCCGCGCGCTGCTCGCGGGAATGGCGACCGCGCTGTTGGGGGGCGTCATCTTTTTGGCCGGCAGGCTGATCGAGCCGCAGGCCGTTCCGGCCCAGCAGGCTCCCGATCTGGGCGGGATCAACTCCTCGCTCAGGGTGAGCCGCGCCAGCGGGGATAGAATGGGCTATGCGGCCCGCGCGGCCAAGGGAGAGATCCGGTTCGAGCCGACCAAGACGCCGGAGCCTCCCAAGGTCGAGGATGAGACCGAGTTGATCGAGCAGCCCCCGGTCGAGGATCATCAGGCCCAGCTCAACAGGCTCCCGCCCCTAGCTGGGGCCAAGCTCACCGATCAGATGGGCCAGAAATTCGGCAACAGCAACATCTTCAACAATCCCAACGCGCCTCAATTCGGGCAAATCATCGATAGAAGCCGCATCGCCCAGCTGACGCAGATCCAGAGGTCTCAAGCGCGCGCCATGAGGCCCGGAGCGTCCGCCCGAGCCGCTTCCCAGCGCGGACGGGCGCGCGGACGCAGTTCCAGGGCCATGGGCCAGTTGAAGCTCGCGCGGGGCATGTCAGTCGCGGGAGCTAACGCCACCAGCGCCGATCCCCAAAAGGGTTTTGCCACCGACGCTTTCGACCAAAGGGTGACTAACCCGGCGGAGATACCGGATCCCAGCCTCGGCGGCGGCACTCCGGTCACGGGAGGGGGTGGAGCCAGCGGAGGAGGCATCAATCCAGGCTATATCCCTCCGGCTCCGCCCATTCCCTCAGAAGTGCCGGTGATGCCGATACAACCCATGATCGACGCGATCAACGCCCTGGCGGGCTTGGCCGCCATGCTCAAGATGATCGGGATGATGCTTATGATCATCGGCCTAATCTTTATCGCCATAGGCATAGCGCTTATTGTCAGCGGCTTTGGCGCGTTGATAGGCGCGATGTTCATTGCCATCGGCTTGATGTTCATGGCCATGGGCATGATGATGATGCAGCAGGCCGGTCAATTGGGCGGCGTGGCCAAGGGCATCAGCGCTGAGCTTGAGCAGCTCTACGGGCAGCAGAGGCAGAGCGAGATCAGCGACGAATGCATCGATCAAGCGGTGAACAACGGCACGGATCCGTCCCAATGTCAGCCCAGTCAGACCGCGCCCAACATGGAGTTCGGCATCAGCGAAGCCGTGGAGGAAGAGAGGAATTCCGAGCCCACGCTGGAGGTCGCTCCATGAATCGCGGCCCCGCGCAGCTCGAGGTGACGAGGCAATCATCCTTCCTCGATCGCCATAAAAGAAAGAGCGCGCTCGCCGCTCTCCTGTTGTTCCTGCGCCGGCGCAAGGCGTTGATCGCTCTTCTGATCGTGGCGGGCTTGGTCACTTTCAATTTCGTCGGCTCCCATCACTTCATGGGGGTGGCCGCCGCCTTTGGCAAGCGCATCCCGGGCATGAGATATTTGGCGAGCGCCGTGCAAAACGGGCTTTATCGGATCGGCTTGGCGGCTTACGACCGCGATGGATTCGACGACCTGCTGGCTTCCTTCAAGGCGGAGCAGAAAAACGCCATCGTCGAGGCTTCTCTGATACGAGTGGGCCCCCTGCCTTCGGCCCAGGGAGTCAATCTCGTGGTCAAGGGAAGTTTAAGCGATCTGGGCCAGCCCGTGGGCAACAAGGTCAAGGGCGGACAGTCGGTGGATGGGATACTCACCCCGGAGGACGCGCAATCCGGCCCCGAGGGAGTGCAATTGACCCAGGGCGACGTGCGCGGCGGCAAAGGCCCGGGACTCGAGGCGCTTTACGGTCAGCTCGAGGGCGCGCCCAAGATCGCGGCCGCGCCCTTCGTAAGCCGGGATTTCTTCACGGCTCCGGGGGTGAGAGTTGACGATGGATCTATCCCGTTGCCCGAAACGCCCGGCGGACGCGATCCAGGCTGGCAGAATCAGGGCGGCCGCAAACAGCGATGGGTCAATCCGCCCGAAAGCGCGCGATCTACTCGCCGTCAGGCCGGCGGGGCCGAGGGCCGTAGGCGCTGCTTGAGCAGGAACGATCCCGACTGCGCGATCAAGCAACTGGGCGAAGGCTATGTGCACAACAAGATGGCCGCCCGTTGCAATGCGGATGGCATGAGAGCCTCCTGTCCCAGCGAATATTCAACCACCCAATCCGGCGCGGTTTATGAGGGGATGCGCGTCGGCATCACCCCGATCGAGACCGCACCCGTGCCCATGCGCTCAATCGACGATATCACCACCATGAATGTCGTGCCGCCCAGCAATGCCGAGGCTTTGCTGCATAACAACTATGCCGATATGGTTGAGAATGGCATGTCCCAATGCCGCGCGGCCAACGAGGCTTATGACGACGCCCTGCGGGCGCAGTCACAGAGCATAGAGTCCATGTGCCAGCAAATGCGCGATGCCTGCCGGCGTTTCCGCGGCCGCAGCAGTTTCGTCTGCTTTTGGATGATAATATTCGGTGGAGAATGCGGTGAGGGCCGTCGGTGCCGCGGCATGAGGGACGCATTGAACGCCATGGTCGGTAATTATAACGGTCTAGTGGGAGCCCGGCGCATGAGCTGCAATTTGGAAGGAGATCCTTACGCTCCGGCGCCGAGCCCCATCGCGACGGGTTCATTCTGCCCATTATAGAGGTCAACTATGCCAGAAGATAAAAAAGAAGAAGAGCGCAAGAAGGCAGGTCTTCCCTTTTTGAAAATGGGGGCGGCCAAGGAAAAGACCGCGACGCCGCCCATCCCTTCGCTCAAGGGCGGCAATGCCGTGACGCAACCCAGGATCAAGATCCTGGGCCAGAGCCTCTCCATCGTGGATCGGCTCAAGCAGTTCAAGAAAAAGGATCTGGCCTTCATGCTCTCGGGCCTGGGCGTGCTGTTCATGGCCCCCTTGGCCGAGCATTTCTTGCTTTCCCCGGACTCCGCCGATCAAGGCGCCTTTAAGGAAGGCTGGGGTTTTCGTGAGGCCGGCGGATTCGGGAAGGGGGACTCTCCCTTCGAGCGCGGCATTCACGGCCTGGCTCCGGGAGGAATCCCGGGCGGCAGCGGCGAGATTATCACTCCGCTCAACGTGCGCGACCCCTCGGCGCTGGTGATGGGCCCCGGAGCCACGCAACAGCCGCCCGCCGGCGCTCCTCCCGCTTCGGATAAGAAGGGCAGCGATTGGAAGGATGTCTTGGCCGAGGCGGGCAAGGAGGGCGCCAAGGGCGGCATGAAAAGCGCCGGGCTTCCGGTTCCCACGCCCAAGCTCGGCCAAAGCGCGCTGCGAGGGCTTTCCGCCGTCTCCGGCGGCGGGGCCGCGCCTTCAATGAAGCTCGACCCCATTTCAGCCTCCAACGTGCCCAACCGCGCGGCGGACAGCTCCTCGCTCGCCAATGTGCGGCCGACCCAGGGCTATAAGGGCGCGGCAGGACCGCGCGGGCTGTCCAACGCCTCCGGCGGCCTCGAAGACCTGAAAAAAGCCGCGGCCAAGGCCGGGGCAGATTTCAACCGCAATTCCTCGGCTTCAACCAGTCTCGAGCAGGCTGCCTCGCGCGCCATGCCCTCGGGCGGCGGCTTTGGCGGCTCCGGACCTGGCTCTGGCGGAAGCGACAAGGCCGGCGGCGGCAACCAATCCAAGGACTCCAAGTCCACCGGCGAGTCGCTGGAATTCCTGCGCATGAAGCAGGAGCAAGAAAAGGCCATCGACCTCAAATGGAAGCTCAAGGAGAAGGCCGCCATGCGCTGGCCCAATCTCCAGGACAAGCTGCTCGAGGAAGCGATCATGACCCCGTTCAAGACCTTGACCAAGGGCATCGCGGATAAGATCGAGGCTTGGGGCGGGGGCAAGACCGGCATTATTATCTGCACCAAGGTCGACCCTAAGGGCAATCCGATGTCCGGCCAATACTTGCAGATGCCCGCCAATACGCCTCCTTGCCATAGGGTGGGAGCCAAGAAGGGGGATGACGCCACCGGTTTCTGCGTTGGATCGGACGGCAATGTCTATACGGCCCGCAGAGAGACCTTGGCGGGAATTTTATGCAGTCCTAAACCCACGACCGAGGCAGGCGACGGCGGTTCTGAGACTGGGGCCGCGGGATCGGGCGGAGCCTTTGGCGCGGCCGCGGCCGAGGCCGGCGGCGCCGCTGGAGGAAGCAAGGCTTCGCTCTCGCAGATGTGCGCCCAGTTGAAAAACCCGGAGCCTATACCAGGGCTTAAGGAGGATAAGACCATTTCCGGCTCCCGGGACAAGCTGCGCAAGATCGCGGCGGACCTGGCTGCGGCGGAGTCGGCATTATCTGGAAACCAGGACGCCCTGAAAAACTGCGGAGAGGGCACGGTGGCTTTGACTCCTTGGGCCGGCCCCGCGGTCCCTGAGCTTCTGGACCAGGCCTATAAAAGCCTATTTCAAGCGATCTGGTTTATGGAGAAGACCGTTGGTGAAGGCCACCAGGCCACGCGCCATATACTACTCGGCGTAATCGAGCCCTCTTCCAAGGGGGTGCTCGAGGCGCTCGGCAGCCAGAACTGGACCGGAGTGGAATCCAATTGGCAAAAGATCAAGAGCCTGGAGCCCGAGCAGGCGCAGATTGACGGCAGGCTCAAGGCGGCTCAGGAGAAGTATCAAGCCATCTCGGCCCAAAACCTCTTGGCGCTGGCCGATCAGTCATTGACTCGGGCCGAGACCCTCTTGAGCCAGATCGAAACGATACGGGCTCAGGCTGAAGGCCAGCTAGGCTCGATGACATTTTCTGAGCTGGATAAGAACCCGAAGTGGAAGGAGTTCCTGGAGAAGCACAAGGTTCAGCTCCAGGCTGGCCAGATCAAAACGATGTTGGCTTGGATACATGCGCATAACAGGCGTATCAACGACTATTACAGAAAGGTGTGGCAGGCCGAGTTCAACGCCGTGTCCAATACCGGCATCGTGACCCAGGTCAAGGATAACACCTTCAAATCGGTGCGGGGAGGCGGGGAGCTGTCGTTGCGCGACGGCAACGGCTTTATCCCCCAGACCCAAATGATACTGGGTGGACTTGAGAACGCCTTGGCCTATGCTTCCAATCCCGAGCAGATCAAGAAGGCCTATGAGGATGCCAAGACCGCCTTCGGTTCGGCGAGCGAAAAGGCCCAGAAAGTCCATGCGGCGCTAGCGACCTCTCAAGCGGAGACCAACAAGGCCTTGGAAGGATTCAAGGGCGAGCTCGAAAAGGGACGCGCGTATAAGTGAGAAATGGGCCTTTTGGCCCTTGTGAGCGATACTTAGAGGAGATAATCTAGGCGAAGATTCTCAAATTGGAAATCGAACCTTGAAAACAACCATGAACCCCTATTTAGCCCTCATGGGCTTTTTTATTGCCCTATCCATGTCGCTGCCCGCTTCTTCCGCCCGGCCGGCGCGGAATCCGGACCCGAATGGCCTCAATCTCGAGTGGCAAGAAATTCGAGTGGTCGATGAGCGGAACTCGGCTGAGCGCTTGTTTTTCATCCCTAAGGCGGAAATGGATTCGCTCAAGGCGCAGAAGGAAGGCGTTCGCGACGTATACGAAAGAAAGAACAAGTTCTATTGGTCCGGCGTGCGTCTTTGGAAGAATCGCCAAGGCCATTATTGGCTGGCGGACAGCGGA
Organism: Elusimicrobiota bacterium; assembly: GCA_016207665.1. Classification (GTDB taxonomy): domain Bacteria; phylum Elusimicrobiota; class Elusimicrobia; order UBA1565; family UBA9628; genus JACQPG01. Next base: position 4,913 of record JACQPG010000119.1, on the reverse strand, counting down.
CGGGTGTTGCCCCATCCCTTGATGCCCGGGATGTCCGCGGCTCAAACCGGCTATGACGCCCGGAGAAAGGCCTTGGCGGACAAGCTGGCTCCTGAGGCCTCCTCCAGCGACAGGGATAAGGTCGAAGCCACGCTTAAGGGCACGCGCATCGGCGCCTCGATGGGCCCCCGAAGGGCCCGCATGGAAGGAGCCTTGATCGCCTTGCTCAAGAATCATCCCAAGATATTCGCCGAGCTCTCGGCCATGAGCGCGGAGCAGAGAGACAAATTCCTTCAATCCGGCCCCGTCGCGAAGATATTCGCCGAGCGCAAGGAGCCCGCGAGCATCGCCAAGGCCCTGGAAGAGCTCATGAACAGCATGCCGCAGCGCGCGGTGGCGGCCGCGGGAGAGGCTCCGTTGGTTTCGGAGCCCACAGCCAAGGCGGTCGATGACAAGGACGCGTTGAAAAACGACACCATCAACGCGCTCAAGGAGAAGATCGCGTCTAACGCCGGCAATATCAGGGCCCATATCGCCAAGAGATTCCAATCCTTCATCCTCTCGAAAAAGGGCAAGGACTCCTATCTGGCCGAAGGGGCGCTCAAGGGCGAGCAGATCGAGGCCATCGCCAGGGAATGGATAGACAGGCAGGCTCAGGCCGACGCCTACAAGGTGGCCGTGCTCTATTTCGTGATGGGAGACCCCGATCCGCCCAAAATGGATATCCCCGCCTTGGACTCGCTCAAGCAAAAGAGCGAGCCGCGCAAGAAGTTCGAAGACGAGCTGGACAAGGCTCTTCGCATCTTCACGGAGAACGGGGAGGGGACTCTCGGCTATAAGGGCCCCTATAAGACCATGGCGGGCGGATTGCAGGGCTGGTGGATGGGCTTCTTCGATTCCGCGGCCGAGAGCGCGCATGTCATCCGCAACCGCAACATTGAGGAGATCAAGCAATCCATCGCCATGAACCAGGCGGGCTCCGGCCAGGATGGAGCCAACCCTCCGCAGGCTTCGCCCGGGGGCGGGGCCAAGATCATCGGGCGGGTCAGGCAGCTCGGTTTGGAGGACCTCTACCACAAGGGAGGGCGGGTGATCGAGGTCGAAGCCAAGGGAGCCGCTCCCGCCACCCTCTCGATCAAGATCTATACGCGCCGGGACGCCAAAAATCAGCCGGTGATACACGAGATCGGGATTTTCGATATCAGAAATCCCGGCATGATCAAGGGACGGCGCTTCAGCCCGCAAGGCCGAGGGAACGAGATGAAATTCGTTCTCCATGAGGGCATGAAGAACGCCCAGGAATACGAATTGAAGGTAAGCGTGGATGGGAATATACAATTGGGAGTCAAGGGCGGCAAGGAGAATCTGACCGAGGGACTGACCGTCGACGAGCTATTCCGCGCCAGGCATGCCGAGGCCGAGAGGGGAGAGAAGATCGAGATCAACGGCTCCCATTATCGGGTGGTAGGACAAGGCGGCGCCAAGGGCACGCTGCTCTTTTTCCGTTCCGACGCCAAAGGCAAGCTCGCGGGTTATGGAGAAGACCCTGAGCTCATGAGCGAGGTCAGCGAGGTCGCTCTCGGCGGCCGCACCAGGCCGATCTCGGACCCGACTCCCGTCGGATTTATCGGCAAGGCCGGCGAGGACAAGAAGAATTTCTTCTACTCGTCTTGGAACAGCGAATTGCGCTATTTCGAGGTCAAGCCCTGCGACGGCAAGGAGCTTTCCTGCGGCTGGCCCGCTCCCGCGGCGCCATCCCAGGGTCGAGGCGGCGCGGCAAAGCCTGCGGCGGCCTCGCCTTCTAAGGACAAGCAAGGAACCCCTGCAGGCGCTCAGGCGCAGACGGGACAGCAGGATTTCCCGGCGGACGGCCCGGCGGCCGTGGGCGGATACTCGAAGGAGTGCAAGTTGGGCGAGCAGAACTATAATTACAATCTCGTGCGCAGGGAATTCAAGGGCGGTTGGGTGGTATTCCAGAAGAAGGAAGGGAGCAACGTATTCCAATTGTGCCTAAACCAGGAAAACACCATCTATACCGCGGGCATCTTGGTGGACCTTAAGGAAGCCGAGGATATCGTGATGCAAACCGTGGTCACCGATAAATTTGTCCATCCCGACCGTCAACTCGGTGGGCGGATAGAGGGAGAGTATTTCGTCGATAAGGAAGGGCAAAAGCATCAGATCACCAGCCGGGAGTTGTTCTATATCCCCAAGGCCAATCTTTCGGGCAAGGAGATATCGGAGGTTGACGGCGGGAAGAACGCCAGGGTGGAAAGAGTGGCCTGGGCGCAGTTTCATGTCAACGCCAAGACTCGGGAGCGCACGGAGATGACCGTCTACATCCGCGACGATGCCGATCCGGACAAGGCCGCCGCCTTGGTCAAGAAGGCCTTCTCGCTTCCGGATGCCAAGGACAGCGTCTGGAAGAGCGAGTCGGACATGAAGATCATCATGGACTTCGTCAAGGCGGAAGTGGCTCGCTATAAGGGCGGTGAATTCCTTTCCAATCCCCATATCAAGATCAATCTCTTCATCAAGAAAGACAGCCAATCCATCAAGGATCCGGCGGCCATCGTATCGCTCGTGACCGTCGGCGCGCCCAACGGAAAGAAAGATGAGGAGGGCAGGGTATTGTACGACGCCAAGCCCCATGAAATGCTGCAGTGGAATTACGTCCAGCGCAAGCTCGAGCCCACCAGGAACCTTCAAGCCGGCGGGCACGGGACCCACTAGGTCTTAAGGCCTAAATAGAGATGGGACTTTGGGCCCCATCGGCATGGGTCCGGGGTCCCTGGGCCCTGTGGTGCCAGGCCGCTATACTAGAGCATGAGTTCCAGGGCGTTTTCGCTCATGCTTTGCTTGGCCCTCATCCTGGCGCCCCAAGGGTCGAGCTGGCTGCTTCTAGCGGCCACACTCTCTACCCATTACGAGAGCCAGTCTCAGGTCTTGCGCTCGGTCAGCATGGAGGAGCCCCTTCCCTCGGTGCCGGAGCTGGTCAAGAAGCTCGCTCAAGGCAAGATCGCGGCTAAGGCCAGTCCCGAAGAGATATCCCAGCTGGCCCAGCTGCTGGAGACCCATCAGGCGTCGCTTAAAAGCGGTGTGATCAGCCCGGAGGCGGCCGCGGCGCTCAAGCGGCTTGAGCGGGATCTCGAGGATGACACCAAGGACTCCGGGCTGACGCTCAAGCACGCCTTCGATGGGTTGGCCGATTTCCTCCGGAATCAGGAGGACGCCTCGACGCATGTGCGGGTGATCGATGAAAGGGGCGATACCGAGCTCTCGGCCGCCTATAACAGCCAAAGCGGCAGCCAGGTCTATTCCATCTGGCAGACCAAGATCGAGGGCGGGGTCCGCAAGGTGATACGCCGCGCCGACCCGGACAATCCCAGCCGCCAGATCGTCGACGAGGTCGTGCTCGAGATCGACAATGGCTCCGGGGTCGAAAGGCGCATCGTTTACAGCAGCCGCATGAAGGTCGTGCTCGAGAACGTCAAGGAAGAGTTTTACGATCAGCGTGAGCTCAGGCAGAAGATAGAGGACGACGAGGACAATACCCTTAACAGCGAAGCCAAGGCCAAGCTCCAGAGCTTATTTGAGAATAGGCAGGCCAAATTCGAGAAAACCGGGATACTGGACTATCTGCGCAAGCTCGATGAATACGAAAAGGGCGGCAGGCTCGAGCAGCTGGATTGGCGCGAGCTCGAGCGCGTCATGCGGATCGCGCAGGGTTATTACAACGAGGAGCAGAAGAACAAGATGCAGAAGGAACTGCTCGAAAGCCTGATCCTGTTCTTCGCCCAGGCGACCAACACCAATCCCATCCAGAAGCAAGGCACGGCGAATTTCTTGGCGGACTGGCGCGGCTTCGACGAGCTCCAGAAGACCTGGGAGGACATGGAAAAGGGCCAGTATCAGGGTTTCGGGCTGTTCATGAAGGCCGTTAAGGATAGGCTCGGCATGACCAAGCTCTCGCACAAGGACGACACCACGCCCGAATTCTACACCATACTGAGCGAGGCCTTCGCTTATGTCGCCTATGCGGTGCGGGCCCAGAGCCGTCTGGGCCAGCTCAGATTGGAGGCCGAGAAGCGGGGCAAGGAGTCAGGGGAGGAAGTCGACGCGGTGATCGATGAGGCCCAGCAATGGTTGAGGCTGGCCCAAATACAGTTGCAGCGCATAGGCTTGGAGACGCTGGCCATGCAGACCATCAAGCTCAGGAATGGAGAGCTCATGGACCCGCAGGGCAATCCCTTGGGTCTCGACGACCCCGAGCTTAAGAAACAGGCCTTGCATTTGGCCGCGACCGCGCGCCGGCAGTTCATGCCCGAGCTCGAGGCCGCCTCGCGCCAGATGAAGAAGTCCCTGCTGCGGCAGACCGTGGCGAGCTTTTATCTCATCACCCAGAACGCGAGCCGGGCCTATTACTACGACGATTCGCTCAAGGAGAAGGTCAGAACCCTGGCGGCCAAGGCGCGGCAAATCCGGGCGCTTTACCTCGCCGGCCGATTCGATGAGTTCAAACGCGAATACGACGGTCTGCCGGTGGCGGAGAAGCTCACGGACAGCGCCTACGAGCGCTTTCTCAAGGACCTTCCCAAGAGGCCGGGCCTGGACCGAGACCAGCGCGAGCTCGAGGCCTTGGCCGAGGCCCTTTCCCGGCTCGGGAATCACAATTCCGCGCGCATCAGGAAGGAGCTCGTCCCGCTCACCGAGGAGTTCGTCTCGCTGATGAGGCGCCTGGGCCTTGATATCTCCGATATCAAGGAGCTGCTCAAGGAGGCGCAACTGCTCAACATCAGCCATTCCAAGCTTTTCTCGGCCGTGGGTAAGTTCATGATGAAGCTGCAGGTCTTCAATCAGGTCAATGTCATCGATCTCAACTTGCGCAAGATGGGCTCGCAAATCGTCGAATCGGACGGCGACTCGTTCTGGAC
>JACQPG010000118.1 GCA_016207665.1 Elusimicrobiota bacterium | reverse complement strand
TTGGTGAAATCGACCAAGGTGCCCACGATGATATTGAGCGAGCTCACGATCACGCCCGAACCGGCCTGTGGGAACAGCAGCGAGGTCTCGGGGGCAAAGGAGTCGAAAGTGGTGGTGCGGGTGGCGTAGGGGATCGAATACTTGCCCGCCCTGTTCCAAGCCCGGGCGTTGATCTCATAGGTGCCGCCCGAGGCCATCTCAGCCAAAAGCGCCGCGCTCGATATATACCAGCGGCTCCAGGCCGGGGTCTCGGTCGAGCCCGGCACGAACCAGGCGTTCTCGGCCTGACCCGCGGGCAGGTCGAACACCCCTCCCGGAGGCGGGGTCGGGTTCCAATAGTTGGAAGGCGTGGGCGTGATGCGGCGCACGCGCACTTCCACGCGATCCATGACGCCGCTGGCGGGCGTCGAAGCCGTGCCGCGCGCCTGCTCGCTCATGCTGCGGCTGCGCGAGGTGGCGGGATTGGTCATGGCGATGCTGGGCTCGCCCGTATCGAAGACGAAGCTGTAGGTCTGCAGGCTGGACTGATTGGTGGCCGTGTCATAGGCCTCGGCCCTGATCGTGTAGGTCGTGCCGCTCACCCAAGTCGGCGTCGAGGTATACACCCACGGCGAGAAGCCGCCCGTCACGTTGATCCAGGTCGGCACCGTGTCGGTCCAGGCGCTGCCCGTCCAGTCCTGGGTGGCCGTCGATATGCGTATGCGCACCTGATTGATCACGCCCGGCGAGATGTCCGAGGCGATGCCCATGATGCTGATCGGCGCGCTCGAGAAAGGCGCGTTGGGCTGGGTGATCGAGATCGTCGGCGGGGTATTATCATAGGTAAAGAAGCCGATATCCTGATTGTCCCGCACGTTGCCCGCCCGGTCCGTGGTCCGGGCATAGACGCGATAATCCTTGCCGTCTTCCAAGGTCATGGCCCCCGAGATCGCGCGAGTCCAATTGCCCTGTCCCACGGCCGGGAAAGCGGCCGGCGAGGTCGTTGTGATATACACCGGGTTTGCCGCGTTGAATTGGCCGCCCAAGCCGCTCAGCCACGAGCCCACCGCCCCGTTGGCCGAGGAGACCGCGAGCCTGAAGGCGCCCACGCCGGACACCCCGTCGCGCGCGTTGCCCGTGATATTGGCCACGCCGCTGTTGATATAGGCCGAGACGGTCAGGGCCGCGGTGGGCACCGTGACGTCATAGGTGAACGAGGAGCTTACCACCGAGCTCTGTATGTTCCCGGCCACGTCGGTCGCCGAGGAGTTGATCACATAGCTGTTATCCGGAGCCCACGGCTGGGTCGGGAAAGCGTAATTCCAAGAGCCGACCGTGCCGCGGGCCGGGAACCAGCCCGGGCAGCCGCCGGAGAAATCATTGTTGGCCGGGTCATAACAGCCGCCGCCGATCACGCGTCGGATGCTCAAGGCCACGGTCGAGACCAGCACATCGTCGGCCGAAGAGCCGGCGATATTGATCACGCTGCTCGAGAATGAAAGGTCGATGGGGTAGGAGATCGCCGTGTCCGGGGCGTCATTGTCGAAGGTGAATGTCGATACCCTCGCGGCCGCGCCGCCCAATGCCTCGATATTCCCCCCATTATCCGCGCTATCGAAGCCGCCCGAGGCGATGTAATAGGAAGCGCCCGAGGTCAGGAAGGCCGGGAAGGCCGGCACCGAGGTGAGGGTCCAGGAGGTCAGATAGACGTTGACCTCGGTATTCTCCGAGCGCAAGGTATAGCTCGGTACCCAGTCGCCGCCGTTCCAGAATTCGCCGTCCGAGAATTGACGCAATTGCACCCACACGCGAGACACCGTGCCCGTGCTGATATTGGCCGGTCCGGCCGCGTTGGTGAAGTCGACCAAGGTTCCCACGATCATGCTCAGCGAGCTGACGATCACGCCCGAGCCGGCCTGCGGGAACAGAACCGAGGTCTCGGGGGCGAAGGTGTCATAAGTGGTGGTGCGGGTCGAATAAGTCGGCGAATACTTGCCGGCCTTGTTCCAAGCCCGGGCGTTGATCTCATAGGTGCCGCCGGAAACCATGTCCGCCAAGAGCGCCGCGCTCGAGATATACCAGCGGCTCCAGGCCGGGGTCTCGGTCGAGCCCGGCACGAACCAGGCGTTCTCGGCCTGGCCCGCGGGCAGGTCGAACACCCCTCCCAGAGGCGGGCTCGGGTTCCAATAGTTGGAAGGCGTGGGCGTGATGCGGCGCACGCGCACCTCCACGCGATCAAGCGCGCCCGGAGCCGGGGTCGAGGCCGTGCCGCGCCCTTGCTCGCTCAGTATGCGGCTGCGCGAGGTGGCCGGATTGCTCATGGCGATGCTGGGCTCGCCCGTGTCGAAGACAAAGCTATAGGTCTGCAGCGTCGATTGATTATTCGCCTGATCATAGGCCTCGGCCCTGATCGTGTAGGTCGTGCCGCTCACCCAGGGAGGGGTCGAGGTATACACCCAGGGCGAGAAGCCGGAATTGATGGTGATCCAGGTGGGCACCGTGTCGGTCCAGGCGCTTCCGGTCCAATCCTGGGTTTGGGTGGAGATGCGTATGCGCACCTGAGTGACCGAGCCCGGAGAGGTATCGGCCGCCACGCCGATGATGCTGATGGGAGCGCTTGAGAAGGGTTGATTGGGCTGCGAGATCGAGATGGTCGGCAAGGTCGTGTCATAGATGAAGGAGCCCAGATCCTCGTTGCTGCGCACATTGCCGGCGCGGTCGTGGCTGCGCCCATAGACACGATAGGTCTTGCCGTCTTGCAAGGTCATGGCCCCGCCGATGGCGCGGGTCCAGTTGCCCTGGCCCACGTTGGGGAAGGCGACCGGAGTAGAAGTCGCGATATAGACCGGGCCTGCCGCGGTGAATTGCCCGCCCAAGCCGTTCAACCACGAGCCCGCGTCGCCGCCCGTATTGGACGATATCGCGATCTCATAGCCGCCCACGCCCGACAGATCATCGCGCGCCGTGCCCGTGATATTGGCTACGGTGTTGTTGACAAAGGCGGCCATGGTGATCCTCGAGGTCGCCACGGTGACGTCATAGGTGAAGGAGGAGCTCACCACCGCGGTCTGAGCCAGATTGGCCACGTCCGTGGCCGAGGAGCTCAGCACATAGCTGCCATTCGGGGTCCAGGGCTGGGTTGGGAAGGGATAATTCCATGAGTCGACGCTGCCCCGGGCCGCGAACCAGCTCGGACAGCCCGCGGTGAAGGAATTGTTAACCGCGTCATAACAATTCCCGGAGTTCACATGCCTGATGCTCAAGGCGATGGTGGATACTCCCACATTGTCGGCTGAGCCTCCGTAAACCTGGGCTATGCTGCTCGAATAGGAAAGGTCCGCGGGATAGGCGATCGAGGCCGTGGGCACGCTGACGTCATAAGTGAAGGTCGAGCCGAGCACATGCCCGAAAAGCTCCTGGTTGCCGCCGGGCGTGGCGCTGTCCGTGCTGGCCGCCGTGATGTAATAGGAAGTGCCGGTATTGAGGTTAGAGGTCGGGACATTGACGCTGACCACGTTCCAGCTCGAGGGCCAGATCTGTACCTGGGCCAGGCCCGATCTCATGGTGGCCAGGCTGCCGCTCCAAGCCGAGCCGGTCCAATAATTGTCGTCCGACAGCCGCTTCATCCTTACCCCGACCTCGATGATGCCGCCGGGATTGCCGGTGGGCTGGTCGACCAAGGTACCGCGTATCTCTGAAAGGCCGCTGATGATGCCGTTGTTGGCCGGCACTACCACCGCGGTGATGGGAGGCTGCGCGTCGTAGACGAAGAGCGTGCTCGTGGCGTAGGGCACGGAATAATTGCCCGCGCGATCGATCGAGCGAGCGATCACCGAATAGGTCGATCCGTCCACGAAGGGCACGGCGCTCGAGACGAACCAGCTTGTCCAGTCCCCTCCCGTATTATTGACGGTGAACCAGGCCAGGTCGCCCGTGGGCTGGGTAAAATTGAGAGGAGGAGGCTCGGCGTAGACCGCGCCGGCCTCGCGCAGGACGCGGACTTCCACTCGGCGCAATTGCCCGGGCGCGGTATCCGAGGCGGTGCCGGAGAACGTGCCCAAGCTTCTCTGCCGGCCCGAGGCCGTGGGCGTGGAGATCGTGATGCCCGGGCGCAACGTGTCGATGATGAAATTGATCGGCGAGGTCAGATTCTCCACGTTGCCCGGAGACGGCAGGCCCAGGGCCTTATCCGTGCCGCGCACGGACAAGGTATAGGTCATGCCGTTTTGCCAGGTCAGCGTGGAGAGGCTTGAGATGAAGGACCAAGCGCCCGTGGTCAGATCCACCCCGCTCGCGACCCAGGTCGCCGTGCTGTCCGCGTATGCCACCGAAGCGGTCCAGGTGCTCTGGTCTTGATTCCAGAAGAAACTATCCACGCTTCTCTGCAGGCTGATATGCACGCCGCCGGGATTCTTGATTCCGGAGGGATTGCAACTCGCCCCCACGGTGCAATTCGCGGCCCTAAAGTCGCCGGTATAACCGGTCAAGGTCGGGCCCGCGCTTAGGAATCCTCCGCTTTCAGGAGAGGTGATGCTGGATATGGGCGATGAGATGTCGATATGGAAGACGACGGTGCGCCCGGTCGGGTTGGGCGGACAGGTCGGGGTGGGACACTCGGGCTGGCTCGCCGTATTGAGCGCGGTCTCGGTGAAGGTGAAACTCGTGTTATTGACCGATATCCAAGGAGGCAGGGACTCGCCTGGAGGCGGGTATATCCAGGTGCCGCCGCTCGGGAAGACGATACGCGTGGCCGTATCGACATCCACGCTGCAATTGACCCAGTTGAAGCCTGCGCCGCCCCAGCATTGTCCGGTGTCATTGCGCTTAAGTTGTATCTGTATGCGCGAGGTGCTGCCGTTGGCCGTGCCGTTTAAGCCCGTGATCTTGTTGTAATACTCGTTGTTGACCGGGAAATCGATGGCGCTGGCGGCCGGCGGCGGCTGGAAGTATTTGCGGCGATAGCCGGGCTGGGTCAATATGGGCTCGGGCACCTCCACGTTGCCCGCCTTGTCGGTCGCCGTTGAGATGATGATATAGCGCGAGCCGATCAGGAGGTTGGCGTCCAGATCCGAGTCATTGAACGTCCAATTGGCCCCGTCCCAGGTGGTGGAGTTCCAGAACTGAGTTCCCACCCAGGAATTGCTCCCCGCGTTCCAATAGCGGCCGCGATTGGGGTCCGAGATAGAGTTGGTCGGGTCGTTCTGTATGCTCACCGCCACGGAGCGTATGGCCGAGGACGAGTCGTTGATCTCGGGGTCCAACGCGGTTCCGGAGATGGTGGCCAGGGTGGTGACATCCCCGTCATCCGGCCCGGCCGGAGAGACGATATAGGCCTTGGGCGCGGTGCCGTCGAAGGTGAGCCGCGCGGTCGCGATATTCTCGGCAGGACTAAATAGCCCGCGATTGCCCGCCAGGTCGCGTGCCACGATGCGCAGCATGTATTGGCGGCCGTCCGGCGAGGCCTGGTTACGCACGAAATCGTTGGGCGAGGTGGCCGGCACGTTGATATAGCTCCAGGTGCTGGTCCAGACCAAGGAGTTCGTGCTGGTCTCGCCCACCTGCCAGGAAGCGCCGTTCCACCAGGGCTGCCCGCCCGGTATGGAATGCACTCCCGCGGAGATATCCTCGATCTGCAATTGCACCTGCACCACGCCCGAGGGGATATTGCCGCCGGTCACCGGGTCGGAGAAGGTTCCGGAGGAGATGGTGAAATTATTGGTACTGATATAGATCGAGGCCAGGGCCGGCAAGGTGAAGGCGGCAGTCGGGGTGGAGCGATCGACTATGAAGGTCAGGGTGGAATAGGTGACGTCGGTGTTTCCGAGCAGGTCCACCGCGCGCGAGACGATGCGATAGCGATAGCCGTCCAAGATGGGCGTCGGCACGGCCGAGGGATTGTAGAAGGCCGAGTCCGGCAACGAGGCGTCCTGGCTCTTGAACTCCACGATGCTCTGGGCCGAGCCCACCATGGTGGTGGGCAGGTTGAAGCCTTGATCCGTTCCCACCCACTCGCTGCCGTTCCAATAGCTCAGAGTGCCCACCGAGTTCTCCTGAATAGCCTTGAGCCTGACCTCGGACATGCCCACGCCCGAGGTCGCCGAGAGCGACTGGTCATCCGCGGTCCCGCTGATGGGAGAGATGCGGTTGGATACGGCCGAGCCCTGCGCCGGGACCGTGGCGATGGCCACGGGCTTGATGAAATCTATTTTCATCAAGCTGCCGTTGCCCGCCGGAGAGCCGCTGCCCCGGGTCTGGTTGCCTGCCACATCCACGGCCCGGACATAGACGTTATAAGTACGCGGAACGCTCAGGGCCGCGATGTTGGCCGTCAAGTTCGAGTCCGTGAACGTCCAGCTCGAGGTCCAAAGATTGGTGACGCTGCGCCAGGAGCTGCCTCCGAAGCTGTTGAAGGCGTTGCCCTCCCAGAAAGAGCCCAAGGGATCGCGTATGGCGATCTGCGCCGTCTGCACGCCGGAGGAGTCGTCGGTGGCCGCGCCGGAGCTCAGGGTGAAGCCCGTCACATATTGACCGTCGCCCGGGAAAGTGACCGTATTGGTCGCGGCCCGCGCGTCATAGGTGAAACTGCGCTCAGTCACCGGTGATTCCACGTTGCTGGTCAAATCGATGGCGCGAGTCTGTATCGTGTAATTCGTATTATGGTTCCATGGAGGGATGATGTCTCCTGCCGGATTGGAAGGCGGATAGGTCCAGGCCGCGGGATCAGCCGTGTCGGTGGAAACGGTTCTCCAGTTCTCGGAGGCGGCCCAACCGCCGCCTTGCCAGTATTGAAGGGGCAGTGTTCCGGTTTGGGTGATAGCCATCTCGACCCGAGTCAGACCGGTCTTGGCCTCGGTAGCTGAATAAACCACCCAGTCGAAGGCCGAGCCCGACAGCGTCGGCGGCTGGCCGTTGGGATAGAACGCGAGGGAAGGCACCGCGATAGCGCTGGTGGGGCGATTGATGTCGTATTTGAAGAAAACATCGGTGCCGGTGCCCTGATTCCCCGCCAGATCTCGCGCCCTGATTGAGACCTTATAGGCCTTGTTCGGGGTCCAGGTCGGGGCGGCCCAGGCCCAGGGATTGGTAGAAGTGGCCACTACCCAGGTGCTGTTGTCCAAAACCCAACTGATTCCGTTCCAATAAGGCTGCCCCGTCGAGGATTGATCCTGGATCTGCAGTTCGACCACGGAAACGCCCGCCGGAGAGTCCGAAGCCGTACCATTAAAAGAAGTCAGGGGCCTGGCCGTGCCGTAATTGGACGCGGAAGCCATGGGCGTGGATATGCTCATGGTCGGGCCGAGCCCGTCTAGGATATACTGAGCGCTGGTCGGGGTCTCGAGGTTCCCGGCCCGATCCCGCACTTGAATAGCCACTCCATAAACCGTGTTATCCGGCCGGGTGATGGTTGGGGTTGCTTGTCCGGATATCCCGGCCGGATAACTCCAATTCACCGTTCCGGTGGCTCCGACCACAGCCACGGGAAGCTGCACCGGCGCGTTGGGGCTGCCCGTGTTCCAACCAGTGCTGTTCCAGAATATCTTGTCCGTGCCGTCTTCGTACCAGATGCGCAGATAATAGGTGGAGGCCTGGGATAGATCCGAGTTGGCGGTTCCGGCGATTCCTGCGTTGAAATTCTGAATAAAGCCCGTTTGGACAGGCTGGGTCACGCGCGAGGAGGGAGCGGTATTGTCCACGACGAAATCCACCAAGTTGACCTGGGGCGTGGTGGCGCTGGCCAGATTGCCCACGATGCTGCCGTCGAATACCCGCGCGCGGTCTCGGGCCCGGGATTTCAGGTAATACTGCTTGTCTGAGACCCAGTCGGCAGTATTGAAAGACACGTTCCACGTCGCGGTGCCCTCGGTGACTCCCCGCCAGGACACGCTCTCGATGGTGGTCGAGGAGAATTTGGTGCCGTTGGTGGTGGAGGCCGCGATATAGTAATAGCTCGTGCCCTGGTCCAGATACCACAGCACGTATTGCACCGAGTCGAGCGCGTCTCCGTCCGAATAAAGCGAAAGTTCGGGATCGGAGGCCGTGCCGTTCAAGGCCGAGCCGCCGTTCAAGACCGAGGGACGATAGGCGGTTCCCCCCGCGGGTTGTATGATGCCGGAGTTGGGCGGGTTCTTGTCCATATACACGGTGCGGCTCGAGTTAGGCACGCCGAAAGAACTCTGGGTGTTGGTCGAACGATCCACGCCGCGCACCGTGATCACATAGGACTCGCCGCTGCTCAGTTCGCCGTTGAGCTGAGAGTCGTAATAGCCCCAGGAATTGGCGCCGCCGGATATGCTTTGCCCGAGCCACGAGGCGGCATTGCATACGCCCCACGAGCCGCCGCTGCCGCTGGTCCAGCAGAAATTATTCCTATGATCCTTGATCTGCAGCTCGACGCGGCTCATGTCCGACTTGTTGGCGCCAAAGACGCCGTCGGGGTCTTGCGAGGTGCCCGTGACCGTGCTCAACGCCATGAAGACCTGGGCCGAGGGAGGCTGCGCGATATAGCCCACCGGCGGGGTGCTGTCGAGCAGCACCGTGTACTGGCCCATGGCCGGCTCGGAGGTCTCGTCATTGCCGGCCGAGTCGGCCGCATGCACGTAAACCGTATAAATGCGTCCGTCCTGGAGCTTGAAGCCGCCGGCCGGCGCGCTGCTGAAGGAGAAGGTCGGCCCCCCCGAGACGCTCGGCGGCGAGAACTGGGTCTGCACTCCCGCGAAATCGCCGCCGTCCCAATAGAAGCCGTCCGAGTTGCGCTTGACCCGGAATTTCACGTTACCGGCTGAAATCTGCGGACTGATGGGATTATTGGGGTCGGTCGCGGTGCCCGCGATCTGGTTCAAGACATTGACGCAGGTGTTGGCGCCCCCGCAGGAAGGCCCGCTGGGCTCGGTCACTCCGGTCAACGGCACGGTGTCGTCGATCCAGAACACTCGGGTCACGGAGATGCCGGTCAGGCCCGCGTTGTTGACCGGGGTCACGGTGATGCTGTAGGAGGCGTTGTTGACGTTATAGGGCACCACGGCGAAACCAGTGGTCCAGTTTTGCGGAGGAGCGGCCGCGGGGTTGAGAGCGGTATAGGTCGAGGCATCGTTGCTCCACGCCCCGTTCGGGATATACCAGTAGCTGGTGGGCGCGCTCAGGCGCTGCAGCTTGAGCCGGACCCCCGCGGTGGTCCTCAGGTTATTGCCCGTGCCGTTGATGGTGAGCACCTGGGCCGCGTTGGAGCGATAACGCCGGTCATCCGGGGATCCCGGCTGGGTGAGCGCGATCGAGGCAGAGGGCGCCTCGAGATAGATGGTCAGATCGGTATGGAAGGCCTCGGTGTTGTTGGCCTGGTCCCGGCCCGCCACGGTGATGGTGTAGGTGGACTTGTCATCCCAAGCCACGCCGCTGGTATCCATGGTCCAAGCCCGGGTCGAGCCGCTGATGATGGCGCCGATCGTGCCTGAGGCCAGGCTGATCGAGCAGTCCGTGGTCCAGGCATTGCCGTTCCAGCACTGATTGGGCGAATGATGGCAATCCGCGTCATCGTCGGCGCAGTCGATCTGGCGTATGCGCACCAGCGCCACGTCCATGAGGCCAGGCGGCAGGTCCAGGGCCGTTCCATAAAGGGTATTGAGCGAGCCCACCTGCCCCACGGGCGCCGTGGCATAGGCCACGGGATCGGAGGTGTCGTAGGTGAAGGTGATGGTGGTCACCGAGACCTGCTGATTGCCGGCCCGGTCCCGGGCTCGGGCGCTCACCTCATATTGTCTCGGGCTGGTCAGGGCACCGGCGGGAAGGGCATAGCTCCACGCCCCGCTCGAGATGCCCACGAACACGCCGGTCGACCAGACGGGCACGCCCGAATCGAAGCCGTCCCCATCCCAATAATTGTTCGGGCCGAAAAGCTCGCGTATGGCCACGGCCACGCCCGAGGAAGCGTGTCCGGACTCATAATCCCGCGTTCCTACGCAGCTGTTGGACTCGCAAAGCCCTCCGCCGAAGTTCTGCAGCACCTCGAATCGATCATCCGCGGTTCCCTGTATGGTGACCGCGGCCCCGCCCGCGAAGCCGCTGTCGGCCGGGAAGGTCACCTGAGCCACGGGCGTGGTCTTGTCCACGATGAAGGTATAAGTCGAGTAGCCCGTCTCGCTGTTGCCGGACGCGTCGCTGGCCTGCGAGTTGACCGTATACTGGAAGCCGTCCTCCATGGAGGCCGCGTTGAATCCCGTGAAGGCCCACGGGCTTATCACCGAGTTCCAGCTCGTGGGCGAGAAGGCGGCGCTCGTAGTCCAGGTCGAGCCGCCGAAATTCCAGTACTCGCCGTTGGATCGGCGATAGCGCAGATTCATGGTGAGCACCAGGCTGGGCTCGCGCAATCCCTCGTACTCGTCCTGGGCCGTGCCCTGCACTTGCAAGGCGGGATAGGCCACGTAAGCGGGCGGATAGGTGACTCGAGAGGTGGGCGCCGAACGATCATAGATGAAGGCCAGCGCCGACCCGACTCCTCCGCCGTTGTCGTTGTTGTTGAACTGAGCCTGGCTGGGACTGAAGCTGGTATTGCCCGCGTTATCCGTAGCCCTGACCCATAGTCGATAGCGCCGCGAGTCCAAGGCGCTGTCCGAGGACAGGGTCGGGAAGGCCCGGCTCCAGGTGCCGGTGCCGGTCACGGTCTGCCACTCGAGATAGTTGGTCGCGGAATTGGTGTCCCAATCGACGTTGAAATTGCCGGAGTTGCTGCCGTTCCAGGAAACCCCGAGCGTCTCGAGCTTGAGCAGCGCCTGCACGCTCTGCCCTCCCGAGTTGCCGGTGGTGGTGTCATTGGCCGTCCCGGCCAAGGGCGTGAGCGTCGCGGTGCGGAGATTGTTGCCGTTGACCGGGAATGTCGAGGCGGTTAACGGCGCCTGATTGTCGTACAGGAAGGTGACGCCCTCGCCGGCGCCGGGCGCGCCGTCGGTGATATTGGTGGCCCGATCCTTGGGACGTATCACCACCTGATAGCTGAAGCCCGCGGTATAGCGCGCTATCGGGAAGTTGTATTCCCAGCGATAGAGCCCCGCGCCCTGATCGACCAAGGTCGTGGTCGAGAAGGCGTCGCCGCCCACGCTGTTGGGGTCCGCGTTATAGCCGCCATTGGTGGTGAAATTCCACCAGCCCGTGCCCACCTCGCGCACCGCGATCTTGACCGCTTCCAGGCCCGAGTTGGGATTATTGAGATCGCGCGCCGTGCCGTAGAGCTGGGTCAGGCTCGCCCCATGCCAGGCGGCGCCGGGCGCCTGTATGGCGCCGGGCGCAAGCTGCGAGTCATAAATGAATGTCTGCACCACCTCGCCCGAGTCGCCGGGATTGACGATATTGCCGGTCCAGGTGCCGGCCGCGTCGCGGGCCCTGACAAAGACCTTATACTGCGCCGCGTTGGTGAATTGACCGGCCAGGGCCGCGTTATTGTAAAGCCAGGGGCTGGTGACCGAGACTCTCGTGCTCCAATAGACCGCCAGCTGCGGGCCCTGGCTGAACTGCCCGGAGCTGGGGCAGCCGAGAGAGGAATCATGGCACCACCACATCGCGTTGGCGCCCGAGCCGGATGAAATGGCGATCCAGACCTCAGAGATCCCCGCGGCGTTGGGGCCCGGGTCCGAGACCGTTCCCGAGCTCAAAGTGATCTGCTTGCTCGAGCCCGCGGCGTTGGAATGAGGAGAGCCCGCCGGCGGGCTCGGCATGTTGATCGCCAGATTGGGCCCGCTGATGTCCCAGGTGAAATTGAAGGTGGGCGGCACGGACTCCTCGTTGCCCGCGCGATCGGTGACGCGAGTCTTGACGAAATAGCGGGCATGATCCTGCAATGCTCCCGCGAGATCCGCGTAGGTCCAATTATTTCCGGTCACGGTGGCGCTCACCCAGGTCACGGTGAAGGTATAGGATGAGCCGGTCCAATAAGGGCCGGTGACCGGGTTGGTGGAAAGCTGCAGCTCCATCTTGTTGGGATTGATTCCGGAGAGCCCGGCGGAAGCCGTTCCTTCGATCTGCGCCAGGGTGTTGATCACGGAGCCGTTAGCGGGCACCGTGATCGACGACACCCCGGGAGTGCCATCGATGATCATCGAGGCGGTCGGAGTCCATGCGCTGGGATTGCCGGTAGAAGGCGAAACATTGCCATTGGCAAGCTTGGAGGCGTCATGCACTCGGGCCTCGAAATAGAACACCTTGTCCCCAGGCCAGCCGTATTGGGTCTCGTCCGGCACCGAGGCCAAAGTCCAGTTGGTGTTGGCGAAACCCGGCACGCTCGAGATCGAGGCCGTGAACGTGCTTCCGGTCCAGTAATAGCTGGTGTTGCCCTGCAAATACCAGAGCTTGACCTCCAAGCCCTGATCCGGGGTCAGGAGCAAGCCGGCCGTGACTCCACCCGCCCCGGCCGGGTCGCTGGCCGCTCCTTGTATGCCCAAGGCCGCGGCCTGCGCCGGAGTCAATATCGGCTCATTGGGAGGGTTGGGCTGCCCTCCGACGGTGGGTTGGGTGATGCTCGTGGTCGGTATGGTCTTGTCCACGATAAACGTATAGGAGGAATTGTTGCCCGCGAAATTGCTCTGCACATTGTTGGCCTTGTCCGTGACACGCGTCATCAGAACATAGCGCCCCGTGCCCAGGGCGGTCTCCAGGTCTCCATCGGTGTAGGTCCAGGTGGAACGCCCGAGATCCACCGGATCCTCATAGAAGGCCGTGACGTTCTGCCAGCCCGGGCAGGCGCCCCCGAAGCTGTTGCCGTCGAAACAAGTGCCGTTGGTGACCCCCTGCTGGCTCTGTATCGAGATCTGTATCGAGCCTATGCCCGTGGGCGCTACATTGCCCGGATCGCCTGAATTGGGATTATAATCGCGCGCCGTTCCACTGAGCGTGCCGACGGTGTTTATATGGATGACGGGGGCCGGAATCTCGGCCGCGGCCGTGGCCTGGGACACGTCCCAACGCGTCGTGACCGGACTCGGGGCATCGTCGGAATTGCCGGCCATATCCTTGGCGATAAGGTCCACGCGATATTGCAGGCCATCCTCGAAGGCGCGATTATCCTGGAAATAGGAGGTGGTATAGCGGAACAGGCCGCCGCCCAGAGCCGTGGCCGGCAGGCAGGTCTCGTCCAAGGTGGAGACGCAGTCCACGGCCGACACTACGAAGGTCGAGGCCGAGTAGGACCAGAGCCGGTCGGGCGTATCCTTGAGCCTGAAGACGCGGAAATAGACGCTCGAATTGTTGAGGCTTCCGGTCTGCCCCGGCGCCGTCACCTCGGAAATCGAGCCTAGCAGGCTGTTCATCACGCCCGCGCTGGAGTAGGCCGTGGCCGGCACCGTCACGGTATTGACCGGGGCGGAGGAATCGATCACAAAGGTCTGGGTGTTGAGCGTGCCGCTGCAGCTCGACTCCGTCGCGTTGCAGACGCGCAGCTCCACGGTATAGTTTTGATTCACCCGCCACGAGGCCGCGGCGAAGGCCTGAGTCCAGTTAGGAGGCGAAGCGATGGAGGCGGGCGGGTTGGTCGGAAACCAGGTGCTCACCGACACCAACCAAGCGCTCCCATTCCAATAACGATCCGTGTCGGTCTCGCGCAGCCTCAACTGGAAGTGGGTGTTGCCCGTGGCCGTGCCCGCGATGGTGGTCAGGCTGGCCGGCCGGTAGAACGGGAAGGTGGCGTTGAGCGAGGAGGGCGTGTTGATGCGACCCACCGCTCCGGCAGCCACCACGCGGAACTTGATGTGATTGGAGTCCGCCGCGGCGGTGATTCCGCTCGCCTCTATATTCTGCTTGGTGTCCGAGGAGCGCACCACCGCGTGATAATAATCATCAGGATTCCAAGCGCTGACGGCAGAGGTATTGAGAGACCAACTCTGGCTGGTGATGGGCGAGCCCGCGTAATAGATCTGGAAGAACTTGACCGGGTTTCCGAAGGTACCGGTGGAGGCGGTGGAGTTCAAGCAGTCCGAGAAATTCGGGCCGCCGGTGCCGGCTGAGGGATTGACGTCGCGACAGATGGCGACGAAGGTGGCCCCAAGCCCGGAATGGGGATCAATGGCCGTGCCGGCGATGCTGGCCGGGCTGTTGACGTCCGTGTCATGATCCGGGTCGGTGATCACGGAGGTCGGCCCCTGCTTGTCTATCTTGATGCAGCGGGTGTTATATTTATCCAGAGGCAAGCCCGCATCGCAGTTGGCCGCATTGAACGGAATTTCCACGTTCGGCGTCCACACCCCGTCCGAGTAGCGCCGGGCCGCGTCCTTGGCTCGCAGCCTCAACCGATAAGATCCCCCGTGAGACAAGGCATTCCAAAGCGCGCCCGCGGTGGCCAGCTCATAATTGGCGCCCAGTACCTGTCCGGCGCTCATATTAAGGAAAGTGGCATCCGAGCAAGCCCCGAAGGTCGAGCCATTCCAGCATTGATTGAGATGCGCGCCATCCATGCCTCGTATTTCGACCTGAGCGGCGCAGACATTGGGGGAGCCGCCCGGCCAGCCCCCGGCCGGCCATTCCTGGGCCGCGGGGCCTGAGCAGCTCACATTATGTCCCTTGCCCACCCCGGAATCCGGGAAATCGGTGGCCGTGCCTACGATCGAGGGCAGATCATAGCCGGAATGCGAGGAATACCAGACATTGTTGGTCGCGGTCGAGGGCGCGATCAAGGTCGAGCTCGGCGCCCAGACCTCCCATTGGAAAACGAATTTGAGCGACTGGCTGTCGCTCACGTTCTCGAAGGGCGAGGGCACGTTGTCATTGGCCCAAAGATAGACGTAATAGGTCTCTGTCGAGCGTCCGTTCCAGAAATTGCCGTTTTCCGCGCCCAAGGTCAGCTCCCATGAATTGCCGGTCGGAGGCACCAAGGGATCATTGCGCGTGTCCTGCCAGTTGGGCGAGTCCGTGGTGAACCATTTGCCGTCGCTCTGGCGCTTGACTCCCACCCCGACGCGATTGTTGCCCGCGGTCAGGAATCCGCTGCCGAATATCTCATCGCGCACGATGCCGTTGAGCACGTCCGGCAGATCCGAGGATTGTCCGTCCGCGGTCATGCCGTAGGTGGTCCCCGAACTGACGTTGAAATTCGACAAGGTGGGGGCCGAGGAGTCGAAGACGAAGGTGATGGCCGAAAAATCGTAATCATTGCCGGCCATGTCCTGGATCAAATAATCCAGGGTATAGCGCTTGGAATTGCGCCATTCGATGCCCGAGCTGATAGCCACCTGGTACTTGGGCGTGGTGGTCGAGACCGCGCCGATCCACATGGTACTGCCGGCCGCGGACCAGCTCGAGCCGGTCCACAGGAAGCTGCTCAAGCCGTCGAAATAGCTCAGGCTATAGCTCGAGGTCTTGATGCCCGAGCCGGCGCCGTCGGTGAGGCTCAAGCGTATGGTGTTGAGCGGGTTGGAGGACAGATAGAGGCCCACATTGGAGACGGTCGAGAACACCAGGGCCCCGTTATCCGTCTCGCTGCCCGTGCTGATCTTGATATTGACCAAGTCGGGCGCCCCGGTATCCGGCCGGAAATATTTCTTGAAGAGCGGGACGCTGGCGGTTCCCGTGGAATTGCCCGCGCCGTCCGCGGCGTAGACCTCCACGCGATAGATGCGTCCGTCCAGGAACTCAACGCCGGCCATGCTCCAGCTCCATGCCGTCGGGGTGCCCGTGCTGCTCAGGGTCACGGGCACGGTTTTCCAGGCGGTGGCCTCGACCAAGGCCCCGTTATTGAAGTTCGGAGGATTGGCGCCCGGATCCAACCAGCGCTCCACGACCTCGGGTTCGCTGTTATCCAGGAGCCTGGCCACGCGCACGAATACGTTCTGACCGTCCAAAGAATCAGCCACGTTGTCCTGATGCATGCCCGCAATGGCGGAAACCGCGGGCAACCACAGGGCCGTGCCCGAGCTATTGGACATATTTGCCGGTGTGGTCAGCGTGGTCGTGGGCTTGCTCACATCGTAGATGAAGGTGGTATAAGCGGAAGTGCCGGTGGTCGACTGATCCACCGTATGCCCGGCGCCGTCCTTGGCATAGGCGGAGATCCGGTATTTATGCCCGTCCTGCCATTGCGGCAACTTGATCGAGCTGGTGTTGTTGATCTCGACATTGACCGAGCCGACCAAGGCCGGATTGAATATCATCCCGGGAGTCCCCAATCCATTCTGAGTGGAAAGCCAGATCTGCTCGCCTGCCACCCCCAGAGTGCCGCCGGTGGAGAAGGAAAGCCACGTATTAGAGGAACTGATCGGCCCCCCCACGGGCACCCCCAAATCCTGAACCAATATCTGGGTGGTAGTCAGGCCCGCGCCTATATCCGAGAAAGTAAGCAGTATCCTGCTAATAGAGTTGGTAGAGCCCCCCACCGGCTGGGTCAACGTAATGGAAGGATCGAAACGGTCCAAGGTGACCGAGACCGTGCTGACAAAGCCGCTTTGATAGGGGTTGCCGATACCGCCATCCTGGGTTTGCGCGCGCGCCGCGAACTCATAGGGACCATCATCCGGCACGGCCGAGGTATTCGAAGCGTCGAAGGCATAGGTGTAGGCCGTGGTTAAAGGCGAGAGGGAAGCCAGTTTCCACTTATCTTCCTCATTGTTGAAACCCAGCGTGGTCATCACCGAGCCGTTCCAAACCTTGCCCGTGGTCACATGCGTGATACGAACATTAGCGCTGCTGATCACGGTCTGCCCATCATTATTGAATCCCACCCAACCGGCCACCTGGGAGAATCCCACGCTCGCGCCCGGACCCGGGAAATTGATGGTGGCCGTCGGCACCGTGACATAGAAGGTGCTGGCCGCACTGAGCGCGGTGCCCGAGGAAGGATTGGTCAGCATCAGCCTGTAACGCTCGGCGGAGGCTGAGGTGGAAATCTGCACGAACGCGACCACGCGCGTGCCGCCGAAGACGTTATAGGTCATGGACGCGACCGAGACGTTCGAGTCCTCCAGACCATCCGATGAGCGGAGGAATTTGATGCCGACGGTATTCGTGCTGACAAGAACGCTCTGACCCACGGCATTGATGCCGTTCCAGTTCATGAAATTGGTGCCCACTATGCTGATGGGCCGACTGAGGCTCAAAGTCCCGTCATTGCGATAGATCGCTCCGGCAGACACCTTTCCCCCATCCTGATCATAAACCCCGCTGATGGTTGGCTCGGGGAAAGTTAAGGTGAACGTGCTTACATCGGCGCTGCCACCCCGATGACGGTCATATTTGCTGGGATACTCCTGGCCGTCCGGCATGACCACGCGAAGATTATAAGTGTAGCCGGCCGCGACATAGGTCGAAAGCAGGATGTTGGCCTTCAGTGTTGTGTCGTTGATGAACGTGGTGGAGGCAACACCGATCTCGGTCTGCACATCCTTATAGATCGGCACTCCGCTGCTGACGGTATAGCTGACCGTATCCTTGAGTATCAGGAAATAAGGGGTCGAACCGCCGCCAAGATTCTGGAAATTGATGCCGGTCAATGTTAACGCGTAATTGGGCTGGAACAAGTACGCCGGAAAACCGCTGATAGTATCGGAGCTATAGCTGTTGACGGCCACGGCCGGGAATGTGGAGGTGATGATCTTGTCGAAATACACGTTGGAAGCGTCGCTCCACATAATGGGCATCGGCTCGTTTGGATAGGCCCAGAATCCCAGCTTGGGATTGTTCAAGCCGGAGCCCGTGATGAATGCCTTGGGTGGATCGCATTCGCTCAAGGCTGTGAACGTGGACCGGCAGGCGGCATAGGTGATTTGCGTGCTGCCGGTGACCACATACGCTATATACACGTCCCTATAGGGAACGCCGTCTCCTCGGATCTTATAGGCCAAGCCGATGGCCGGATCCTTGACCGACTCCAGTCCGGCTCCATGCTGTCCGGTGCCGTCAATCAATATGGGGCCAACCCAACTCGCCGAGTCGTTGCGCCGGCGATAAACCAGGTCGCCGTTCTGATCGATCATTACTATATGCGCTGAGCTCAGGTCGACCTCGTTGATGGCCGACATTCCGTAACCCTCGGTCTCGTCGACAGAGTCGAGAGCGAAAGCGATATTGCCAAGCGCGACCTCATTGGCCTCGGCAGTAGTATCCTCCGAGGTGTAGTCGAGCCTGACCACGGCGCCAGTATTCTCACCGGCCGGGGCGACGTCCACGTTGTCGATGCGCACGCCCATTAACACATTGGCCGCCGCGCCATCTCTCACCGGAACCAGGGTCGGAGCCGCCACCAAGTCCAAGGTATTGTCGATAGCGGTGTTGGCTGAGGTGGCGTGGCAATAAGAATAGACGTTTGGGTTTTCGCTATTGCCGTAATACCCGGTGGCGTCGGCCGTCAGGTTGGTGATCGCGATAGCTCCCATGCCGAATCCGGCGCTTCCCTTCACGTCCGCCGCGAGCACGAGATACTCCCGCCCGGGAGCGCTGGAATAAGCAACCATCGCGGACCTTTGCGCCAGCGGATCATAGGTCACGTTGCTGTTATTGGTGACTCTCTGGCACTCCACGCCTCCGGAGCCACCGCCGGTACGGATACGGACCGTCATCCTTTGCCGCAGTATGCTGGAATTCCAGGTAATAGAACCATCGGACTCTGGCGTACCCCAGCGGAGGAAAAGCTTGTTACCGGTCGCGTCGGACTCGGCGCCGTCCGCAGTTGAGCCGCCTCCATTGGTGTCGTTGTTGCCGTCGTTAGCCACCACGTAGATTCGGTTGAGGTTCGGGGCATACCAGACGCTCGGCGCATACCAAGCGGCATCGGGAGCCAAGGAAAGAAAGGGAAACACGTCGGCCTGGGTTGTCCAATTCCCGGAGTCATCTTTGGCTTTCCAGCTCAGACCGTCCGAGGAATAACGCCAAACCACACGATCGGAGTTGGTGGCCTTGAAAAAGATCCAATAGCCGCGTCCCGGCACATAGACGATATTGCGCTGCCCGGCATAACCCGTATTGGCGTTAGTGGCGCCCACGGTCTTAAGCACGGCATAGGCGTCGCCCCAAAGCAGCATCGCCAGGCCGGAAATGGCCAGGAAGGCGGCGAGCCGGCTTAAAGGCCGTTTACCCATTGATCTGCTCGATCGCCTCCTCGATTTGACGCTTTAGCTCGGGATTAGCCGCCGCCGCGGCTTGCTTCAAGGCCGGAAGGGCGGGCTTTGCCTTCGCGCCCATCTTCGCGAGCGCGCCTGCCGCCGAGGCGCGCACTGCCGGTTGAGAGTCGGAGAGGGACGCGGTCAAAGCCGGGATCGCGGCCGAAGCATTGGGCCCAATCTGGCCTAAAGCGGCGGCGGCATAGATGCGCAGGTCTTGGTCCTTATCCTTGAGGGCCGCGATGAGCCTTTCGATCTGAGCCGCGGCTGTGGGCCTCATCATCTTGACCAGGGCCTGGCCGCAATAATGCTTGACTCCGGGCTTTTTGCGCACGCAGTCGATGAGTTTCGGGGTCAAATGAAGCGACTCGGGCCCGATCAACTGGAAGAGAAATCCGCCTGCCGCGATGCGTAGCTTCTCATCGTCTAAAAGCTCCAGCAAGGATGGAATAGCCTTCGGTCCCATCTTTTGAAGTATTCTGGCGGCCGCTTCCCGGCCCAGCGTGCCCTGGCTGGAACCGACAATGGCCGCAACCGCCTTGGGGCCGGCCGCGATGAGGGTTTGGATTGCCTTGCTCTTTTCCTGCGCGTCGCGGGAATGAAGTCGGGCGATCTCGGCGGAAAAATCGGAGGCGGCGGCGGAGAAGGCGAGCCCTATGATCACTATAGAGATTAATACTCGCGCGCGCGCGCAAAACGCCGACCGAAGCCCTTTTTGGACCATTTTGTTTATCTTTTAACGCTCTTTTTCAACAATTCCGCTTAGGATAACTGCCTTGAACCCATCGTGATGTCGAAAAGATTACGGACTTTCCGGCTCGGCAACCCCGTTGTTCATCGTGGAGTCGGCTTGGGGTTGCGGAAGGTAGGATCAACAGCGGCGGGCTATCTCGGCAAGACGCTCGAAAAGGTTGCGCCCCAAGCCTGGGCTAGAGTGCAGGGCTTGCCGGACCAGACGACTTTCGACCCGGCCGGTTCTCTCCCGGACTCGGGAAGCCAAAGCCGCATCGACGGCATGCCCGACACTCCAGCCATCAGGCTTCTCTTGAAGCCTAAAGGGTTGATTCTGCAGCCACTGCAGCGCGCGCGCCAGGGCCTTGGCGTGGGCGAGCGGAGAGCCCCGCACGTTGCGGACCAGGCTCTTGAGCGAAACCTCCCGCAGCTGAGCCTCGATCAAGCTGCGGGAGACCGGCCGGCCATTCGCGTCGCGCAGCTCGATATCCCCGAAATCACGCAAAACGGCCCAAGGGTCTATCCCTTGGGCCTCGAGTCCCACCGCGACTTCCGCGGCGAACGCTTGGGGGCTAGTAGTGGCAAGATTGAGACCGCACCAGGCGGTCAACAGCACTGCTAGGACAGGGCGTTTGGTTTCGATCATTCAGTCCGCCGAGCCCCAAAAAGGGCCCGGCCTCACCAACCATCTTACCCCTCTGTCCCGAAGATGGCCGACTAAGGCCGGGCGGATCTGAAAAATCCCGCTGGTTCCAGTCGTCTTCGGCAGCTAGGCGACCTCGATCGAGGCCCTGCGCTTTGCGCCCCCTTCTCGCGAAGGGTTTGCCTTTGCCTGGCCTTTCGGCCAAGCACCCCCTGGCAATTACGCCAGGAAGTATCGGTCCACCGGCACCGCAGAATTAAGTATATCGGAAAGAGCTGGCATTGTCAAGACCCACTGACTTGACACGGATCAACTTCGCGGCGATAACTCTGGAAATATGGCGCTTAATTATATTTGAAATCTTATATTGCCATGCTATTGACAAAACTATCTTTTGCTATTATATTTATGCTTATGGATAGCAAAAGAACCATCGCCGTCAGACTGCATTCTCAGGTGGCTGAGCGGGTCAAACGCTATTGCGCTGAGCGCGGGATTAAGCAGGGCTTTTTCATAGAGAAGGCTCTGCTTGAGAAGATCGAGCGGGATGAGCTCGCTGAAGATCTGCTCGACTTTAAGAAACACAAACCCACCGAGGAGTCCGCTATCAGCTTCGAGGATTATTTAAGGATGCGCCAGAAGCATGTATGAGCTCAAGGTTCTTCCTTCCGCGCGCAAAGATCTCGACTCCCTAGAAAAGACGGTATTTGAGCGCATAAAGCTAAAGATCCTTGGTCTTAGGCAAGAGCCACGGCCGGTTGGTTCGCTTAAACTGAGCGCGGATGGGGGGTATCGGGTCCGCGTCGGCGACTACCGGGTATTATACCGCGTGGATGACGCCATAAAGACGGTCTTCCTTTATAGAATCAAGCATCGGCGCGACGCTTATCGATAGCCGCTTAAGTTCCTCTGATGCGAAGCCATTTTTTATCCCTAATGATGGTCTGCTCGCGGCTCTGGCCGACCGAGACCATGGGGATCGGAAGCTTGAGCCATTTCTCGACTTGAAGCACGTAGTCGCGGGCGCCGGGAGGCAGGTCCTTGAAACGGCGGGCGGTGGAGAGATCCCCGGAGAAGCCCGGAAAGCTCTCGTAGATAGGCTCGACCTCGAATTGAGCCTTGCGCGAGATCGGGAATGCGTCTAACCTCGTTCCTTGATAGCGATAGCCCACGCAGACCTTAATGGGGTGAATGCCCGAGAGCGTGTCCAACTTGGTCATGGCCAGGCCGTTCATGCCGCTGACGCGCATGGCGGCGCGCAATTGGGGCAGGTCGAGCCAGCCGATGCGGCGCGGCCTTCCGGTGGTGGTGCCGTATTCCTTGCCCACCTCGCGTATGAACGAGGCGACGCGACCGTCGAGCTCGGTCGGGAACGGACCGAGGCCCACGCGCGTGGTGTAGGCCTTGCTCACTCCTAGCACGGTCGAGATGGAGCGGGGCGGGATGCCCGCGCCCGTGCACGCCCCTCCGGAGATGGGATTGGAGGAGGTGACGAAGGGATAGGTGCCGAAATCGAGATCGAGCATGGCGCCTTGGGCGCTTTCGAGAAGCACTCTTTTCCCGTCATCCAGGGCCTCGTCGAGCAGCGCGGAGGTGTCGACGCAGAACGGGGCGATGAAGCGGCGCAGGCCGTCGTAATCGGCGAACACGTCCTGCGTGATGGCGGAAAGAGGCTTGACCCGGGTCAGCTCGGCCGCGCGCACCTTGAGATTCTGGGCGACCAGCCGTTTGAAGGTCCCGGGCTCCAGATAATCGCAGATCCGGATGCCGATGCGGGCGACCTTGTCCTCGTAGCAGGG
>JACQPG010000139.1 GCA_016207665.1 Elusimicrobiota bacterium | reverse complement strand
TTAAAGCCTAGAGCGCAGCCGGCCGGCAATTGGCCGCCGCAGGGCACCCAGTCGACCTGGTTGCTGGGATCGGTCTCGAAAGCGGGCCCTCCCCGAGGGCCGCGATAGCAGCTCATGGTCACGCGGGAGCCTGCGTCAAGCGCGGTCCCGTTGACGTTGACATCCGCGGTGGCGTCGAAATAGGTGTCGGCGAAGGTCGAGATATGCACGCCGCCCAGGAAGTGAATGGCGGTGGCGCCGCTTTGCAGGTCGCGGAAGGTGGCCGAGCTTATCGAGAGCGTGGCGCTGGCCGTCTGCGTGTCGATGAAAAGGCCGTAAAGCGAGCCGTAATATACGACCGAAGACAAGCTGATCGCTCCGGAGTTGCCATAGTCGAGCCGGACGGCCGTCGCTTGAGAGCCGCCCATGATCGAGCTTGAGGATAAACTGAAATTGAAGCTTCCCGAGCTGATCCACAGCCCTCCGCCGAGGGGATTGGTCGCTACCAGCACGCTCGCGACTATCGCGTTTCCGGTCGAAGCCGCGACATGGACGGCGGTCGATCCCGCGATATAGGAGTTAAGAATGGTGTTCGAGCTTCCGTGTATGATGAGCACCGCGCGGTGATTCGCGGCCGGGCTGGTGATGGTGCTGCCGTCGATCTGGTTGCCGGCCGAATCGGAGATGTGAAGGGCCTGTCCCGCGTTGTTGCGGATGGAGCCGCCGTAGAAGCGATTATTCCAGGAAAGGAAGATGTTAAGGGCCCCGCTGCCGCCTCCGGCGGCGTTGCTCGTCAACGAGCTGTCCCGGATGATATTGTAGTGGGCGTTATTATAAAGACTCAGCCCCGTGGACCCAGCCGTGGCGATGATACGGCTGCGCTCGATGCTGTTCCATGGCGAAAGATTGAGCGCCAGGACATAACCTCCTGATCCGGCTCCGGCCATGAAAGTGCTCGCGATGATGCTGTTGTAATCGGACTGATAAAACCCGGCGGCGGCCAGGGCCGCGTTGAACACATAGATTTGCTGGAAGGTGTTCGAGGACCCGGTGACCGTGAGCGCGGCCAGGGAGGTGGACTGGCTGGTGATGGTGCTTAGGGCGATGGTATTGTGGCTAGAGTAGGCAAGCGAAAGGGCGGTGCCCCAGTCGTTGCGTATCATAAGCTCGGAGAGCGTGTTTGACGAGGCGTTGAGCAGGCGCAGGGCCGAATAGGTGTTGTTGGCGGTGCTGACCGTGCTTAGGCTGACGAGGTTGTAGCTGGAATAGCTGGCCATGAATAGGCCCACGCCGGAGGTGCTCAATATCACGTTCGAGGAGAAGGTATTGGAGGATGAGCCGGTCAGGTAGAGCGCCGGGAGGTTCGGCCCTCCGGAGATCGTGCTCAAAAGGATCGTATTGTTGGATGACTCGGACAGCCAGGCCGCGGTGGAGCCGGAGTTGATGACGAAGCTGCGATCAATGGTGTTGGAGGATGAGCCGCTTAGATAGAGGCCCGGATTGGAGGAGCCTCCGATCAGCCGGCTTCGGGTGATAAAATTGTTGCTCGAATAGGAGATGATATAGGCTCCATAGCCATTGGAGTTCGAGAAATAGGAGTCGGCGATGGTATTCGACGAAGAACCCGTTATGGCCAGCGCGGCATAGCCGCTGAGGCTCGAGTTGACGGTGCTGGCGCTTATGGTGTTAAGGCCGTTCAATAGCTCGACGCCATGGCCAGTATTCGAGATATAGGACTGCGACAGGGTGTTGTACCAGTTTCCTGTGTTGTTTCCGACGCGATAGGCCGATCCGGAGCTCGAGCTCATGGTGCTTCGAATGACCGTGTTATAGCTGGATCCCCAATCGAGATTGATGGTGGTGCCGCCGGGGTGGGTGAGCCGGCTTTGATCGACTGTGTTGGAGGAGGAACCTTGGACATAGATGTTATAGCTGCTTGAAGCGGCGCTGACGGTGCTCTGCAATACGGTGTTGTAGCGCGAGGAGTTGATGATCATGAGCGAGGAATAGGCGAGAGTACCCTGGAGATAGGAGCTTCGCAGGGTGTTGTTGTTGGACCAATTCAGGGCCACGGCGCTGTGGGAATAGCTGCCGTCGCTGATGGTAGCCGTGCTGTCGCGGATCTCGTTGAAGTCGGAGCTGGTGAGCGAGATGGCATTTCCATTGGCTGCGGTGAACATCCCATATTCCACCGTGCTCGTGGATGCGAGGTTGAGGACCAGGGCGCTGCCCGTGCCGGAGGCCGTGGAGGTGCTGTAGCGCACGGCGCTCAGTAGTCCCGTGACCCGTATACCCTGGGCGTTGGAGATCGTAACGCTGGAATAGGCTATGACGCTGTGGCTCGATATGGATAGGCCCCTGCTCCATATATTGCCGTTGGAATCCACGTTCACGCTCGAGATGGTGATATAAGCCGAGGATGCGCTGACGCCATAAGCTACGGTGTTGGTGGTGATGATATTGACATGTTCGATGGCGACGCTTGAGTTGATAATTTGGAAAGCCGCAGTCGACGCGGTCGGTGGATTAATTGCCGGCGCCGAGCTGACGAAGGTCGGATCGGCCATGATCTTGAGCAGGGCTCCCGTATAGCCGCCCGAGCCCGAGAAGCCCTCGACCATCACTGCCTCGGAATAGGTCTCGCTATCGCGTATCACCACGCAGGCCAGGCCCGAGAGGCTGTCGGGAAGGGCGTTGAGGGCCGCCTGTATCGTGTCGTGATCTCCGCCCGTTTTTCGGACATTGAACCCAGAGGCGCACTCGGGCGGCAGGGTTATCGCCGGGCAGGGCACCCAGTCGACCTGGTTGCTGGGATCGGTCTCGAAGGAGGGCCCGCCGCGCGGGCCGCGATAGCAGCTCATGGTGACCCGCGAGCCCGCATCCAAGGCCGTGCCGTTGACGTTGATGGCGGCCGAGTCATCGTAATAGGTATCCGCGAAGGTTGAGATATGCACGCCGCCTAGGAAATGCATGGCGGTGGCGCCGCTTTGCAGGTCGCGGAAGGTGGCTGAGGCGATCGACAGCGTAGCGCCCGCCGCTTGCGTGTCGATCACCAAGCCCCAAAGCGAGCCTTGCAAGCTAATCGAGGATAAGGTGATCGCTCCGATATTGTCCCGATCGAGCTTCAAGGCCCGGCCAAGCGGACCTGCCCGCAGCGTGCTTGACGAGAGCGTCAGGTTTTGGCTGGCATTGGAGACCCAAAGTCCCGCGCCCAGGGCGCTAGTTCCTATCAGGATGCTGTCCCCGATCACGGTCCCGGTAGAGCCTGATATGTGAATCGCGGTCGAGCCCTGTACGTAGGAGCTTATGATGCTGCTGGTCGAGGAGGCGCGCAGGAATATCGCCGTCCCAGCCTGGCTGGTGATGGTGCTAAAGG
>JACQPG010000009.1 GCA_016207665.1 Elusimicrobiota bacterium | reverse complement strand
TCTGCATCCCGTAGAATTGCCCCTTGGCGCAGGCCTGGGTGATCCCGACCGAGTTGTTGTCCTCGATGAGCTTGCGCACGTGGGCCGTGACGATCAGGATCTCGACGGCCGGCACGCGTCCCCCCTTGACGCAGGAAAGCAGGCGCTGGCTCACGACGGCCTTGAGGCTTTCCGCCAATTGGATGCGGATCAGGGCCTGCTGGTGAGGCGGGTAGAGGTCGATGACGCGCGATATGGTCTGTATGGCGTCGATGGTGTGCAGCGTGCCGAAGACCAGGTGGCCGGTCTGCGCGGCGGTCAGAGCCGCCGAGGTCGTCTCCAAGTCGCGCATTTCGCCGACGAGGATCACGTCGGGGTCTTGGCGCATCGCCATCCTGAGGCCGTCGGCGTAGGTCCCCGTGTCCTCCCCGATCTCGCGCTGGGTCACGATGGACTTCTTATCCCTGAAAACGAACTCGATGGGATCCTCGATGGTCAAGATGTGCTCGGACCGGGTCTCATTGATGTACTCGATCATCGAGGCCAGCGTCGATGATTTGCCCGACCCGGTGACCCCGGTGACCAAAACCAATCCCCGGCTGTGGTCGGCGATCTTGCGCATGGTGCCCATGGGCAAGCGAAACTCCTGCATGGTGGGGATGACCGTGGAAATGTAGCGGATGGCCAGCGAAAGCTTGCTGCGCTGCCTGAAGGCGTTGACGCGGAAACGCGCCACCTCCCCGGCCTGGAAAGAGAAATCGCACTCGCCCTTCTCGTCGAAGAGCTTGCGCGCCCTCGCGGTCATGACCGTTCCCAGCATGGCCTCGGCCTCCGCGGCGCTGACCAGGTCGGGGGCCACAGGCGTCAACGAGCCGTCCACCCGGACATAGGCCGGGCCGCCCGAGCGGACATGGAGGTCGCTTCCCTTCTTGTTGATGAGCGTTTGAAGCAAGGTCTGAAGGTCCATGGTGTTTTTTATAGCTTAAGTTTTCTCAGTTTCACCCTCAGGAAGGCCGGTTTGCTCCAGTCCTCGGGAGAGCTGATCATGGAGGGCTTTTCCTCCAAATCGGGCGCGGAGACTCCGTAGTCGACGCGAGAGAGCTTGGGGCGGTAACCGGCCCGAAGCATGTTCCTATTGCCGCGCCGGGCCGGGAAGCCGGTGGCTATCACCGTGATGCGGATGGCGTCGCCCAGCGACTCGTCATAGGCCTTGCCCATCTTGATCCTGGCATCTTGACTCGCGGCGCCGGTGATCAATCCCATCGCCTCGTCGATCTCGGACAGCTTGAGGGTCGCCTTCCGGCCCGTGATATTGACGATAAGCCCCTTGGCCCCGTCCATCACCACGTTTTCCAGCAGCGGAGAATGGATCGCCGCCTTGGCCGCGCGGGTGGCTCGCCCGGGTCCCGAGGCTTCGCCCATGCCGATGAGGGCCTCTCCCGCATCCTTCATGATGGCGCGGATGTCGTTCAAATCCATGTTGATGGTGCCCGGCATGGTGATGACGTCCGATATCGATTGAATCGACTTGCGCAACACGTCGTCGGCTAAGCGGAACGCGGCCTCCGCCGTGGTCTCCGTGTCGATGATGTCGAGCAGCCTCTGATTGGGGATCACCAGGAGCGTATCCACGTTCTTGCGCATTTCCTGGATGCCTTGATCCGCGATATTGGCTCGATTGAGCTTCTCGAAGTCGAAGGGACGGGTGACGACGCCGATGGTCAAAGCTCCCATCTCCTTGGCCCAGCCGGCCACTACCGGAGCGCCTCCGGTTCCCGTCCCACCACCCATGCCGGTGGTGATGAAAACGAGATCGGAACCCTCCAGCACCTCCTTGACCTGGGACTCGCTCTCGAGCATGGCCAAGCGGCCTTTGGCCGGATCGCCTCCGACCCCCAAGCCCTTGGTCAAGCTCTCTCCTACCTGCACGCGCACCTCGGCCGAGCTGCGCCTGAGATCCTGGGCGTCCGAGTTCGCCGCGATGAGCTCGATGCCTTGTATGCCGGCTTCGACCATCCTATTGATGGCGTTGCCTCCGGCGCCGCCGACGCCGATCACCTTGATGATCGCGCGCGACTCTTTGAGCTCCTCGGATACCTGTATGCGCATGCCGATTAAAACAGCTCCTCAAAGACCGAAGAAAGCCGGCGCAGCCACATGGGCTTCTTGCGGGTCACGAAACGGCTGGCTCCGGCGCCTCCTCCCCAACGGAACTGCCGTGAGAAATGGAGAAGGCCCAAGGCGGTCGAAAAACTGGGGGTCAGCCATTGCTCATCGCCGACGAACAAGTCGGGATGAGGCATGCCTACGCGGACCGGCATGCCGAGTATCTGCTCGGCTGCCTCCTTGGTGCCGCGCATCAGAGAGCCGCCTCCCGTCAAGATCACCCCTCCCGGAACGACCACGTCCGCGTAGGAAGAGTTCTGCAGCTCCTCGGCGATCAACGAGAATATCTCCTCGACCCTCGGCAGGATGATGCCCATCATAGTGCTGGTCTTGATCCGATTGGGGGTGCGCCCGTCGACGCCATGGAAGTCGATCTCCTCGTCGCCATTGAGCAGCGAGGGATGCGCGATGCCGTGATCCATCTTGATCTTCTCGGCGGTCGAAATCGACGTGCGAAGCCCGACAGCCAGATCGCGCGTGATGAAATCGGATCCGATCGCCAACTCCTTTGAGTACCGGACGCTGCCTTCCGAGTAGACTCCCAAGGATATGGACTGGCCGCCGAAATCCACCAACAGCGACCCGAGCTCTCGTTCCTCGGTCGTCACAAGCATCTCGCCGGCCGCCAGGAGCCCGTAGACGGGCTCGATCACCGAGAATCCCGCCTGGGCGACGGTCTTGACGAGATTGTTGAGATGCGCGGTCGAGGCGGTGACGATGTGCACCTCCACCTCCAGCAGCGAGCCCTCCATTCCTACGGGATGGGGGACTCCCTTCTGGCGGTCCAAACTGAAACCCTGGGGAATAACGTGCAATATCTCGCGATCGGATGACAGCGGGATGGCCTTGGCGTTGCCGACCACCGCGTTGACGTCCTCGGCCGTGATCTCCTTGTCCGTGCGGGCGATATTGAAGGCCCCCCGGTTATTGAAGGATTGCAGGTGGTTGCCGCGGATGCCTAGATAAAGTCCGCTGACCATCTGCTTGGCGGAAGCCTCGGCCTCCTCCACGGCCTGAGTCACGGCCCGGGCCGTCTCCAGGATGTTGATCACGACCCCGCCCTTGAGGCCGCGACAGGGAACGCTCGAGCCGCCCAGCAGCCGCAGCCGGGAAGAGCCGGGCTCGGGCGCGGCGATCAGACAGTTGACTCGTCCGCTGCCCAGATCCAGTCCGGCGATCACCTTATCCATGAGCGCGCTCGCGAAGCCGCGATGGACGCACCAAAATGCGTCCGTCCTCGAAATATCTCATATCGACGCTGGTGATCTCGCCGAACTCGAGCCGTGCGCTTTCCAAGACCTCGGAAAGCCTCTCTATCTTCTGCTTGGTCCATCGAAGATCGCCCCAATAAACGGCCAGACCGTCGGCCAGGAGCGCTTGCCACCCCCCTTGAGGAGCCTGACGGAGCGCGCGAACCGGGGAAGGCAGGGCCTGGCCCGCGGCCAAGACCGCAGCCGCCTTCTCAAGCTGTTCCTGGCCGGCTGAGCCGGGATCGATCTCGGCAAGGTCTTCCGGATACAAAGAAGGCGGCGCTACGAAAATCCGGCCGTCCTCGGCCATGTAGCCGGCAGGCAGGCCCGAGCGCACGACGCGCGCGAAAGCCCGTTTGAGCTTCAGCTCGAAACGCGCCATCTCGGAGCGCCAAGGACGGCGAACCGTCACGTCTTCGACGCAGGAAAAACGCTCTTTGATCTCCGCGATAAGCTCGCCTGTGGTAAGGCCCCTGGGCTTCGAAGCCAAATGCGCCAGAATCTGGGTCTGCAACGCGGCGGGAACCCCGCCGATCTCTATAGTGGAAGGGGGCGGAACGATCTTGGCGCGCAGTTCTCCCCATGAAGGGAGCTGCGCTCCCAGATGGCGCACGGTCGCCACGGCCGCCGCTCCCAACATCAGCACCGCGGCGAAGGCCGCGAATTGGCGCGAGCGCTCCCTGCGAACCTTGGCGCGCAGCACGACTCGATGCCTTCGCCTCATGCTTGCCCCACCACCTTCATCTCGAGCTCGAGCTCCACCCCGAACTTCTCGCGGACCTTGCGCCGCGCCAGCTCCACGAGGGCGAGCACGTCCGAGGCCTTGGCTTGGGCGAAGTTCTCGATGAAGTTGGCATGCATCGGGGAAATGCGCGCCCCCCCATGCACCGCGCCCTTGAGGCCCGCCTCCTCGATCAACTTGGCGACAAAAAGACCCGGAGGATTCTTGAAGGTCGAGCCCACGTTATAGGTGTGGATTGGCTGCGTTTGAAGCCGCCTCTGCTGATGCTGCTGAACGCGCCTCATTATATCATCTCTACTATCCTGTTTCAATTGAAGCACGCAGCCCAGAACTATCTTCCCTTCAAGATCGCTCTTCCGATAATCGAAATGTATCTCGGAGGCGCCTAGAACTCGCTCGCTGAGGGAGCCCGCGTCGAAGACGTCCACTTGGACGACAAGACCGCCTATCTCTCCCTCGCGCGTTCCCGCGTTCATGACGAGGGCTCCTCCCACGGTTCCCGGAACCCCGACCAGGGGCTCATCCCCGCCGAGCCCGCGCTGGGCGCAAGCAGTGACCATCTGAGGAAGGCGGACGGCGGCCCCAACGCGCACCCTCGATCCTTCCAGGAACTCGATGCTCTCGAATTCCCCCTTGAGCCGCGACGCGACGCCGCGAAAGCCCCAATCCTGAATCAAGAGATTCGACCCCCAACCCAACCATAACAGTTCGACATGATTGTCCCTGGCCAGCCGCACGAGCCGGCGGAGTTCCTCCCTATCCCTGATCTCGACATAGGCGTCCGCGGCTCCGCCGATGCGGAAACTCGTGTGCCGAGACAAGGGCTCGTCGAACTTGGCGTGAGGCAAAATCTCCTTCAAGGACGAACGCCAGGATGAGCTCATAGTCGCGGCAATGACTTTCATCATATCAAACCTCAATGATATGATGGCTTGGTACGCTCATGGAAAACTGGCTTAGGCGGACCGAAAGGCGCCTCGACTTCCTGGCGGTCCCGGGATTGGCTCTCTTTCTCGCGGCGATGAACGCCGCGGTGGGGATACTGAGCATGATCAAGCCCGGTTTCCCTGGAGAGCTTGCGCTTGATCCCGAGCTTCTGCTCCAAGGTCAAGCTTGGCGAGGCCTTACCTATATATTCATACCTCCCGCCGGCGGCTCGATCTGGCTGGTGCTGTGGCTTCTCCTTTATTACGGCTATCTACGCATGCTGGAAAACGTTTGGGGTGATCTAAGGCTGACCCTCTTCTGCCTGCTCGGCGCCTTGTCCACCACCGCGGTTTCCTTGATTTTCGGCGAGCCTTTATCGAGCTCCGTATTCAACGCCAGCCTCTTCCTGGCCTTCGCGCGCATACATCCCGAGTTCGAGGTCCTGCTCTTCTTCATCCTGCCGGTGAAGATGAAATGGCTGGCCAACCTTCTATGGGCCATGCTGGCGTGGAACTTTCTGTTCGGGGCGCTGACGGAGAAGGCGTGGCTGGCCGGCGGACTGGCCCACTATTGGCTCTTCTTCGGCTCGGGCCATATCCAGGAGATACGGGGATTGCTCCGGCGCTGGCGCAACCGCAATCGATACTAGGCACGGGCGCCGCAAAAAGATATAGAATAGCGCCGTAGCCATGGGCGTATTGAGCAGCCTTCTCACCTCCTCAATCGGACGCAAGATATTGGTCGCCCTGGCGGGCCTTCTGCTCTGCGGCTTCCTCATAGCCCATCTCGGCGGCAATCTCCTCCTTATTTATGGCGAGGGCCCGTTCAACCGCTACGCCCAAGGCTTGGAGAAAAATCCCCTGCTGCCCCTGGCGGAAGTGGGCCTGGCCGGGCTCTTCCTCGCCCACATCGCCGTCTCCCTGAAGCTACGGCATGAGAACCGGCAGGCCAGACCCGCTTCCTACGCCATGCAGCGCAGCAAGGGCGGGCGTAGCTGGGGCTCCAGGACCATGCTGCTATCGGGACTGTTGCTGCTGTCCTTTCTCGTGGTGCATGTGTGGCATTTCAGGGTTCAGGAACACGCGGATGGCCTTTATCGGGCGGTCATGAACGCGTTCCAGTCCAAGTATTACGTCCTATTCTACGTGGCGGCGATGGCCGCGCTGGGCCTTCATTTGAGCCACGGCTTTCAGAGCGCCTTTCGGACCTTCGGCTTGTCCCATCCTCGCCTGCTGCCGATGATAAGAAAAACCGGATTCGCCTTCTCAGCGGCCATCACGGTCGGGTTCGCCTTGCTGCCGTTATGGGCCTGTTTTTGGGCCAAGGGGCCCCGATGAGCGCCAAACTGGACGCCAAGATCCCCTCGGGGCCCGTCGACAGGAAATGGGACAAGCATCGCTTCGAGCTCAAGCTGGTCAACCCCGCCAATAAACGCAAATTCGATATCTTGGTGGTCGGCACCGGCCTGGCCGGCGGTTCGGCGGCCGCGGCCTTGGCGGAGTTGGGCTACAACGTCAAGGTCTTTTGCATCCAGGACTCGCCGCGCCGAGCCCACTCGATCGCGGCCCAGGGCGGGATCAACGCGGCCAAGAACTATCCCAATGACGGCGACAGCATCTGGCGTTTATTCTACGACACGGTCAAGGGAGGCGATTTCCGGGCGAGAGAAGCCAATGTCTATCGCCTGGCCCAGATATCCAACGCCATCATAGACCATTGCGCGGCGCTCGGGGTGCCCTTTGCCCGCGAATACGGCGGTCTTCTGGCCAACCGTTCCTTCGGCGGCGCCCAGGTTTCCCGCACCTTCTATGCCCGCGGCCAGACCGGCCAGCAGCTCTTGTTGGGCGCCTATAGCGCCCTGATACGCCAGGTCGGCAAGGGCCAGGTCAAGATGTTCCAGCGACGCGAGATGCTGGAGCTGGTGGTGGCCGATGGGATGGCGCGCGGGATCGTCTGCCGCAATCTCGTGACCGGAGCCATCGAGTCCTACGCCGGGCACGCGGTGCTGCTATGCACGGGCGGCTATGGCAACGTCTATTATCTCTCGACCAACGCGCTCGCTTCCAATGTCAGCGCGACCTGGAGGGCGCACAAGAAGGGCGCCTATTTCGCCAATCCCTGCTTCACCCAGATCCATCCGACCTGCGTGCCGGTCTCGGGAGAGCATCAGTCCAAGCTGACGCTCATGAGCGAGAGCCTGCGCAACGATGGGCGCGTCTGGGTCCCGAAGAAGAAGGGAGATCGGCGCCCGCCGCAAGACATACCTGAAGGCGAGCGCGATTACTATCTCGAACGGCGCTATCCTTCTTTCGGCAATCTCGTGCCCAGGGACGTCGCTTCGCGCGCCGCCAAGCAGGCCTGCGATGACGGAGGAGGCGTGGGCGGGACGGGCCTGGCCGTTTATCTCGATTTCGCCGACGCGATCAAGCGGCTCGGCGTGGACGCGATCCGCGAGAAGTACGGCAACCTCTTCGACATGTACCAGCATATCGCCGGCGAGGATCCCTATCGGGCGCCCATGCGCATCTATCCCGCCGTTCATTACACGATGGGCGGACTCTGGGTGGATTATAATCTCATGACGACCATTCCCGGACTGTTCTGCCTGGGAGAGGCTAATTTCTCCGATCATGGAGCCAATCGGCTCGGCGCCTCGGCGCTGATGCAAGGGCTGGCGGACGGTTATTTCATCATCCCCGCTACCCTGGGCGGCTACCTGGCCGGCTCGAAGCTTCCCAAGGTCGAATCCTCCCACCCGTCGTTTAAGGAAGCCGAGCGCCTGGCGGAGGAAAGGACGAGGAGGCTTCTCGCCGTCGGCGGCTCCCGCACGCCCGCGGATTTCCACAAGGAGCTGGGCCGCGTCATGTGGGACAAGGTCGGGATGGCGAGAAACGAGAACGGCCTCAAAGAAGCCCTTTCCCGCATCCCCCAACTGCGCGAGGAGTTCTGGAGCAACGTCAAGATCACGGGCAGCGGCGCCGAGTTCAATCAAACGCTCGAAAGGGCCGGCCGCGTCGCCGACTTCCTCGAATTCGGCGAGCTGATCGCCCGAGACGCGCTCGAGCGCCGGGAATCCTGCGGCGGCCATTTCCGCGAGGAATACCAGACCCCTGACGGCGAGGCCAAGCGCGACGATCACAACTTTTCCCACGTCGCGGCCTGGGAGCATGCCGGCGAGGGCAAGGCGCCGCTGCGTCACCAGGAATCGCTCGACTTCGAGGCGGTCCATCTGGCGGAGCGGAGCTACGTATGAGATTCAGACTGCGCATCTGGCGGCAGAAGGGCGCCGAGGGCGGCCGGCTGGTGGACTACGAGATCGACGGCATCTCCCCGGATGTCTCTTTCCTGGAGATGCTGGACGTGCTCAACGAGCGCCTCGTTTCCCGGGGCCAGGAAGCCGTGGCGTTCGATTCGGACTGCCGCGAGGGTATCTGCGGGATGTGCAGCTTGGTGATCAACGGCCAGCCTCATGGGCCTGATCGCGGCATGGCGACCTGCCAGCTTTACATGAGACGATTCAAGGACGGCGACGTGATCGTCGTGGAGCCCTTCCGGGCCCGCGCCTTCCCCCCGGTCAAGGACCTGGTCGTCGACCGTTCGGCCCTCGACCGGATCATAGCCGCGGGAGGATTCATCTCCATCAACACGGGGAGCGCTCCCGAGGCCAATACCGTCGCGGTCCCGAAGCAGAACGCGGAAAGGGCCATGGACTCCGCAGCCTGCATCGGCTGCGGGGCCTGCGTCGCGGCCTGTCCCAACGCCGCGGCGATGCTTTTCGTGGGCGCCAAGGTCTCCCATCTGGCGCTGCTTCCCCAGGGCGGGCCTGAGCGCGACCGCCGGGTGCTAGCCATGAGGGCGCAGATGGACTCGGAGGGGTTCGGCAACTGCACCAACGAGACAGAATGCGAGGCGGCCTGTCCCAAAGAGATCAAGATGTCCAACATCGCCAGGCTCAACCGCGAATACATGCGCGCCTCGCTTTTGGCCGAGGATTATACCGCCTCCAAAGAATCCGCTTGAACCTCAACGAGCTCTTCGATGTTTCCCCCGCCAAGGTCGAGGAGCTCAAGGCCCGTCTTTCGCTCTTGCGCATCGATCCGTCGCTGATAGAGGAGAGATTCGTCCGCGGCGGAGGCCCGGGCGGGCAAAAGATGAACAAAACATCCAACGCGGTCCAACTCTATTATCCGCCGCTCGATCTGCGCGTCCGCTGCCAAAGAGACCGCCGCCGGACCGTCAACCGCTTCTTGGCCCTGCGCGAGCTCGTCGACAGGATCGAAATGAGGATCAGCCCGCGCACCAGCGCTCGACTGCTCGAGATCGAAAAGCTCCGCCGACGAAAGCAGCGCCGGTCAAGACGGACGCGGGAAAAATACGGCCCGGCCTCGCCGGTCCCGCTTTCATGAAATATTTCGAGGTGGACGAGGCCCAGGCCCTCATTCCCAAGCTCGAGGAGATCTTCCGGACCGTGCTCGAGATCGCGCCGAGGGCCCAAGATAAGTCGGACGTGGTCAAACGCCTGGAGGACGGGAATAGCCCGACGGACTTGGCGATCGAGAAGGCACAGCTCGAGTTCCTGATCGGCGAGATCAACGAGTGGCTTCAGCGGATCGTAGAGCTCGGGGCGCTGCCCAAGGGCCTCGAGCCTCCGCTCGTCGACTTTCCCGCCCGCCTCGGAGGGCGAGAGGTCTATCTTTGCTGGCGGCTCGGCGAAAAGGAGATCACTCATTATCACGGGACCGACGAGGGCTTTTCCGAGCGCAAGAAGCTGCCCCGGGAACTCCACTGATATGGCCCCAGGCTGGTTCGGCTCCCGGCCGGCTCAACGGGACAGGCCCCTCGTGCAGCATATCGACGACGATCCCATCAACCGGGCCCTGGTCCAGGAAGCCTTGGAGGACATCTCGCTTCTCGTGCGCAGCTGCGACAACGTGGCCGACGGGATCAAGGAGGCGATCGCCGACCCTCCGGACCTTTTCCTGCTCGACGTGGAGATGCCCGGCGTCAGCGGCTTGGAGGCCTGCCAAAGCATGCGCCAGATCGCGGCCCTCAAGAATATCCCGATCGTGATGCTCACCGGCATGGACCGGCTCAAGGACGCGGAAAAGGGCCTCGAGGCCGGGGCCAACGACTATCTGACCAAGCCGTTCGATCTTAAGAGGCTGCAGGCGACCATCACCAAATGGCTGCAAAAAAGCCGCTGATATTGCATATCGACGACGATCCTATCACCCGCGCTCTCGTGGAGGAGACGCTCGGCCAGGAGGGGATGGAGGTGCTCTCGACCGCGACGGTGGCCGAGGGCCTCTCTCTGGGGCTCCAGAGGACGCCCGACCTCATCCTCCTAGACATCACCTTGCGAGGCGTCGATGGCTTCGAGGCCTGCGCGAGCTTCCGGAAAGTCCCCGGGTTGCGCGACGTGCCGATACTCATGCTCAGCGGAATGGATCATATCCAGAACGTGGAGAAATCCCTGGCCTGCGGGGCCACCGGCTTCATCAGCAAGCCTTTCGAGATCGACCGCTTGGTCGCTTCGGTCAGGCGCTGGCTCGAGCCCCAGTGAAGTTTTGATACAATCCTGGACATGATCCCACGCCATGCCGCCCTGTTCCTTTTAGGTCTTTTGGCCGCTGCCGCCTGCCGCAATCCGGAGGTCCGGCCCGATTACGAGGGCGCCCGGCAGCGCGCCGAGCGCTCGCAGCAAGAGCTCGACTCGCAACAACCCTAGCCCCGAGCCATCCGCAGGGATTCGAAGTCGATCGGGGTCAAACCCAGGGCCTCGAGCACCCGATACTGCCGGTCGAATCGCGTTCGAGCCGCGCAGGCGCGTCGGAATCCCCCCCATGAAAGGCCGGCAACAGCCGGGAGGCTGAAGCAGGGCAGCGGATAATCGGTCCCGTAGACCAGGCGCCCCCGGACTTCGGGTATGCTTCTGAGCTTGAGCAGGCCTCCGACTCGGGTGGGCAGGGTGAGGGCCGCGGCGTCAGTGAAGAAACGCGGATAAGCCAGCAGCATGCGCGTCATGGCGGCGAGATGTCTTTCGAATAAGAACCTGCCCGAGCTGCACCCATGCGCCGCGATCACCGTCGCTCCTTCCTCGAGCGCCGGGATGAGCCGTTCCGGGTTTCCCATACTTTGATCGTGGCCGGCCAGGGTCGACTCGTAACCGATATGGCTAAGCAACGGCAGCCCCAACTCGGCCATGCGACGGTAAAATGGCCGAAAGGCGTCGAGCGCGGGGTCGAAGACCTGCGCATTGGGAAGGAACTTGACTAAACGGGCGCCCCGCTGCGCGCAGCGCTCGAGCTCCTCGATGGCGTCACGACGCCTGGGATTGATCGAGACTCCGGCCAGGAAACGGCCGCCGGATCGAGCCGCCTCATCGAGCACCACGTCGTTGCGGATCATGAGATCGGTCAAGCGCTCGTCCAAACGCCCGGAATCGTCATAAACGCCGTCCATCGCCAAAAGCACGGCCCGGCTCACGTGCTCGGAGCGCTGAAGCTCGTCGGACAACCGCTCCAGGTAAAGCCTATTGGCCAGCTCGGGCTCGTCTAAGGGCAGGCCCTGTTGCCACGCTATCAGTCGAGCGACCGTGCTTTTGAGAATGCGGCGCGAAACGAGGCAGCCGTTGGAGGAGGTAGGCAGCACCGCCAAATGGCAGTGGATGTCGGTCAAAGCCCGGCCGTTCATAGAAGCGCTCACGCAATCGTTATACCATGAAAGAAAGCACCACCCATATCATACACCATGATGTTTAATCCGGGGTACCCTGGCGACGGGCGGGCCAGCAAGCTATACTTGCCGCATGGCGAAGAGATGGCTGCCATGGGTGGCCGGCGCGGGCCTTTTTTGCGCCTGCGTCCAAAGCGATCATCGCTATTTCGGCTATAACCGCCGGGGGCTGGAGTCCGGAGAGCTGGCGGCAACCCAGAAAGAGCTCGACGAGGTGCAGCGGAAAATCAATTCCGGGGAGCTGCCCAAGATCCAGTTCGAGTTCGACTCGGCC
Source organism: Elusimicrobiota bacterium (assembly GCA_016207665.1). Taxonomy (GTDB): domain Bacteria; phylum Elusimicrobiota; class Elusimicrobia; order UBA1565; family UBA9628; genus JACQPG01. Next base: position 6,775 of record JACQPG010000009.1, on the reverse strand, counting down.
GAGATCACCGAGGAGTCCTACCCGACCCTGGACGCGGTCGCGGACATACTCTTGCGCCATCCCGAGCTCAAGCTGGTGGTGCTGGCGCATACCTGCAATATGGGCGGGGAGGATTACAATCTCAAGCTGTCCAAACGCCGGGGTCTGGCCGTGGAACACTATCTGGTCAAGAAGGGCATTCCCCCTCCCTTCATCCATCATATAGGAAAGGGCCTTTCCGAGCCCATCGCCGACAACTCCACCGAGCAAGGCCGCAGCAAGAACCGGCGCGTGGAGTTTCGCGTCACCGATCGCGATTGGGAATCGGTCTACTAAACTATTGGATGGCCTTCCTTCTCTCGTTGACCTTCTGAAACAAGGTCTGCTTGAGCAAGGGCTGCATCTCGAGCAGCTTCCTGAACGACTCCGAGGGAATGGTCATGACCTCGGTGTCATCCTCCGTGGCCTTGATCGACGCGTCGTTGGTGGCGTCCTCGATCAGGGAAAGCTCGCCGAAGAAATCGCCGGGCTTGAGCTCCACCTGGACATTGCCCGCCTTCCCTTTATAACTCGCGGCGACCTTGCCCTTCTTGACGATATAGAATCCGTTGGAAATCTGCCCCCGCAGCAATATGGTCTGGCCGGACTTATAGCTGGCCCGTTCTATATCAGGGGTGATCCGCCTTAACTGCTCCTCGTTGAAGAAAGAGAGCACATCCACGGATTTCTTAAGGAAACTGGTGTCGTCGAAGGGCATGGCAGGATTATGGGCGTGATGCCGCGGCTTGTCAAGTGGCCTGCCGCCGTCTCAGACGAAGGGCCTAAAATGCCCTGGGTCCCGCCCTCCATATCGGCCGACCGGTGCCGATGACCGAGACCCGCCCGCTCAACGGCTGCCGAAACCCTGTTCTGCTCCAACGGCCGGGCTGCATCCCGACTATTTCTCCTGTTTGGTTTGTTGCTCACCCGCAACACGAAGTCAGAATGTGGCAATAATTGCATCTATTCCCGTTGCCCTAACGCAACGGACCAACAGAGGCACACCGCTGGCCGATCAAGGACCTCCAAGTCCCCTTGAAATGGCTCGGGGCACCCAGGCTTGAACTGGGAACCTCCTGCTCCCAAAGCAGGCGCTCTGCCAATTGAGCTATGCCCCGTGGTTTCTAGTGTATCACAATTTCCCTAGGCCCTTGGTCCCGCCTCTCCTAGGATAAATGCGGCCGCACCATTAGGCCCTTGGTACCGCCGTCCTTCTCTTTCCTAATGATAGGATTGGCGCGATGAGGCTTCTCGCTGTGCTGCTGGCTTTATCCTGCCCCGCGTTTTCCTCTTCGCGCCGGCTCGTGCCGCTGCGGAGGGTCGCGGACTCCTCATCGCGACAATCCAGGACTGCCATGTTGGCCTTGTATGCCCGGCAATTGGCCTCGCTGCAGCCGAAGGAGGCGGGCTCCTGGCTTTTGAGACAGGCCGCGACCCCGCTGGCGGCAAGCCCCCTGGCGGAGGTCCAGCGCGCGGTCCTCTACGACCTGGCTCGGGCTCTTAAGGACCCTGAGCCGTTGATCGCCGAGCTGAAAAACGGCGACAAATCCGCGCAAGCCGCGCTTCAAGAGCTTCACGGCGCGCTGCGCCGCCATCAGAAACGCGGCGAATCTGGCGTTCTTATCACCCCGCTCAAGCAGGCAGTCGAGGAACTGCTGGATGAATCGTCGCGATGGGAGAAGTCCCTGGCCATTTTCGACGGCTGGGAAACGGAGCGCGACAGGGAGTTGCGCGCCAAGGGCCTGGAGCTTCAGGCCTGGGGCGTGCCCAATGTGTCGCTCGTAAGCTCCAAGGGGGAGGTGGCCGCGGCCAAGCTCTATCGGCCCGGCGGAACCGCGACCGATCTTGGAGAGAAACTGCATGGGCTATTGGCCCCCTTGGCGGCCGAGGGCTCCTTGCCCGGCATCGGCAAGCGGCAACTCGAGTCGGCCCTGAAATCGCTCAGGGATAGTCTCGACTATCAAGCCGATCCCAGGGATTTTAACGCGCTCACCGCCAAGGAGAGGCTTTCCGCCCAGCTCGAGCTTTCCGACGGTTTTGACTACCCGCGGATCAGGCAGGCCCTGGTGGAAAATGCCCGGGCGATACTGAAGGAACCCCTCAGAACGGGACAGCCTTTAGCCGGCCTCGGGCCGACTCCCGAAAGCGAGCGGATGAGTCCCGTGCTCCTTCGGGTGCTGGAAGACCTCAAATCCCGCGCCGGCTCATCCCGGGAACGCAGCGAGGCCGCCGCCGAGCTGATCGAAGCCCTGCATGCCGCCCTGGCTTTGCCCTTGAGAACCGCCGGCGGCTGGTTTTACGTTCCGGTCAGGCATAAGCAGCTGCTCTTGATCTTGCCCGAGCTGCATAGCAGGCAGATCGCGCCCAAGATCATCAACGGCTTGCTTCGTTCCTATCCCTTGGGCGAGGTCTTGTTCCGGCTGCGCGCGCCTCAGGCCTGGAGCCGCGGGCATTGGGGTCAGAATATCCGGGTGGGCATCATCGACCATGGGGTGGATTTCAATCATCCCGAGTTCGCGGGCGCCGGAATTGGACCTGGCGACGAGTTCACGGATGATGCGTTGGACCACCGATTCGGCGCCCATGCCACCGCCATGGCGGGCATCATACACGCCATCGCGCCCGGCGCCGAGCTGCATTCCTATCATGCGCTGTCGAACGCGGAGCTGCAAGGCGTGCAGCTCAATCCCATCGAATCCGTCGAGGCCCTCGTCTCGGCGATGAAGCGGGCGGCCGAGGACGGCATGGATATCATCAATATCTCCGCGGGCATGCCCATGGGACATGCGGGGGATCTGCTGGCGCGGACGGCCGAGGAGCTGGGCATACTCGTCATCGCGGCGGCCGGCAACTGGGGGATGGAAGCCGAGGGCGGGCAAATCGCCAGCCCGGCGGTATCCCCCTCCGTGATTTCCGTGGGTGGGATGGATTATTACGGGCGGGTGAGGGGCAACTCCTCCATGGGCTATATCTTCGACCGGCGCGGCTCCGTGGTGCGCGAGGGACCGGATTTTTGGGGCTACGGTCATGTCAAGGCCGCGCTGCAGTATCCGAGCCATCTCTACCATGAGGAACCGGCCCCCTACGGCTATGTGAGCGGATCCTCTCCGGCGGCGGCCCAATACACGGGCTTGGCCGCGCTCATGTACGGAGCCGCCGGGCGGGCCGCGCTAACGGCCCGCGCCGCCGCGTTGCCCCGTCTCGTTCGCCTCGCCCTGGAGGCGGGGATCGCCAACGACTTCCAGGCGCCCCTGGCGCCCGAAGCGATCTCTGCGTTCCTGGAGGCCATTTCGCAATGACCGACCTGTCGGTCAGCCCTGACTGAAACTGACTTTTTCTGACCTCATATCCCTTGAACGGCCGGGGCCGGCTTGGCTACAATTAATTGGGGGCTGCTTTCCGACGCCCTACCTACCTCTCGCCCGAGGGCGTCGGCTCTTATTGATTCGCAGCGGATGTCTCATTGGGGAGAACCTAATCCATGCCGTTGGCAAAGAGGCCTCCGGAAAAGACAGAGATCGTCCCTATGTTCGCTGACGCCGCCGTAGCATCAACGAGGGCATGCATGTCTACTCCCGTTTGGCTGAGACCATCGCGCGAGGTGGTCTTTTTAGGGCTGTTGACGGTCTTGTATTTCTTGGCGGGGAAGATAGGCCTGGCTTTGGCCACCGTTCATCCGAACGCGACGGCCGTATGGCCGCCCAGCGCCATAGCGCTGGTCGCGTTCCTGCTCAAGGGCTCGGGAGTCTGGCCGGCGATCTGGGCCGGGGCATTTTTCGTCAACTGGACGACCGCCGGCTCTTGGCTGACGTCGGCGGCGATCGCGTCGGGAAACACTCTCGAGCCGTGGATCGGGGCCGTCTTGGTATCCCGCTACGCGGGCGGAGCCCGCGTCTTCGAGAGCGCCGGCCATATACTGAGGTACACGGTCCTGGCCGGAGCAGCCAGCACCATGATCAGCGCCACCCTGGGCGTATCGAGCCTGACGCTCGGCGGCTTCGCCCGCTGGAGCGACTTCAGGCAGATCTGGTTCACCTGGTGGTTGGGCGATTTCACGGCTAATCTCGTCATCGCTCCCGCCCTTCTGCTTTGGTCTTTGGAACCGCGCGTTCAATGGGCTCGCGACAGGATCACCGAGGCGTTGTGCCTCTTGTCGGCGCTGGGGCTCGTGAGCTGGCTGGTGTTCAGCTCCCTATCCAACCAGGCCCTCTTCTTCCTTTGCTCGCCCTTCCTGATTTGGCCGGCCCTGCGCTTTGGGCCCAAGGAGACCGCGGCCAGCCTTCTGGCCTTGACCTTCCTGGCGGTGCTGGGGAACATCCAAGGGCACGCTACGGATCCGGTTCTTTTCTCCAACGAGCGCCTGCTGATCCTCCAAGGCTTTCTCTCTATCGCCGGCGTGACCCATCTTTCTTTGGCCGCCGTGGTCGCGGGGGAACGCAGGACCCAGGAATTGCTGCTGCGCTCCAACGAGAAGCTGGAATATAGGGTGGCCCAGCGCACGGCCGCCTTGTCGGAGACCAACGAAGTCCTGCGCAATGAAATCCGGGACCGGCGCCAAACGGAAGAGGAATTGAGCCGCAAGACCGAGGAGCTTTCGAGGTCCAACATGGAGCTCGAGCGATTCGCCAGCGCCGCCTCCCACGATCTCATGGAGCCCCTGCGCAAGATCGCCGCCTTCGGCGACCTTCTCGAGCGGCGCGTGGGAATCGACGAACAAGGCCGCGAGATGCTGGGACGCATGCGCACGGCGGCCGATAGGATGAGCCAGCTCATCCAGAACCTGCTCGACTACTCCCGAGTCCTGGGCGATACCCGTCCCATGGAGGCCGTCGATCTCAACGCGGTGGTTTCCGAGGTGTTGTCAGACTTGGATTCGCTCGTCAACCGGACCGGTGCCTCGATCTCGGTAGGGCCTCTGCCCGCCATCCAGGCGCGGCAATTCCAGATGAGGCAGCTCTTTCAAAACCTGATCGCCAACTCGCTCAAGTTCAGGCGGCGGGACCGCGCTCCGGTCTTGATCATCACCGGCCGCGTCAAGCCCGAGGGATTCGCGGAAATAACCCTCACGGATAACGGCATCGGGTTTCCCCAGGACGACAATGAACGCATCTTCCAACCCTTCGTCAGACTCAACGCCCGATCGGACTACGAGGGCACGGGCCTGGGGCTGGCTCTCTGCCGGCGCATAATGCTGCGGCATGGAGGTTGGATCTCGGCCAAGGGCAACCCCGACCAGGGTTCCGAGTTCATCGTGACTCTACCCGTCAGGACGCGTCATGCTTAGCCGAAAGATACAGTTGCTGATCATCGAGGACGACATCGACTACGTCGATATCGTCCGGATGTGCCTGGATGAGCCCGATTCCATGGGCCTGAAATTCGAGATGGAAAGGACCGATCGACTGGAGGTGGGCCTCAAGTTGCTGGAAACAGCGCCTTTCGACGCGCTACTTCTGGACCTAAGCCTTCCCGACAGCCGGGGGATCGAAACCATCACCAAGGTGATCGAGAAGGGCCACGATCTTCCCATACTGGTAATGACGAACCTGGGAGACGAGCATGCCGCCTTCGAGGCCATGCGTCTGGGCGCGCAGGATTATATGGTCAAGGCTACCTCGGACTCCCGGCTGCTCAAGCGGGCCATCTGGTACGCGATCGAGCGGCACAAAATGCTCGCCCAGACGGAGAATCTCATCAGGAAGTCGGCCGACGCCATGATCGTCATAGACGCTGAGGGAGTTGTCCGCTATGCCAACCCGGCGGCCGAGTCGCTTTTCGAGACCAAGACCTCGGATTTCATAGGTCGTCCTTTCCAGTTTCCGGCCTTGGCGGGCGAAACAAAGTTGCTCAAGCTCGCGGCAGACAGGACCGCGGAAATGAGGGTCACCGAAATCGAGTGGAAGGGCGCTCCGGCCCGGCTCGCATCGATACGGGATATCTCCGGGCTCCAGAAGGTCGAGCAGCTGCGGGCGGAGATAAAGGAGCGGCGCCGTCTTGACGAGCTCAAGGACAAGCTTCTCGGCACGGTGTCGCACGAGCTTAGGACTCCCTTGACCATCATCAAGGGCGCGATCGACAATCTCTACGAGGGCTTGGCCGGCCCCCTTCAAGGCCGGCAAGGCGAGCTGATCGGCATAGCCCATAGGAACCTGGCGCGACTTTCCAAGATGATCAACAACCTTCTCGATCTATCGCGATTGGAATCCGGAATGGCACGGATCACTCGCCGCGCTTTCTCGCCGGAAGCGCTGGTATCCCAGGCGCTGGAGGATTTTCAATCCACCTCCAAGAATCGCAAGATACGCCTGGAGGCCGAGCTGAGCCCAAACCTGCCCGACGTCTACGCCGACCCGGAGCTGATTTCCGAGGTTCTCGTGAACCTGGTCGACAATGCCCTGCGCTTCGCCAAGAGCTCGGTGGGAATCAGCGCTCGGGTCTCGGGAGAGCGCGTCGTGATATCCATCGTGGACGATGGAGAGGGCATCCCCGCGGACAAGATAGGGGATCTGTTCAACAAATTCGTCCAGATCAATCGCTCCGCCGGCGGCGGCTACAAGGGGACCGGACTGGGATTGGCGATCTGCAAGGAGATCATGGATCTACACGGAGAAACCATCACGGTGGAAAGCCCCCCGGCAAGGGCGCGCGGTTCTCGTTCTCCCTTCCCCAGGCGGTGGCCAGCCCGACCGCCAAGTCCTCCGGAGGACGGCCGCCGCGATGAGCCTGCGCGTTCTGGTGGTCGACGACGAGGAGGACC
>JACQPG010000116.1 GCA_016207665.1 Elusimicrobiota bacterium | reverse complement strand
GCGCAGATGTCCAGCCTCAATATCGCGCACGAGAGATTTCATGGCGACTGGAACTACACGATTCATCCAGAAGGACATATAACAAGATGAATCAGTTATTCTTTAACGAGGCCTAACCCTCACCTTGAAGCGGGGCGGGGCCAGGATATGCTTCTTGACCGTGCAGCCGTTGACGGTATGGACCAGGGTCTCGCGGTATTTCTCCGGGAAATCCTTGGGGAGGGTGATGTCGAAGGCGATCTCGCCGACGCGGTGCTCCTCCTCATCCCATGAGACGGTCTGGATGATCTCGAGCCCGTCGGTCGGAATATTCCGCTTTTGGCAAAAGCTCAAGGCGAATATCCCGGCGCAGGCGCCGATCGAGGCGAGGAACAGCTCGAAAGGGCTCGGCGCGCTCCCGTCGCCTCCGCTGTCCTTGGGCTGATCGGTCAGCACCGTCATGTCCTTGAAGTCGGCGGAAACCTTCTTGTTCCCTGGAAAGCGTATTCTTATCTCCATAGCATCATTACTTACGCAACGAAAAGGCCGCCCTAGGGGCGGCCTCTTACGGATTGACTTGAGCTCGCTCTAGAACATGAACTGCGCTTCCAGGGTAACGTCCTCGTCCCTGGTATATTTCTGGAAATTATTCCGCGTCTTGTAACGGGAATACTCGAGCACGAAGCGCCCATGATTGAAGGCCTTCCAGTTGAGACCGAGCACGGGACCGTATTTCTCGGTATTAGGAAGGGCGGTGTTCGAGTCGAACCACTCATAGCGGAAATAAGGCGCGAGCATGTCATCGAAGAGATGTGCCTGAGTCTCGACAAAGTAGCTCTTCGAGCGGTGATTATCCTCGTTAACGCCTCCCGTGTTCTTATAGCGGTCGTTGCCGATGAAGCAGGCGCCGATCAGTGAGCCGCCGGCCCTATCCAACCCGAAGGGACTCAGCTTGAAGGTATAGTTGCCGATCAGTCCATATTGCCGGAACTTGTCGCCGCTGGCTGCTTGGCTAAACCAGTGCAGCGGCCAATAGCCCTTGTAATAATAGGCGCCGAGCATGCTGCCATTGCCGTCGAAGGTGTAGTCTAGAGTCAGATAGACATCCTTCTTGTTGTCGGTCTCTACCTCGACTATGTTCTCATGCTTGCCCGTTCCGTTGACGATGCCCAACTCCGCGAATAGGTCCTTGAAGGCCCCGAATGCGCTGGCCCCATATTGTCGCGAGAAGGGACGGTAGGGATTGTTGGTCTGGGTTTGGGAGGTGAAGGGCAACGGTCGAGAATAATCGAGTCGGGCGCCGCCGCCATGAAAATGGATCAGCCATGGCATGATGCGGCCCATGCGGCCTCCCGCGTAGACATCCTCGTTGAGGTTGTAGTTGTAGGCCAAATAAGCCTCGGCCAATTTGGAGCGTCCCCAATCTCCCATATCCGAGACATTCGCCTCGCTGGCCGTTGGCGTGAATTTCTTCTCATTCTCATGGAGATAGAACTCCGCGAAATAGGAGAAGCCCCTGTCGAGCGCTCCCCCGGAGTAAAGGCTCAGCGCATGGAACTCGAAGGAGCTCTTGCTGGTTTTCTGGGTCTCGCGCGCTTCCTCGACGACCGTCGTCTTCTTGCCCCAGGTTCGGATCTTGGCGGTCAAGGAGAGAAAGTCCGATATGTTGGCTTCTTTGTCCGAGCCCGGCATCGTATGCCCTTGACGCAGGAACTTCTGGCCCGCCCCGGTGAGCTTGTATCCGGCAACGTGGCATACATTGCAGCCGACGCCATACTTTCTGGCCCAGGCCGCGATAGCCTGCGCCTCAGGCACGCCGGTCGGCCGGGTGGGACAGAGATGCCGCACGCTATTGACGAGCGGAATCATAAACCAGGCAGCGCCCAAGATCGAGAGAGTCATCAGAGCGAGCTTGGAACATCGGTGGCTTTTCATTGGTTTCTCCTTGCCAGGAATTCGCCGCTTAGAAGCGGGTGCATTAACGCGGCTCTTTGAGGGGGCGACAGGAAGCTCCTGGGCAGACCCGTCGCCCCCGGGAAAGCCGTTGGCATCAACATATGGTCATCATCATACGCTGGCCTGAGGGATGCCGGTAGTTTCACTCAAGAGTATCTCCCTTGATATTCGAGGTCAAAACAAAGGTTGACATCGGTCAAAAGGTGGAAGTTGCGTTGCATATTGTGAAGGATAATGAGTCCTCAAATGCCTGGTGGTGGAAAAAGAGACTGTGAGGCATGTGCCTTCCGGAACGGCTCGTTTTTCCCGGGTCTCAAGGACGAGCACTGGCGGCGACTGTTATCGCTGCGCACCCGTCGGAACTATGGCCGAAATAATATCCTGTTTTATGAGAAGAATCCGCCACTAGGCCTATTTCTTTTGTGTCGAGGCCGGGTCAAGATAGTGCGCAGCGACTGCGGCAGTCGCCAACAGATCGTGCGCTTCATTTCCGCTCCGGATTTGGTAGGGGTCAGGTCCTTGGTGGCCGGCGAGCCCTATAAGGCCACGGCCGTGGTCATGGAAGATTCAGTTCTCTGCCTCATACCGGCCGGGGCCTTTTGGCGATTCGTCAGAGCCTCGCCCGCCGCCAGTCTCGCGTTGGCCAGGCGGTTGGCGCAGCAGCTGGGTGCCGCCGAGGAGACTATGACCGACATCGCCCTGCATCGTCTGCGCGAGCGGCTGGCAAAATACCTGATCCGGCAATGGGCCCGCCGTCAGGCTGGGCAATCCTGGGTCGTGATCAAGGAGTCCCGCTATGAGATTGCCGATAGCCTTGGCTCATCCCTCGAGGCGATTTGTCGGGCGCTGGCTGATTTTCGGCAACGAGGTTGGATCGAGCTGCAGGGCCAGCGGCTGAGGATTCTTAACGAGTCTCGCTTGCAAGCGGTCGCCCATATGTCGGCTTCTTGATCGGAAATCCAATTAAACGGCTCTTCAGTCGGGATTAAGCGCGATTTAAGCGGCAGGGGTTACGCTTATCCCATGACAGCGAAGAACGCCGCCGACTCGCTCAAGGAGATGGAGGCGCGGCTCCATGAGAGCGAGGAGCGCTTCCGGCAGATCGTCGAGACCATTCATGACGTATTCTGGGTTACCGATCCGGACAAGAATACCATGCTTTACATCAGTCCCGCTTATGAGGTGATCTGGGGGAGGAGCTGCCAGGAGCTTTATGCCCGGCCCAAGTCATGGCTCGAAGCCATACATCCCGATGATCGCGATCGGGTCCTGGATGCCGCCTTCAAGAAACAAGCCGCCGGTCTCTATAACGAGAGCTATCGCATAGTCCGGCCGGATGGCAGCCTACGGTGGATTCACGATCGGGCATTCCCGGTCTATGATGCCTCGGGCCATGTCAGCCGGGTATTGGGCCTGGCTCAGGACATCGCCGAGCGCCATCAGCTTGAATTCCGGCTGCAAGAGGCCCAAAAGATGGAGGCCATAGGCCGATTGGCCGGGGGCATCGCCCATGACTTCAATAATATCATGACCGCGATACTGGGCTATTGCGACATGGCCAAGAGCGAGCTCGACCGCTCTCAGGTGCTCAAGGAGGACATCCTCGAGATCGAGCAGGCGGCCAGGCGGGCCGCGGACATGACCGGAAGGCTGTTGGCCTTCGGCCGCAAGCAGACCCTCATGCCGGTGGTCTTGGAAATCAACAAGCAAATCAAGGAGATACTAGGCTTGATCCGGCCGCTATTAGAGGAAGACATCGAGCTGGAATTCCATCCGGGCCCTGGGCTTTGGAGCGTGCTCATGGATAAGAATCAGCTCGAGCAGGTGCTGCTCAACTTGGCCATCAACGCCCGGGACTCCATGACTTATGGAGGAACGCTCAAGATCCAAACCTCGAACCAAGAAGTGAAGGGAAACTGCGCCGACCCCGGCCTGGAGCCCGGTTACTATGTAAAGATATCCGTCGAAGACAGCGGCGCCGGGATGGATCAAGAGACCCTGAGGCACATCTTCGAGCCTTATTTCACCACCAAGTCGGGGCGCGCGACCGGGCTGGGCTTGGCGACGGTCTATGGCATCGTCAAACAGAGCGGGGGCCATGTCGCGGGGCGAAGCGAGTTGGGCAAGGGATCCACTTTCGAGGTGTTCCTGCCGGGCATCCCGGGCCGGCGACAAGCCAAAACCCTTCCCAGCCTGCCCGCGCGCGAGCCGGAGCGCGACGCCACCGTCTTGCTGGTGGAGGACGAAAGGCAGGTCCGGCAGTTGGCGCGGCGCTTCCTCAACTCGCAAGGCTATCAGGTGCTGGAGGCTTCCTGCGCCGAGGAGGCCCTGCCCATGGCTCGAAGCCATGCCGGCTCGATCGAGTTGCTTCTGACCGACGTGATCATGCCGGGATTGAGAGGGACCGCGTTGGCCAAGCAGTTGAAGGCCTCTCGCCCCGACATCAAGCTCATCTTCATGTCAGGTTACTCGGAGGAGTTGGAGAGCGAGCTGAAGGAAAGCGGAGGGATGTTCCTGAAGAAGCCCTTCGGATACGCCGAGCTCATCGCCATGGTGGGGGAGGCCCTGAGCCAGACTCCCCCCGGCGCTTAGGGCCAGTTCGTTGCATAACCCTTAATTGAGGCTGTATCATGAGATTTCCCCCGAAACGGATTCTTGCGGCCTATGATTTCACCGAGCCCTCGGAGGCCGCTTGGCGCGTCGCCAAGGATTGGGCGAGGCAGTTCGGTTCGGAGTTGCACGCGATCTACGTGGAGGAGCCTCCTCCGGTCTCGGATTGGGGTTTGCCCATACTTCCCTTCGATCGAAGAGAGAAGAGGCGGGTGATGGTCCATCTGCGCAAGAGGTTGGGGCCGAAGACCGTGGTGCATGTCGGCGAGGGCGAGGCGGTCTCCGCGATCTTGAGGCAGGGCCGGCGGAGAAGGAGCGATCTCCTCGTCTTGGGCACTCATGGACGCAAGGGCTTGGATCGGCTGGTCCAGGGCTCGGTGGCCGAGGAGGTGATCAGGTCTTCCCCGGTTCCGGTGTTGGTCACGAGGACTCCCGAGTTGAACCTCAAGAGGATACTGGCGCCGATCAATTTCACGGACTATGGCGACCGGGGCCTGCGTTTCGCGGCCGAGGTCGCGGCGGCCTTCGAGCGGCCCTTGACCGCTTTGCATGTGCGAGGAGCCAAGGAGTCCCGGGCCCAGCCGGAGCTTCTGCTCGATCGCTTGATCGAGAGTCTCCCCGAGCGTGTCAGGCCCTTGGTCCAAGGCAAATCATGCGTGGGATCCGTCATAGAGACGATGCTGCGGGAGGCGTCGAAGCCTGGAACGCTCATGGTATTGGCCATTCACGAAAAACCGCTTCCCCAGCGTTGGGTCCACGGGATGACGGTCCTGCAGCTATTGCGCCGCGGCGCGGAGGCTCTTTTGGCCGTGCCTCCAGCTTCGGCCGGCCGGGCCGCCGATCTCAGCGCGGGGGAGCTGGCCTTTGGGATCCCGCCCGTATAGCCGGCGCTCTAGCGCCGGCCCGCCGGTTCATGAACGGACAACCAGCGGCTGGCGGAGGCCGCCTCCGCGCGCGCCAGAGATTCCGCTTTTCGCCTCTCCAACGCCTTGTCGTCCATGTTCCGCCGCACGATGGACCTGAGATCGTCGAGATCATATAGGTGAACGCCGTCAAGCCTGGCGCACTCAGGAGCGACGTTCCTGGGCAGTCCCAGGTCGAGAAGATAAAGGGTCTCTCTTCGGCCGGCGATCCGAGCTCGAAGCTCCGAGGCATCGAGAAGGCCTGCACGGGAGGTCGAGAATATCGCGGCATCGACCCTTGAGAGCGCGGCCATGGCCTCGTGGGAGCTCAGAGCCTCGCCTCCGACCTTTCGCGCAAGCTCGCGCGCGTGCTCCGGCCGCCGGCTGGAGATGCAGATATCCTGAAAATTCCGAGCGGAGAGATTTCTAAGCACCGACTCGGAGGCCCGGCCCGCGCCCATGACCAGGATCGAGCGCGGCTCGGGCCCGGGGAATATCCTGCGCGCCAGCAAGACGGCCGCCCCTCCAATGGAGTGGATCCCGCCTTGAATATTGGTTCGCGCGCGCACCGATTTGGCGGCCAGGAGCACGCGCTGGATGGTCTGGCTGAGAGTCTTGCCTCCAGCGCCGAGCGCCACGGCATGCCGGTAGGCCTCCCGGAGCTGCTCTTGGATCTCGGATTCTCCGATGATCCAAGACTCGAGGCCGGCGGCGACCCGGATCAGGTGGGATATGGCCTGGGTTCCCTGGCGGTAATAGAGCGCCGGCGACTCGCCGGCAAGCCGCTGCGACAGCCAGAGGGTGATCGCCATCTGAGCTCGGGTCGGATTCGGGGTGATCGCCGCGATCTCAAGACGGCTGCACGTCGAAAGCAGGAGCAGCTCGGAGTTTTCGATGAGCCGCCGCAACTGGAGAAGGCAGGCGCGCAGCTCCGGAGGGCCGACGGCCGCTCTTTCCCGGCGCGCGATGTCCAAGGCTCGGTGATTGAGTCCGACAAGGACGAGGTGATCGACTTCCATCAGAGCGCGTTGCGAAAGTGCTTCCAATCCGGTTGTATCTCATGATGGTGTATCCGTCCTCCGAGGTAGGCCGTACGAGCGAGCGCCAATCCCAGCCCGATCGCCGCTAAGAAGACCATGAGCAACGCTCGAGGGGGGAGGGGGGTAGGCCTGCGAAAAGCCTTTAACAGCCAGGCGGCGATCAGCCCCAGGGAGATAGCGCCGGCCAGCGAGGCCTGCGCCCAGCGCTCGTGCGGCTCGATTAAGGCTTCGGCGCTGCCGACCAGCTCCGCGGAGAGCTCCTCCGCTCCAAGCCCGGAGAGAAAGACGCCGAGGGTGATGGCCCCATTGAGGGCCAGGGCCAATAAGGCTAAGCGGTTGAGTTCCTCGCATCCTTTCCAGGCGGCGTAGGCGAGCAAGCAGGCCGCCAAAGGCGCCGCCAACACCGGGATATGGTTGGCGATCAAATGGATATGCAAGGGATTCATGGGATCTAGGCCTTGGGCAGACGTATCGTAAAACGGCTGCCTTGGCCTAAACGAGACTCCACCTCCACGCTGGCGCCCATGGATTTGGCGGCCTCGCGGCAGAATGTCAGGCCGAGCCCGTTGCCTTGTATGCGATTTTCCCGCCGGGCCCGAGCCTGGTAGAAACGGTCGAAGATATGAGGAATGTCGCGAGGAGCGATGCCGGAGCCCGTATCCTCGACCCAGAGCTGCGCCTCCTCCGAGGTGCCGGCGCCTCCCACGGTGATCCTGCCCGCGCGGGATGTGAATTTGATCGCGTTGTTGACCAGGTTTTCCAGCATGCGCGAGAGCAGGCCGTTGTCCGCCTTGGCGTGGAGCTCTTCCGGGATATTGACCGCCAGAGCGATGCTCTTTTCATCGGCGAGGGGGCGTTGATCCTCGGCGACTTTCTTGGCGAGCTGCTTGAGCGGCACCCTGACGAGCTCGACGCGCGCGGTCCCGGAGTCGAGCTGCGCGACCTCGAGGTAGAGATTGAGCAGTTCGAGCATGCGGTCCGTGTTGCGCGCGGCCAGGCGCACGAGCGCCTGCTCCTGCTCATCAAGAGGACGTCCCGCCGGAATGTCATCGAGGCTGTGGAGGGCCCCATGGATGGCGCTCAGCGGGGTGCGCAAGTCGTGGGCGATCATGCTGCGCCAATCCTCCTTGCGCTGCTGCAGCTCGAGCTCGGCCGAGGCGTCCTCGATGAATATGAAGCGGGCGTCCGAAAGCTGGTCGCCGAAGAGGCTGGTGCTTAGGCGCTCGCAGCGAAGGCGGATCTCCTTCCATGAATCGGAGCGCTGTATGTGGAAGTCCTTCCAGGCGAACTTGGTCTTGGCCGCGAAGCGACCCTGGAAGACCACGGGGTCCTGGTCCGTCGCGCCGGCCTGCAGGGGGCAGCGCACGCCTTGCCCCTTGAGGTTCTCGCAGAGATAGGAGCAGATGTTGAGGCTCCGCACCTCGAGCTCCACTCCGAGCAGGCGCCTGGCCGCCGGATTCATGTAGAGCACGGCGCCCTTGGAATCGCAAACCGAGATTCCATCGGAAAGATTCCGGAAAAGCGGGTCGAGCAGTTCCTCGACCCGCGCTCGGGCCTGCGCCTTGGGTGGACGATTGGTCGCGCGAGCGCAAGGATTATCGGCCATAGCCTAGGAGGCGGCTTTGCGCGCCAGCAGCCGCTGCCAGCGTTCGGTGACCGACCCCTGCTCCCGTGCCAACGCCTCCGGATCAAGACCCTTGTAGCGGCCCTGAGGCGCCAGATATTCCGCCAGCGGCTTGAGCTTGGCCGGCGCCAGGTTGAGGCGGAAGGCTCCCGCCTCTATCTCGTAAAGAGGAAAGACGCCGGTCAGAACCGCTAGACGGGCCAGATCCACCGTCTTATCCGGGTCGTATTTCCAGCCGGGAGGACAGGGAGAGAACACCCGAATGAACCGGAAGCCCTTGATGGCGCGGGCCTTGGCGAATTTCCGGACGAAATCCTCGGGATAGGCTATCGAGGCGGTGGCGGCATAGGAGATGTGATGGGCCTCGAGCAGGGCGTCGAGGTCCTTCTTGGGTCTGCGATTTCCATCCGGAGTGGTCATGGTCCAGACGCCCATGGGAGTGGCGCCGCTGCGCTGAACGCCGGTGTTCATATAGGCTTCGTTGTCGTAGCAGACATAGAGCATGTCCTCTCCACGTTCGGCCGCGCCCGACCAGGATTGCAGGCCGATGTCATAGGTGCTTCCATCGCCGGCCCAGACCATCACCGTGGTCTCCTCGTCCCCGCGGGCCTGAAGGCCGGCCTTGACGCCGCAGGCCGTGGCCGCGGCGCTGGCGAAGGGAGCGTGGAGCAGCGGCACATCCAGAGACGAGTTGGGCGCGGCTCCCGAGATCACCGTCCAACAGCAAGCGGGCACTACGATGATGGTTCGCCGGCCGAGTCCCTTGAGGGCGTAGCGCATGGCCACGGTGGAAGCGCAGCCCTGGCAGGCCTGATGTCCGGATCTGAGCAATTCCTCCTGAGGGATCGAAGTCTTCATCGGGCGTCCTCCATCCAGACCGTTTCCGCCGGATTGACCGTGCCGTTATGCGCCTCGGCCCATATCTCCTTGAGCAAATCCACGGTGATGTCTCCTCCCCCGAGCCCGGCCACGAAGCCCGTGGTCACGGGTTTGGGGCTTGAGGAATAGAGCGCGGCCTTGATCTCCTGGGAGAAGGTTCCCTCGCTGCCCTGTGAGAACGACCTGTCGACCACGGCCAGCCTCATGCCGCCGTGAAGCATGCGCCTGAGCGCATCGGCCGGGAAGGGACGGAAGACCCGAAGCCTGAGGCTGCCAGCCCGATGACCGTCTCGGCGCAGCTCGTCGACAGCGGCCTCGGCCGCCCCGGCCGCCGCGCCAGCGATCACCAGCACGGTGTCGGCGTCCCAGGCGCGATAAGGAGCGAGAGGCTCGTAGCGCCTTCCGAAAAGCCGCTCGAACTCCTTGGCGACATCGTCGATCACTGAGAGGGCCTGCTCCATATCATAAGCCATGCGGCGGCGCAGGCGGATGTAGTCCTTGGCTCCGGCCAACGAGCCAAAGGCCGCCGGCGCGCCGGTATCCAGGCGGCTCTCCGGGCGCCATGGGGGAAGAAACTCCCGGACCGCCTTCTCGTCGGGCACATCGACCGGCTCATAGGTGTGGGAAAGCGTGAACCCGTCGAGCACTACCATGGAGGGCAGGAACGTCTTCTCCGAGATCTTGAAGGCCATGAGCACGGTGTCGAGCACCTCCTGACTGCTCGCGCAATAGAACTGGAGCCAGCCCGTGTCGCGCTGGGACAAGGAGTCGCTCTGATCGCTCCAGAGATTCCAGGGCGCGGCCAGAGCTCGGTTGACGTCGACCATGACCACGGGCAGGCGCGCGCCGGAGACCCAGTGGAGCATCTCATGCATGTAGGCCAGCCCTTGCGAGGATGTCGCGGTGAAGGTCCGGGCTCCCGCGGAGGCGGCCCCGAGCAGCGAGGCCATGGCCGAATGCTCGGACTCGACGCGGATAAGCCGGCCGCCGAAGCTTCCCTCCGCGCTCATCTCGCTGAGGCGTTCGCCGATCTGCGTCGCGGGGGTGATGGGATAGATGCTGGCGACCTGGACGCCCGCCAAGGCCGCGGCCTCGGCGGCGGCATAATTGCCGGTCAGGACCTTTTTCATGCCTCCGCCTCCTGGTCCATCGATATGCACTCGGCCGGACATTCCTGAGCGCAGACCCCGCAGCCCTTGCAATAATCCATTCCTATCTCCGGCTTGGGCCCGGGAAGGCCAACGCAAGCCTCGGGGCAGAATTTCCAGCAAAGGAGGCAGCCCGTGCACAGGGCCAGATCGATGCGGGGCACGAGGTTTCTCCAAGAGGAGGTGCGGTTGAACGTGGTGCTCCCAGGGGAGGAGATGATCCGGGGAAGCCTCTGGGGCGGCTCGAGCCTAGGCATATAATTTTTCCTCCACTAGATCGAAGGCCTCCAAGGCGGCCTCGGCATTTTCCCGGGTCTTGACCGGCACGCTGGAGGCGACGGCATCGGCCACGGCGGCGCGGTCCGCCAGATCGAGCATCGCGCATACCGCCCCGGCCATGGTGGTATTGACCAGCGGCGTCGCCTTCGGACCCAAGCCGTGCTTGAGGGCGATGCGCCGCGCCGGCACCGAGCGTACCCGCATCCCGGGAAATTGTTGCGATAAGGATTTCAGATCGCGCTCGCTGTTGATGATGATGAGAGCTCCGGGGCTTAGTCCTTGGGTGATCCCCGAACCGGTCAGGCGGGGATCGAGCAGAACCACGGCCCCGGGAGCGTAGATCTTCGATCTTATCTTGATGCCCTGATCCGATATCCGGGCATAGGCGACCACGGGCGCCCCGCGCCGCTCGACGCCGAACTCCGGTATGGCCAGACATTGGCCGGTGCCGCCGCGCAGCACCGCCTCGGAAATGATCTTCGCGGCCAGCACGGTGCCCTGCCCTCCACGGCCATGAAAACGGATCTCCAGCATGGTCAATTCTCCCTTCCGGCGGATTCGATGCTCCCTACTCCCTCGCTAGAAAGACACTGCGACAAAACGGCCATCGAAGGGCAGCTGCGTTGCAATCAGACGAAAAGATGGAGGTGTCATGAGCGACGAAAGCAGGGGGCGCTGTTGCGCCGAATGCGCCTGGTGGGAGCTCAAGGATAAGGATGGGGCTGGCGGCGGTTTTCGTTGGTGCCGTATCACCGGAGAAAGGCTGCCCTTTGACATCCTTCATCGGGCCGCCTGCCGGCATTTCGCCAAGGTCGCGGCCGGAGAGTATTGGGGCCCCTAGAAGGAGCCGATGGCCGGGCTGTTGCACGAGGCCTTTGCATGAAAGAAAACGGCTATCGAGCGAGTCCTTCCTATACACTCACCCTCAGGTTGCGCCTGGCGCGCAAACCTGGAACCCTAGCCAAGGCCTTGGCCGCGATCGGCAGGCTTAAGGCGGCTGTCGGCGCCATCGACATGGTTTCCGCGGGGGAGGGCGTGATCACGCGCGACGTGACCGTGCAGGTGCATGACGAGGCCCATGGGCGGCTGCTCTTGCGGGAATTGCGCAAGCTCCGCGGGATCGAGCTGGGGCCCGTCTCGGACAGGACCTTCCTGATGCACTTGGGCGGCAAGATTTCGGTCATTCCCCGTTCTCCGCTCAAGACGCGCGACGATCTTTCCATGGCCTATACGCCCGGAGTGGCCAGGGTTTGCTTGGCGATCGCCGAGGATAGGGAGCGGGCTTGGAGCCTCACCATGAAAAAGAACATGGTGGCCATCGTGACCGACGGCAGCCGTGTCCTGGGCCTGGGGAATATCGGCCCCGAGGCAGCCCTGCCCGTCATGGAGGGCAAGGCGATGCTGTTCAAGACTTTCGGCAACGTCGACGCTTTTCCCATATGCTTGGCCGCCAAGACCAATGAGGAGATCATCGCCGCCGTCAAGATGTTGGCCCCCGGCTTCGGCGGGGTGAATCTCGAGGATATAGCGGCTCCGCGCTGTTTCGAATTGGAGAGGCGGCTGAGGGCGGAACTGGACATACCGGTCTTCCATGACGATCAGCATGGAACTGCCATCGTCACTCTCGCGGGATTGCTCAACGCGGTCAAGCTGGTTGGAAAGAAGCTGGCCAAGCTCAAGGTCGTTGTGGCCGGCGCCGGCGCGTCGGGCATCGCGGTCAGCAAGATGATCATGGACGCCGGAGTCCGGCATCTGATCGCTTTCGACCGGGCCGGCGCCATATGGCTGGGCCGTCCCGAACCCATGAACGAGGAGAAACTGGAGTTCGCGCGTTTGAGCAATCCGGATCGATTCCAGGGCAGCCTGAGCCAGGCCCTGCGCGGAGCCGACGTCTTCATCGGGTTGTCCGGCTCGCGCATGCTGGAGGGGAAGGACTTGGCCCGGATGGCCCGCGATCCCATCGTCTTCCCTTTGTCGAATCCGGACCCCGAGATCGATCCCGAGATCGCCTGGCGTTATGCGAGGATCGTGGCCACCGGAAGGTCCGACTATCCGAACCAGATCAACAACGCCCTGGCATTTCCGGGCGTTTTCCGGGGAGCGCTCGACGTCCACGCCCGGCAGATCAACGAGGCCATGAATCGGGCCGCCTCAGAAGCGATCGCGGCGCAATTGGGTCCGGGCGAGCTCCACGAGGATCAAATCGTCCCCTCGATATTCAATCCGAATGTCGCTCCGGCGGTAGCCGCGGCCGTCAGGAAGGCCGCTCGGCGCTCGGGCGTGGCGCGACGGCGCGATGAGGAGGGCAAACCGGTCCCGAACTCGGAGCTGGTGGGGCAGTTGAGCTGAGGCGATGGACCCGGGAAATCCGATCAGGGCCTGCGATATCATGCACCGCGAGGTCATCTCCGTCGGAGAAGATACCGATGTTTGGGAACTGGCCCGGATACTGGCGCAAAACAGGATCAGCGGCGCGCCGGTGGTCGATTCCGAGGGCAATGTCGTAGGCGTCGTCTCGGAAAGCGATATCGTGGCGCATCTCGAACGGATATCCCGGGCTCAAGGGCCCGGCAACTTTTATTCCCAGGCCGACCAGGAGGGGGACCCTCCGTGCTCCATGGTGATGGCGCGAGACCTGATGAGCCGCAATGTCATACAGGCCTCCGAGGAATCCTCGGCGCAGGAGATCAGTCGGCTGATGCTGCGCCAGCGGGTGCATCGGGTCATCATCACGCGGGGCCGCAAGCTGGCGGGAATCGTGACGACCACCGATCTTTTGCGGGTGATCTAGGCCGTCTTTTTCGACCGGCCGAGCTCGTTGCGCACGGCATTGACCGTCCTGCGCGACACCTTGATCCCGTATTCTTCCCGAAGCCTCTGAGCCAGGAACGAATCCGTGGCCGCGCGCCCGTCCTTCTCCAGCCACTGGGATAGCACGTCGCGCAGGACCCGGCGCCGGCCCGGCAGGAATTTGATCAAGGGCACTTCCTGCCCCCACGGCAATTTGACGCCCCGGCCCGACAGAGCTCGGCTCACGGTGCTGGGCGCCAGGTCCAGGCGCCAGGCCAATTTGCGAAGGCTGATGGGACGGAGCAGGTCCTTGCGGCGGGTCTTGAGGAATTCGGCCTGTAATTTGGTGACGGTCTCCATGACCCGGTAAAGAGTGTTCTGCCTGAGATTGACCGTCTCCATGCGCTTGAGCAGGTGGGGCAGTCGGCGCATTTCCGCGGGTTGGAACATGCCGTCGCGCTTCCACTGCTCTAATTTCTCATAGCGTATATTGTAGAGGCCTCGAGCCCAATGCGGGGAGAAAAACTCGAAAATCGGCTCCTCGGCCTCGATGGACAGGCGAGCCAGGCAGGAGAAACTCGCCGTGGCCGTCCCCGGGGGCGGACCGGCGAACTCCGCCTCGCTGCCGATCTCCAATAGGAGCTGATTGATGGCTTGTATGTCCTCGAGCGGCAGACCCGTGCGGCGAGCGATCTCCTCCAAGGGGAGCGGTTCCTCGGCGTAAAGGAAATAACGCTCGAAGGCCTCCTGGCCTATCTTCCGTATCTTGGGCAGCAGTCGCTGCTTCTCGTCGAGCTTCTCCTCGACGCGCACCCTTTGGCTGCCGGCTGCCACCTGCTCGTTGACCTCGTAAAAGCTGCCGCTGAAGCGGCCGGCGGCCCACTTCTGCCTGCGGATGGCGCTTCCTTCCTTGCCGTAAAACAGCTTCTGGAACAAGGGGTCCTTTTCGATCTTCTCGATTTCCTGGGCGAACTTCTGCTCAGGCATCTCGATCCATTCGGCCATGCGTAGGCGGCCGAGAAGGGCCATGCGTTGATCCAGGCGCAACGTCGTCTTAAGGCTCTGTTTGCCTCTCATGGCAATGCTCCCGATGGCAGATTCGTTTCATGCAACGATGTAGCAATGTTTCGGCCAAATCGATCTAACCCCCGAAAACGCTCCAAAATGGAACACGCTCGATCTAATAGCTATTATATACTAGAGAGAGTGAGGGTCATACAGAAGGCTTTGGATAAGACGCTCAAATTCCTGCCCCGCAAGGGTCGTATCGAGTTGGGGGGCGCTCGGGCCATACTCATCAACGCCAGCGCCATGGGGCTGCTGCGCAAGGCCTTGGTTGATACGGTGGGCTTGGAGCATTGCCGGAGACTTTTTTCACAGCAGGGATTCGCTTGCGGCATGGAAGAAGCCATATCAGTCAATGAACGACTGCGCTTTTCCTCGAAAAGAGAATGGCTTTTGGCCGGAGCCGTCATCCATGGCCGCATCGGTCATGTGCTGGCCGAGCCCATGGGCTTGAAGCTGAACCTCGAGAAGGGAACCTTCCTGGCCAAGGCCCGCTGGAAGGATTCTTACGAGGCCGAGCAGCATCTCGAATTCCTGGGCAAATCCGATAGGCCGACCTGCTGGAGCCTCACCGGCTACGCCTCGGGCTGGGCGACGGCCGTGCTCGGGGAAAAGGCCCTCGCCTTGGAGACCCGCTGTCGCGGCCAGGGCCACTCCTTCTGCGCCATCGAGATCCGGACCCTGCGCGATTGGGGCAAGCGCGGCGAGCGGGCGGCCGACGGCTTGGACGAACTGACGAGAATGCGGCGAGAAGTGGAGCGGCGGGAGCTCAGCCTCTATCAGGCGTTCAAGCGTTCCAATGACGTGATGTTCTACTGCGACCGTAACGGCTTGATCCAGGACATCAACGAGGCCTTTACCCGCCACTATGGCTATACGCCCGAGGAGGTCGTAGGCAAAAAGCCCTCCGTATTGCGATCCCGGCACTCCACCGACGAGCTTTACCAGCGCATGTGGGAGGCCATACTCGATCCCAAGCGCGGTTATTGGCGGGGGGAGATCATCAACCAAGCCAAGGACGGAAGGGAAGTGCCCCTGGTGCTGACCATCACGGCCGTGCGCAATCCTAAAGGGGAAATCATCGGTTATATATCCAACGCCATGGACATGAGCGAGCAGTTCGCCCTGCGGGCGCGAGTCGCTCAGTCGGAAACCCTGGCTTCGATCGGGGAGATGGCGGCGGTGATCGCCCATGAGATACGCAATCCCCTGGGTTCGATCGTGATGGCCGCCAAGCAGATCGCCTCCGCGGAACTCGCGGCCGAGGATCTTGAGATGGTGCGCCGGGTGCTCCAAAGCGAGTCTCAAAGGCTCAACGAGACCCTGAACAATTTCCTGGCTTATGCCCGTCCACGCGAGGTGAAGCTGGCGCGCAGCGACCTCAATGCCTTGGTGCGGGACATCGCGGACATGATCCGATCCAATACCGAGCTTCGCGACCAGGTCCAGGTGCGAACCGTTTTGTCGGGCCAGCTCAAACCCTTCCCGATGGACCCCGACCAGATTCGGCAGGTGCTTTGGAATATCGTTCTCAACGGCATCCAGGCCATGGGCGGGCAAGGTCTTTTGGGGCTGGAGACCGGCCGCGACAGCGGCTTCGCCTACTTGAAGGTCAAGGATACCGGTCCTGGCATTCCCACCTCGGTGCTTCCCAAGCTCTTCAAGCCCTTTTTCACCACCAAGCAGCAGGGCACGGGGCTGGGTTTGGCGATCGCCGACCGGATCGTCAAGGCGCATGGCGGACGCATCCAGGTCAAGAGCGAGGAAGGCCAAGGCACGAGCTTCTCGGTCTACCTGCCGTGGAACGAGGCATGAACATGGACTATCAGGCTCGGATTCTTTTGGTCGAGGACGACGCTTCCCAGGCCTCGCTGCTCACTCTGGAGTTGCGCCGCCGGGGGCTGGAGGTGCTGGCCTTGCGTTCCGGCGAGGAGGCCATCAAGGTCCTCGATGATCAGGCCTTCGACCTGGTGATCACTGATCTGAAGTTAGGGGGGGTGGACGGTTTGCGCGTGCTTCAAGCCGCCAAGAAGGCCCAGCCGGATCTGGAGGTCCTGCTGATCACGGGGCACGGTTCGGTGGATTCGGCCGTCGCGGCCATGAAGGCCGGGGCCTTCGATTATTTGACCAAGCCGGTCGAACCCGAGGAATTGGGCATCGTCCTGGCCAAGGCGATGGAGAGGCGCCGGCTTTTGGGAGAGGTCCAGCGGCTGCGGGAGGAAGTGAAGGGGAAATACAGTTTCGAGGGCATAGTCTATGCCAGCCCCTCCATGCGCAAGGTCCTCGATCTGGTCCAAAAGGTGGCCGCCACGGAAGCCACCGTCCTTATCCAGGGCGAGTCGGGCACCGGCAAGGAGCTTATCGCCCGGGCCATTCACGAGAAGGGCTCGCGCCGGACCGGCGCTTTCGTGGCCATCAACTGCGGGGCATTGCCCGAGGGGCTTCTTGAGAGCGAGCTGTTCGGCCATGTTAAAGGGTCGTTTACGGGCGCCGACCGCAATAAAAGGGGCTTGTTCGAGGAAGCCAACGGCGGCACGCTATTTCTCGATGAGATCAGCGAGACCACCCCTTCGCTGCAGGTCAAGCTTCTGCGCGCCCTGCAGGAGAGCGAGATCAGGAGGGTGGGAGACAATCATCCCATCAAGGTTTCTGGACGGTTGGTGGTGGCTACGAATAAGGACCTCGGCAAGCTGGTAGCGCAGGACAAGTTCCGCGAGGACCTTTTTTACAGGCTCAAGGTTTTCCCGATCCAGATACCGCCGTTGCGAGAAAGGCCGGAGGACATCTTGCCCCTGGCCGAGCATTTCCTGCGCAAGGCGCGCAAGAAGATCGGAGGCAAGGCGGATCGATTCGCGCCCGAGGCCGCCCAGGCCCTGAGGTCCTATTCATGGCCGGGAAATGTCCGGGAGCTCGAACATGCGATCGAGCGGGTGCTCATCATGTCCTCGGCCTCCGCCGTTCGCTTGTCCGACCTTCCTCCCGAGATGCAGCAATCCTCCGGCCCGGGCGTCTCCAAGGCAGCCGCCTTCTCCGCTAATCTGGAAGAGATCGAGAAACGCCACATTCTCGAGGTCTATCGATCTTGCGGCGGCAACGTCGCCGAGACCGCCAAGCAGCTCGGCATCGGCCGCAACACCTTGTGGCGCAAGCTCAAGGCCTTCGGCCTAGGCGCTCAGTAGCGGCCATCTGGCCGTTTCATTGCAATATCAGGAAGCGATGCCGAACGCTCATCCTTCCCGAGTGCTCATCGTTGACGATGATTCAGCCTGCAGGCTCATACTCGCCCTCGCTCTGCGCAAGGCGGGTCTGGAGGTGGATTCCGTCGCGACCGGAAGCGAGGCTCTTGAAAAACTGCGATCGGACGATTATCAGTGGATGATCACCGATGGACGCATGGCGGGAATGGACGGAGTGGAGCTCTCCAAGCGGGCCAGGCAACTGCGTCCCTGCCTCCAGATGGTCATGATCAGCGCCGTATATACCAACGATGATATCACGGGCTCTCCCATCGAGAAGATATTCCCCAAGCCCATCGAGACCGACGAGTTGGTGGATTACATCGCCTCGGGACGGCTCCACTAGGGGAGCCGGGCGTGCCCCTTAGCCGGCCTTGTCGGAGCCGATCCTCGCCTTGACGGTGACCTGGGGCTTGAGGGAATTGGAGATGATGCAGTACTTTTTCGCGGATTGGATCAGGGCTTCCGCGCGGGCTTGGTCGGCCGGCGCCACGGAGATCGAGACGTCCAGCTCGATGCCCGTGAACACGAAGCCTTCGGCCCCGCGGTCCAGCACGCCCTTGGCCACGCTGCGATAGCGCTCGATCTTGATCTGGCTCTTGGCGGCCAGTGCGAAATAGGTGGTCATCAGGCAGAGATTGGCCGCCGATAGGAGCAGGTGCTCCGGGCTCCACCAACCTTCCTCTCCCCCGAATTGCGGCGGCGGGCCGCAGAGAATCGAGGGACGGGGATAAGCCGAGGTCTGGGCGGGATAGCTCTCACGCCACTCCAGGCGCGCCTCGTAATGGTGGGGAAATGGAGCGGTCATGCCGAGGATTTCTTGGACCTTGCCTTGGATGGCCCCTTGAGCAGATCGAGCAAGGCGCGGATCATGTCCATCGACGTCACGATGCCGCAGAGCCGGCCCTCGCGGGTGATGAAGACACGGTGGATGCGCTTGTTGAGCATCTCGGCGGCCAACTCCTCGATGGGGGTCTTCTCCTCGAAAGAGATGGCCCAGGGCGTCATCACCTGCTCCACCCGGGTGTAATCCGGGTTCTCTACTTGGAACCCGCGATTGAACTCCTCCGCTTCCTTATGGAAGACGGGCGTCTTTTCGGCCGACTTTTCGCGGTCATAGCGTACGAGATCGGTCTGCGAGACGACCCCAATGACATTGCCCTCGCGACTGACCACCGCGGCTCCGGATATGTTCTTGTCGGTGAAAAGCCTCGCCACCTCTTGCAAAGTCATCTTTTCCGTGACGGTGATCACGTGCTTGCGCATGATATCCTTGGCTTCCATGATTCCTCCAATCCCACTCCAATCGAACGCAACAATCCGTCCTAGCGCGCCGCGGCGGCCGTTCAGGGGGACCGCCAGCGTGCGTCGGACGCTGCTCTAGATGGAAGAATCCCTAACACCGCTCGGAGTCCCGCCAAAAGGCCTCAAAATCTGGGATAATCAAGGCCGTCATGGCGAGGGACTGGATACGCCGTCTGATCAGGGACGCGGTGTTCGGAGCCGAAGACGGCATGATATCGACCGCAGGAGCCCTGACCGGGATCGCCGCGGGTTCCCAATCCTCCGAAGTGGTTGCGCTCTCGGGGCTGGTGATCATCGCCGTGGAGTCGGTCTCCATGGCGGGAGGTTCTTATCTTTCGGCAAAGTCCCACCGGCAATACTTGGAGCATCTCCTGCGCGAGGAGAGGGATCAGATCGAATTGGATCCCGAGGGGGAACGCCGAGAGATACGGCAGATGTATGGCGGCCGAGGATTCACGCCCGAGGAGATCGCCATCATCGAGAGACGGCTTTTCGAGGACAAGGAGCTCTTGCTGGAGGATATGGCCCACAAGGAATTGGGCATCATTCCGCGGCACTTCGAGAATCCGGTGGAAAACGCGCTGGCCATGGGCCTGGCCTACATGGTCGGCGGCAGCGTCCCGCTGTTGCCCTATTTCTTGCTTCCGCTCAAGCCCGCCATGGTCTTGTCGGCCTTGGCCGCGGGCGCGGCGCTTTTCGGCATCGGAGCCGCCAAGGGGAGGGTGGTCAGGCTTTCCTGGTTCAGATCGGGCGTGGAGATGCTTGTCGTGGGAACCGCCGCGGGCCTGATCGGTTTCCTCGTGGGGCGCCTCGGACGCGACCTCATCCCATGACCCGCGGAGAAGCATGTCGGAGATAAGCGTCGTAGCCAAAGCCACGGCCAAGGTGGACTGCGAGGCGGCGCTCGAGGCGGAGCTGCGGCGAGTGGCCAAGGCTTCACGGAACGAGCCGGGCTGTTTGCTGTACACGCTCCATCGCGCCAAGGACGATTTCCGGACCTTCATCACCTTTGAACGTTGGGAATCGCGGGAGGCGTTCGAGCTGCATTTGAAACAGAGTTACGTGATCGCCTCGCTGAGCAAGATTCCCGAGCTGGTCTCGGAGTCCCCGGAGATACGCGAGTTCGAGCCGCTCGCCGACGACCCTCGATAGTCAACAAAGCTTTGCGCCCTCGGCAAATCTTCGAGGAGGCCTCGAGCCTATAATGGATTGCCATGCTTTTGATCGCGGCTCGCAAACCCCAGAGTATCCCGCCGCAGAAGGCGGAAGCGGATGTCGAGCAGATATTCCACGAGATCCGCCAGATTCTCAGGGTGTCGGGGATCGATCCGCTCTTCCAGCGCTGGGCGTCCTATCCGCGCTTTTTCTCCGCGTTGTGGGAGGCCATGACGCCGAACGCCCAGACCCGGGCATTCGAGGAGGCCGCCGACCGTCTCCGAGCCGAGGCGGTCGCAGCCGCCTCTGGCATGGACCGGCTGAGCGCTCTCGCTAAGGCCGGCTTGGGCGAGAGCCAGGCCTATCAAGTGCAGCGAGTGCTGATGCTTTACCATTACGCCAACCCGAAGCTGCTGCTATTCGTTTCAACGGTCGCACAGGCGCTACAGGGGCAGGAGCCGAGGAGGGCCGAGGGAGCGTCCGCCGCGGAACTGATCGAAAGAGGAGTGCCGCCGCGAATGTTTCCCATGGAAATGATCGAGGAGAGGCCTTCCGAGGATGTGCCGCGCAAGATTTTCCGCGATATCAAGCGTTCCTTAGGGCTATCCTCGATCCCTTGCGATTATCGGAGCTTGGGCCTGTGGCCCGGCTATCTTGCCGCGGGTTGGGAGCGGCTCAAGCCCGCGATCAAGTCGCAGGCCTATCGTAAGGCCGTGGGTGATCTGGCGGAGCTTTCCTCCGGTCTGGCGAGGGAATTGCCATATCCCGTCGTTATGCCGATCGACGACTTAGGCGAGCGGGAGGATATGGGCGCTGTCGTGGAGCTGACCGAGTATTTCGAGACGGTATTGCCGGCCCTGGTCTTGAACATCGCCTTGTTTTCGCTCGACTGGCAAGCCGCGGAGATCCTCAAACGCTCCCCGTTTCCCGCCAGGCCCCGGCACCGGCCAAACGGTCATTGACATCGGAGGCTTTCCATGCACTGGAGACAGTATCAGGCCACGCAGAAGGTCACGGAGGTGGGCGAGACATTCATCAGCTACGCCGAGAGAGGCGCCGGAGCCCCGCTGGTTCTTCTGCATGGAATGCCCACGTGGGGTTTCCTGTGGAATGGTCTCATTCCCGCATTGGAGAGACATCGGCGCATGCTCATACCGGACTTGCCGGGCTTCGGGTATTCCGACAAGAGCGATCGATTTCCCCGGTCGCTGTCCCGTCAGGCCGAGATGCTCGACGCATGGTTGCAATCTTTGGGCATCGAGAGGGCGGATTTCATAGGGCACGACATCGGCGGCGGCGTGGCCTTGCGCCTGGCGGCCTTTGACCCGGCGCGAGTCGGACGGCTCGCTCTTCTGGACACGGTCTGCTACGACTCTTGGCCGACCGAGTTCATGGCGCGCTTCGGCCACCCCGGGACCGATCGTCGCTTGTCGGCCGCGGCGGCCCTCAAGAGCCTTCGAGCCGCGCTGCGTCCCGGCTTTTCCACTCTGGAGGAGGGGCTGATCAATGGCCTGCTCGCGCCCTATACCACGGAAACGGGGAAACTTTCCTTGATCCGGGACGCCTCGGGTATGGACTCGAGCCTGACGATGGAGCTGGTCCCAGCCCTTCCCCGGATCAATATCCCGACCCTGATTGTCTGGGGCGAGCAGGATCCGTTCGCCTCCCTGCGCTACGGCCGGCGCCTAGCCGCGGACCTTCCCAAGGCCAGGCTTCGCGTCATGTCCGGGGCCCGGCATTTCGTCCACATCGACAAGCCCGAGGAAGTCGCCTTGGAGCTCGAGAATTTCCTCCGCTCCCAGTAGCCGGCGGCGGGAGGCATCCTCTCGGATCAGCCTCTATCGTCACTGGTTCTCGGAGCCCGGTTCCTTCTCCATCTCGCTGGCGCCGCCGTTTCCGATCTCCTTGTGCTTGAGCTGCTTGTCCTCGTCGGCTGTCGGCAGGGTGCCCGACCTGAAGTTCATCCGAGAGATGTAAGGGTCCGATTTCCCGGTCAATGACAGCGTCGCGGCCCGGTCATAGTATTGCCTGGCCTGCTCCACCGTCTTCTTGCCCCTGATGATGTCGTCGGCCAGATTGAGGGCCAGGACATTCATCTCCTCGCGATCGCTCTTGGCGGAAAGCTCGCCGCGCGTGCGATCCGGGTAGAGGCTGCCATCGAAGGCCGCCAGGTCATCGAACTTGTCGACCGGCACGCGATATTTGATGAATTGTTGCAGCACGTCCGAGTGCTTCCGTGGAAAGTTGTGCGCCACCCCGTCGCGGTGTACGATGGTCCGCTCCCACGGCCCGTTGTTATGCCAGACCAGCAGACTGTTGGTGAACTCGTTGGGCTGGCCGTATTTGTCGATCATCGCCCTGGCCGATTTCTTGGATGCCTCGCTCCATTTCTCGATCACGGCCGCGACCGAGCCGGGACGCTCCGTCCGGGAGCCGGATCGAGATCTCCGCCTCTGGAGCTTCCCGGGCCTGCCCGCAGGCTACCTTGCTGAAGACCCACTGACGGGTTCTCGCTATGGGGGTTCCCAGCCTATCGGGATCGAGCATCTTGTCCAGTATGGTGTGGTGGCGGCGAAGATCGGGCAACTCTCGCTCCTGGAACCAGGCCCAGTGAGCGGTAGGGGGATAGGATATTCTCTCGTAGGAATCGGCCTTCTCTATCCCGCCCCCATCGATCCATTGAATCCAGTTGCGGCCTCCCGGGTCGAGATAGCCGAAATCCTTGCTCCCGGATAGGTAATGCGCCAGCTCCTGGGTATGGTAGAGGATGGCTACCGGGCGGTTGTGTCGCGGGCCGAAGAGAAGATGCCCGTGATCGAAATCTCGTTCGTCCCCCAGGTGCCGGAACGCCTTTTGGTGAAGAGCGTCCACGAATCGCTGGAGCAGCGACCCGAATTCTCCGACGGTGAATTCCGAGGCCGATGCTCCCGCCCTCGGTTCCGCCGGATACAGTCCCCATGCCGGGGCCGCCGCCAGCCACGCGCTCAACCAAAACGTCATCTAGAAATATTACGACAACCTCGTTACGAAGTTGTAACGGTCTTGCGCGCGGCGCGGACATAGGTTATCTTTAGCTGCGATGGATGATCGCAGGTTCGGCCGGCGGCTCTATGGGACGGGCGTCGCGCTCTGGCTGCTCATCTTCGCCTATCAAGTCCGCGAGATAGCCCGTTGGGCCGAGGCGGTGGAGAAGGGCGCGGATGCGCTGCTGGTTCGCGGCCTCATGCTCGACCGGCAGGCTCGCGACACCGTGGCGGCCGTCCGGCAGAGCCGGGCTTATTCCGACGAGCTCGGTTTCCTCCAGGAGCTGCCGAATCTCTTTCCCAAGGATAAAGGTTATCTCAGGACCCAAAAAGCGATCGCCGAGGAGGTCCAAGGGCTTCGCCGCAAGCTGGGAGGCACGATCAAGGGAGGGTTGCATATCGTCGTCGACGCCAAGGCCAATAAGCTCTATCTGAAAAAGGGCTTCAAGCTGCTGATGCAGGCGGATTGCTCGGTGGGCCGTGGAGGGGTCCTTCTGGACAAACGCACCGGCCGCCGCTGGGAGTTCGTCACTCCGCGCGGGGAATTCCGGGTGATCGCCAAGGCCGAGAACCCTCTTTGGCGCAAGCCGGATTGGGCCTATACCGAAGCCGGCGAGAAAATACCGCCCCCGGAGGACCCATCGCGGCTCGTTCAGGGAGAATTGGGGGCCTATGTCCTCAACCTCGGCGATGGCTACTTGATCCACGGGACCAAGAACGAGGAGCTCTTAGGAAGGCCCGCCTCCCATGGCTGCGTGAGGCTCGGAGCCGCCGAGATCGCCGCGCTCTATGAGCAGGTCCCTCTGGGCACCAAGGTCTACATCGTTTATTGATGAATACTCTCACGCGAATCGACCATTGGCTCAAGAAGGGCGTCGACAACGCCCATCCGGTCCTGGTCATCTCCCTCGCCGTGTTGGTCCTGTTGGCGCTCAACATCGCGAGAGTGGCCCTTCGGGCCAGGGCCTGGCAAGGAGAGGCGGCGGTTAAGGCGCTTTCCGCCATGGTCGAGGAGTCGGCTCAAGGCTTGGCCGTCAATCAATCGCTCCGCGATCTTAAGGCCAAGGATCTGTCGCGCTTCAAGGTCAATTTGTCGACGCTGACGAGCTCGCGCCGCGAGATATACGAGGGCGGACTCCAACTGCAATCCGAGCGGCGCATACTCGAGAAACAATGGGAGATCATGTCCACATTCCTTCTCATCGACGAGGAGATCGGCAAGGTCCATCTCATGCGTATGGAACAATCCCTGGAGAGCTATCGCTTGGGCTATGTCCCCGTCCAGGTTTTCGGGATCGAGCCGCGCCCTTTGCCGGTCGCGGCCGTCATCATCTCGAAGGAGCGCTTCGCCCATCCGGAGCGGCCGAAATCGGAGGAGGTGGACGGTCAGCTGGAATGGGAGCCGCCTCAGGTCGGCAATTCCGCCCGCGCCAACGCCTTGGGAGAGTTCGTCATGTTCACTCGCGGTCCGCTGATCATCCACGGGCCTCCTCGCAGCCCGGAGGAGCATGAGGCGTTTCCTCATTATTGCCTGGGCCTGGACATCAAGACGGCCCGCCGCCTCTACAACAACAGTTATATCGGCACCCGCGTGTTGATCCGCAGGCCCGGGATCGCGCCGCCGTCGACCTCCCAGAGCGCCAAGGCTAAATTGTAAGATTGTGTCGGTGGTTTCAACGACAAGGCCTAGCTATCGCCCCCTGGGATTCCTGGACGTTTTTTGCCTCGGGATCAACGCCATCGTGGGCTCGAGCATCTATCTTTTCCCGGGCCAGCTCGCGGCTCTGCTCGGGCCGGCCTCCATCTTCGCTTTCGCCTTCACGGCCGTGCTGCTGGCGCCCGTCGCCCTATGTTTCGCCGAGGCCTCATCCCGGTTTTCCGGCCATGGAGGCCCGGCCCTTTATGCCCGCGAGGCCTTCGGCCCGCATGCGGGTTTTGCCATTGGGTGGCTATGTTGGGCGGCTCAGGTGGTGAGCGTGGCGGCGGTCTCCAATGGGATCGCGCGCTATCTCGGTCAATTCGATCCGGCCCTCTCAGAGCCCTTCATGGTTAAGGCGGTGGCGCTTTTGGCCATTGTGGGCTTTGGAGCGGTCAACTACAGGGGCGTCTCGCTCGGGGCTCGAGTCTCGGACGGGCTCGTGGTGATCAAGCTTCTGCCCCTCATCCTTTTCGGGGCCGCGGGACTCGCTTGGCTGGAACCGGCTCATTTCACCCCTTTCGCTCCGGAGGGACTCAAGGGCCTGGGCCCGGCTTGTTTTCTGGCCTATTTCGCCTTCCAGGGTTTCGAGGTGGTGCCCGTGCCCGCGGGGGAGGTGCGCGTGGCGGAGCGGCAGGTTCCAAGAGCGCTGCTCTCCGGGCTGGGTCTGGCTGCCGTTCTCTACATGGCCGTCCAAGCCGCGGCGATCAGCGCGCATCCTTCCCTGGCGGGTTCTGAGAGGCCTTTGGCGGAGGCCGCCGGGGCTTTGCTGGGCCCATGGGCCTCGAGTCTCGTGGTTTTGGCGGCGGCCGTTTCCATGCTCGGTTTTGTCGCCGGCTCCTCCTTGGGCGGCCCCCGCTATCTGGTGGCTCTCGCCGAAGCGGGGGAGGCTCCACAGAGCCTGGCTTCGCTTCATCCCCGATTCAAGAGTCCTCATTGGGCGGTCGCGGCCAGCACCGTCATTTCCTCCTCCGCCGCCGTGGCCCTCGATTTCAACAGGCTTGTGGATATCGCCAACGTGGTGGTCGCGGCCCAGTATCTTTCCACTTGCGCGGCCGTGCCTCGGCTCAAACAGCTGGCGGGAGAGCCGGTCTCTACGGCCATGGTGATATTGCCGGCATTGGGCATCGGAGCCACTATCTGGCTTCTGGCCCAGGCTGGAGTCTCGGAGTGGGCCGTCGCGGGCGGCATCTTGGCGGCCGGGCTGGCCCTGCGCGCTCTCTGGCGTTGGCTTTCAGGTGTCGGGAAAATCGACTCGTGAGGAGGTTCTTGTGAAATTGAGGAGATGGGCATGGGCGGTGGTGTTGGCTTCGGCGTCCGGAGTCAGGGCCGAGACCTATACGATCGATCCGGACCACAGCCAGGTGGCGTTCCGCATTCGGCACTTGGTCGGCAAGGTCTCAGGACGGTTCTCGAGGTTCGAGGGCCAGTTCGACTATTCGGAGGGCAAGCCCGCGGCTTGGAAGGCTCAGGCGACGATCGACGCGGCCAGCATCGATACGAACAACAAGAAGCGGGACGATCATCTACGGGCGCCCGACTTCTTCGACGCCCAGAGATGCCCGAAGATGGAGTTTAAAAGCGCCCGGGTCACCGACGTCAACGGGAACCGGGCCAAACTTCACGGGGATTTGACCATGCATTGCCTCACCAAGCCGGTGGCGCTCGACCTCGAGGCGGGGGGCGTGGGCAAGGATCCTTGGGGCAATATGAGGGCCGGATTCACCGCCACGGGCAAGATCGACCGCAAGGATTTCGGCATCAACTGGAACAAGGTGCTAGACGCCGGCGGGGCCGTGCTGGGCGATGAGGTGGAGATCATGATCGAGATCGAGGGCATCATGAAGAGCGGGGCCTCAAAGAAGGCGTGAGCTGATAGTCCGGCGGTATCGACGAGGGCCAGCGAGAGCTGGCCCTCGTTTTTTGCGGCTGGGCCATAAGAGCTATCATATGGATATGAGACTCCTCTCCGCGCTATTGTTCTGCTTCGCGGCCGCATCCGCCGAGACGGACGCGCTGCAGGATTATTTTAAAGGACAACGCGAAGCGATGGTGCGATTGGTCGCGAACTATCATCCGCAGCATAAGGTATCGGACGCCCAGGTCCTGGCCGCCTTGCGCAGGGTGCCCCGCCATGAGTTCGTTCCCTTGGCGGTCAAGCCCCTGGCCTATGACGATATGCCGCTGCCGATCGGCGAGGGCCAGACCATCTCCCAGCCCTTCATGGTCGGCTACATGACACAATGGTTGGAACTCAAGCCGTCGGACCGGGTGCTCGAGGTCGGCACCGGTTCGGGCTATCATGCGGCCGTGCTTTCGCATTTGGCATCGGAGGTCTACACCGTGGAGATAGTGCCGAGT
The DNA here is from genome assembly GCA_016207665.1 of Elusimicrobiota bacterium. Classification (GTDB taxonomy): domain Bacteria; phylum Elusimicrobiota; class Elusimicrobia; order UBA1565; family UBA9628; genus JACQPG01. The sequence goes on along the minus strand of JACQPG010000116.1, from coordinate 3,148 downwards.
TTGGGCAATAAGGCAAAAAGGCTTCTAGATCGGCTGGGGTATCGCAACGTGTTCGTCCGCATAGGAGACGGCTATCAGGGCTGGCCGGACAAGGCTCCCTTTGACGCCATAGTCGTGACCTGCGCCCCCGAGCACGTGCCAGAGCCCTTGGTCAGACAGCTGAAACGGGGAGGCCGGATGATGATACCGGTCGGGGCCCCCGTGGGATCGGGGGCGCCACAACAGCTCTATCTCGTCCGCAAGACCGACGAGGGCCTTAAGACCGAGCGCAAGCTGGACGTTCGCTTCGTCGAGATGACGGGCGAGGCGAAGATCAGGGTCAAGCTGGAGGGCCGATGAACGCCGCGCCGGGCAAGGCCAATCGCCTAGCCGGCGAGAAAAGCCCCTATCTACTGCAGCACGCCTTCAACCCGGTCGACTGGTACCCTTGGGGCCAAGAGGCCTTCGATCGAGCCGGGAAGGAAGATAAGCCGATACTCCTATCCATCGGCTATTCCACCTGCCATTGGTGCCATGTGATGGAGCGGGAAAGCTTCTCGAATGCGGCGATCGCTCAGCTTCTCAACCGCGACTTCATCGCCATCAAGGTCGATCGAGAGGAAAGGCCCGATATCGATAAGGTCTACATGACGGCGGTTCAGGCCCTCACCGGACAGGGCGGGTGGCCTTTGAACGTGTTCCTGACTCCCGCGCTGGAGCCGTTTTATGGGGGAACCTATTTCCCTCCGGTCTCGCGCTGGGGCGCGCCGGCATTTTCCATGGTGCTGTCCCGCATCGCCGATCTGTGGAGGACCCGGCGAGAAGAGCTGCTCTCGGACGCGGGCAAGTTGGCGCAGGCGCTCAAAGCCTATGCCCGAGGCCGTGACAGCGCCAAGCCTCCGCAGTCATCCTGGTTGGATCGGGCTTTCGAGGCTTTTCAGGTGAATTTCGACGCTGATAGCGGCGGCTTCGGAGGGGCGCCCAAGTTTCCCATGCCGGTCAATCAGGGTTTCCTGCTGCGTTACTGGGCCAGGACGCGGAAAAAAGAGGCTTTGGAGCTCGTATTGCGTACGCTTAAGGGTATGGCTGCAGGCGGCATCCGCGATCATTTGGGAGGAGGCTTTCACCGCTATTCGGTAGATGGAGGATGGAGGGTCCCGCATTTCGAGAAGATGCTCTATGACAACGCTCAATTGGCCGTCAACTACGTGGAGGCTTTTCAGGCGACCCGGGAACCTTGGCTGGCCGCGGTGGCCAGGGGGACGTTGGATTATGTCCTACGCGATCTTCGGCATGCCGAGGGCGGGTTCCTTTCGGCTGAAGACGCGGACTCGCTTCCCGCAGGGGATCCCGGGGGCGAAAAGGCGGAGGGCGCCTTTTACTTGTGGACCGAGACCGAGTTCCGCGAGCTCCTGGGCGCCGATGCGGAGCTCTTCATCGCTCGCTACGGGATCGAAAGCCGAGGCAACGCGCCGGTTGATCCTCAGGGTGAATTCGAAGGCAAGAACATACTCTATGAAAGCAAGACCCTGGAGCAGCTCGCTCTCCAATTCGGCATGACGCCGGCGCGGGCTCTGGAGAAGCTCGAGTGGGCCACTCAGAGACTCCTGGAGGCTCGCGCGGCTCGTCCCCGGCCCCATCTCGACGACAAGATCCTGACCTCGTGGAACGGACTCATGATCTCGGCGTTGTCCAAGGCCCATGTCGCGCTCGATGAGCCGGCCTATTTGTCCGCGTCGATCAACGCCGCCGATTTCATCGCTCAACGTCTGTATGACCGGTCATCGCGCCAGCTCTGGCACCGATTTCGCGATGGGGAAGGGGCGATATCGGGCATGGCCGACGATTATGTCTTCCTGACCCAAGGGCTGCTGGATCTTTATCAGGCCAGCCTGGACCCGCGATGGCTGGAATGGGCCATGGAGCTGATGGATGAGGCGATCAAGCGTTTTGCCGACCCCGGGGGAGGGCTCTTTTTCACCGCCGAGGGGCATGACCCGAGCCTGCTGGCCCGCGTGATGGACGACACAGACAATGTCGAGCCTTGCGCCAGCTCGGTCGGAGCCTGCAACGCCTTGAGGTTGGCCGAGCTCTGCGAGCGCCCCGCCTGGCGGGAATTCGCCCTCAAGACCCTGGATCGCTTCGGGGAACTCTTGGAGCAGCGGCCCATGTCATTGGCTCAAATGCTGGTGGCGTTGGATTGGGCGCACGGGCAGCCTTCAAGAGTCGTCATCGCCGGCCAGGCCGGTGATGAGAAGGCGGCCAAGTTGATCGCGGCGTGCCGCGCGCGCTTCTTGCCGCATTTGCAGCTGATGATGGTCGATGAGCGGAACCGGCCGATGCTGGCTCGATGCGCTCCTTTCGCCGCCGGGTTGCCCGGCGGACCGGCCCCGCTCGCCTTTGCCTGCGCGGGCAACGCCTGCCGGCCGCCGATCTCGGACCCGGCCGAGCTCCAGCGAATCTTAGCGACGCCGTGAATCGTTTGATCGTCTTCGTCAAGCGCCCGGTTCCGGGCCGGGTGAAGACTCGGCTCTGCCCGCCTCTGGCGCCCCAGCAGGCCTGTTCTCTCTATAAAATCATGGCGCGGGATGTCTGGCGCAGGGCCAGAGGCGTCAAGGGAGCCCGGACGATCGCCGCCGTCGACGGAGGGGGCGACGCCTCGTGGTTGGGCCGCTCGGTGCCGTGGTTCCGGCAAGCGCCGGGCGGGTTAGGCAGCCGGCTCATAGGGGCCTTCGAGAAGGCGTTCGCCGAGGGCGCCAGGAAGGTCGCCATCATCGGCTCGGATATTCCGGGCTTGCCGCCCGAGAGGCTCGCGCAGGCATTCGCCCGGCTCGATTCGGCGGATCTGGTCTTGGGTCCGTCCTATGATGGAGGTTATTATCTCGTGGCTCTCAGTCAACCTAGGCCGTGGCTCTTTCGCGGAGTGCCATGGTCGACGGAGAAGGTCTTCGCGCGCACCCGAGCCAAGGCTTTGGCCCGCAAGCTTGGAGTCGAGGTATTGCCGCCTTTCGGCGACGTGGATTTGCCGGGGTGCATGACCCTCGTCTCGGAATTTTTCCCGTAACCGAGAAGTCGGGGTTGGATGAACTACGAGGCGGGATGCGCGGGGGTTCGCAGTGAGCGCTTGTGTCTATTCGCCGGAGCCGTGCTCACGCGAGGTCCTGTTTGC
>JACQPG010000008.1 GCA_016207665.1 Elusimicrobiota bacterium | reverse complement strand
GCGCCTACCCTCTTATAGGGCATGTGGCAGTCCGCGCAAGAGACCCCGGAGCGAGCGTGCACGCCCTGGCTCCACATCTCGAACTCAGGATGCTGGGCCTTGAGCACCTCGGCTCCGGTGTCGGCGTGGGTCCAATCCTTGAACCCAATGCGGTCGAAATAGGCGACGATGTTCTCCACCTTGATCCCATCGGCCCATGGATAGACCAATCGTTTTTCCGGACCCTTGAAATGGTACTCCACGTGGCACTGTGCGCACACATAGGTGCGCATCTCTTGGCGGGAGGCCGTGGCGTTTACATCGTAGTTCTTGATGCCTTGAGAGGCCTTGAGCGCGCGTATCCCCTCCATGAAGCCGGGCCGAGTGACCCGCAACTCCATGGTGTCCGGAGAATGGCAGTCTATGCAGGAGACCGGATGATCGGCCAGCTTGCGGGCTTGGGAGTAAGGCATCTCGTTCATCTTCTCGAAACCCTTGATCAGGTCCCCGTCGCCCAGCTTCTTGTAGGGCACATAGACCGAGGCATGGCAGTGCATGCAGGTTCCCGGTTGAGGGACGGCGTGTCTTCCCGTGAAGGTCTGGTCCTCGAGCATGTAGGCGTGGCCCCGCTCCTCCCTGAAGTCCTTCGAGAAAGCATAGCCGGCCCACATGGTCTTGAGCCTGGGGTCCTCCTCGATCCTGGACTGGGACACCACCGAGCGAGGGTCGGCTTGAGTGGGTCGCCTCGGCAAGGCCTCGCTGCCGCCGTACCGGGTCCTCTCCATGTCCACGGTGCGCCGATAACCGTCGTACTGCATCGGGAAATTCTTGCCCCACACCGAAGCGTCCTCGGTCTCGTCGGTGATCTCGGTCACGCGGAAATAGGGGCTCTTGGCTTCTTGTTTCCTCTCCCGGATGTTCATGAGCAGGGCGACGGCCAACACCGTCGCCGCCAGGCTCGTCGCGGTAACGGCGGGATAAATCCATTTCTTCAGCTTCACGATTCCTCCTAATTCGCCCCATGCCCCACCTGGGCGTGGCACTTGACGCAGCCCATGCGGGAGTCCCTTTCTTTATGGAATCCTGGCAAGCCGCCTACGATATCGGCATGGCAGGCCATGCAGTTCCTTTGCAATATCGCGGAGTTCTCGGATTTGATGCGGATCGGCTCATGGAAATTCTGCAAGGTAAAAGCCTTCGAGTGGTGAAAGCCGTTCTCCATCTTGGCGAACCACTTGGGCAGCAGCTCGTGAGGCACGTGGCAGTCGTTGCATCTGGCCAAGGCATGGTGGCTTGATTTCTGCCATGAGTCGTACTGCTCCTGCATGATGTGGCAGTTGACGCACGATTTCGGGTCGTTGCTGAGGTAGGAGGTGCCCTTAGCGTAGTGGAAAGTGTATCCGCTCACACCCAAGAATATTCCCAGGCCCGCGCACGCGACCATGACCGCGTTGAGTCTCGGCTTTCCCACGGATTCATTCTAGCACGAGAAATCAGGCCCGGCTCAAGAGCGAGCGCAGGGCCTTCGGGTCCTTGATGACGATCTTTCCGCGGGAAGAGCTCAGGATGCCCTTCTTCTCGAACTCGGACAAGGCGCGGAAGGTGGTCTCCAAGGCGGCGGCGATCAGCTCCGAGATCTCCTTCTTGGTGAAGGGGATGGTCCGGCCATGGACTTGATAAAGCCTCGAAAGCGTCGCGGCCACGCGAACGGGGACCGCCTCTTGGCCCAGGCAACGCAGGCCTTGGACGTCCTCGAGCCGTTCGGAGCATAGGAAGCAGAGCCCTCGCGCGAAACCTGGGCTCTTCAAATAGTATTCCATGAAGACGCATTCCAATATCCAGACGACGGTGGTCGGCTCCGAAGCGACCGCGGTGCAAGGATAGAATCGGCTCCTGGAGCCCAGGCGGCAGAGCGTGCCGAAGAGCTCGCCGGGGGCCAGGGTCTCCACCGCGAAGGAGCGGCCGCCCGAGATCGACTTGAAGACCTGCACCCTCCCCCGATAAAGCACCCAGACCCCATCTGCGCGCTCCCCCTCGCTGTAGAGGGTCTCGCCTTTGGAAAAATTCTTGGCCTTGGCCGCCGCCGTGATGCATCCCAGCTCTTGCGCGGGCAATGAAAGGAATGGCTCTATGCCCGATAGATAGTCCTGGATCGTCTTGGCGCTCAGGCCCATGACCTAGGAGCGCAGCGGGGCCAGTCGGGCGGTGAAATGCGGCAGGAAGCGCGGCGCTTTCAGAAGGCGCAGGCCGCGGATGGCTCGCTTTTTTCGAGCCAGGGAGCCGAAGACCTCGATGATGAAATCCGCGTGCGCCTGGGTATAGACGCGGCGGGGCAAGGCGAGCCGGAGCAGCTCCATGCGCGCCGGCAGAAATCTTCGCCCTTCTCTCTTGCCGAACATCAGGCTGCCGATCTCCACCGCCCGTATGCCGGCCTCGAGATACAGAGCGCAGGCCAATGCCTGACCCGGGAAGCGTTCGGCCGGGATATGGGGCAGGAAACGAGCGGCGTCGACGTAGACGGCGTGTCCTCCGGGAGGCTCTATGAGCGGGATTCCTTGGCGCCTGAGGCCTCGGGCCAGATACTCGACCGAACGGATGCGATAACGCAGGTATTGCTCGTCGAGCACCTCCTCGATTCCTCTGGCCATGGCCTCCAGGTCGCGTCCGGTCAGCCCGCCGTAGGTCGGAAACCCCTCCCCGAGTATCAGGATCTCGCGCGCCTTCCCGGCCCAGGCCTTGTCCTTGAAGGCCAAGAAGCCTCCCATATTCACCAGGGCGTCTTTCTTGCCGCTCATCAAGCAGCCCTGCGCATAGCCGAACATCTCACGGACGATGGACCGAACCGTCCGCTCGGCTTGCCCCCGTTCCCGAGCCTTGATCAAATAGGCGTTCTCGGCGAACCTCGCAGCGTCGAGCAACAACGGGACCTTATGCCGGGCGCAAAGGCGGGAGGCGTCGCGGATATTCCTCAGGGACACGGGCTGGCCTCCCAAGGAGTTGTTGGTGACCGTCAGCAACACCAGGGGAACCCGGCCGGCCCTCAGGCGCAAGGCTTGCTCGAGCTTGGCTAAATCTATGTCGCCTTTGAATGCGCGCCGATCGCCATGAAAAAAGGCCTTATCCGCGGGCAGGTCGAGCGCCTCGGCCCCCGTGGCCTCGATGTTGGCGCGGGTAGTGTCGAAGAACATATTGGAAAGGAAAACTTTTCCGGGCCCGCCCAGGAACGAAAAAACCAGCCTCTCCCCCGCCCTGCCCTGATGCACGGGGATCACGTGAGGATAACCGGTCAAATCCTTGACGACCCGCTCAAAGACATAATAGCTGCGCGAGGAAGCATAGGAAACGTCCCCCCTCATCATGCCGGCCCACTGCTCCATGGACATGGCGCAGGTGCCGCTGTCGGTGAGCAGATCGATGAGGACTTTCTCGGCCGGCACCTTGAACAGATTATAGCCGGCCCTGCTCAGGGCCTTCTCGCGCTCAGGGCGGTCCGTGAAGCCGAGCGGCTCCACCGAACGTATCTTGAAGGGTTCGATGACCGTCTTCCAGCTTTCCCGCCTCACGGAGCCACGCTACCCGTAGGCGATGCACTGCTGGCAGACCGTGCCGCTGACGTCCTTGCGTAAATGAGCCTGGCGCAGCTTGACGAACGCCTCGGAGTTCCAGGCGTCCATGAAGGATTGCTTGCTCAGGTCGCCCATCACCCAGTTCGCATTGGCGTCGAAACAGCATGCCGAAAGCTTGCCCTCGGCCGTGACATGGCCCTCGGTGAACGCGGACCAGCAGGGCAACGGATCGCGCAAGGCTCCCAAACGGCCCTGGTTGCCCGCCGTCGGACGATAGCCCAGCTCCTCCTCGCGGCGCGTGGCGAAGGCTCCCATCGAATAGAGCGGCAGCCAATAATGCTGGTCGACATAGGGAAGGACGCGCTCGGCCAAGAGGCTCTCCATCTGCTTGCGCTGCTGCTCGTCGTAATGGATGGAGGAGGCATAAAGGCCTGTCTTGTAGCCTCCCCTGGTCCGGGCCTCCCAAGCCGCCTTGATGTTCCTAAGGGCGTTGTCGAAGAGCTTGGTCGCCACTCCCATGATCTTCTCGAACTGCTCATCATCGGCCGCGTTGACCGACCACTTGAGCGAATCCAGCCCGGCCTTCATGCATTCCTCGACGGCCAAGGGATTGGCGATCGAGGCGTTGGATGTCAGGAAGACATAAGGCATGCCTATGGTCTTCTTCAGATAATTGATGCAGTTGATCAAGAGTTCGGGATTCATGAACGACTCTCCCAGATAGAAAACCCCGATCTCCTCCACGCCCGCCTGGCGCATCTGAAAAGTGACTCTCTTGAAAAGCTCGAAATCCATGTCATGCTTGGGCTGCACCGCGCGGGTGCGCAGGGCGCAAAAACCGCAACGATAATTGCAGCGAGGGGATATCTCGATTTTCACGCTCTTGGGCGCCGGCAAAACGTCCTTGAGATACTCCTGGGGGATCAAGGTGACGTGGTCGATTCGTTCCGTTATGGATTTCATGGTCTTAGTTTAGAAGTACCTGGCCTTTTCCTAATATGACCTGGATCATATTGGAGAAATTCGGCTAATCTCGACTTTTTTCCTCAACTTTGCCGCGTTTGACAAGAGAATTAAGCGCTCTACGGCTTACGACACGTTGAAACAAAACTGCCAACGCCTCCCAGGCTAGACCGCGGCCTTGAGCCCGTCGATGACGGCCTCCGCTCTCAGGACGCTGGAGAAGCCGAAGGCGAGATTGCGCAGCGAGGCCAGGTGGAATATCTCGGTATGAGCCGCGGTGGCGTCCAGCACCACGCTGCTCTCGAAGCCCCTGTCGAAAGCGTCTCGCGCGCTGGATTCCACGCAAAGATTGGTCATGATGCCGCAGATCACCAGCCGCTGGACCCCCTGGCGGCGCAACCAACGCTCGAGATCAGGATTGGAGAAGGCGGTATAGCGGCTTTTGCGGAAGATCTCATCCCAACGCGGCCCCAGGATGCGCGGTATCGCGGCCTCGGCCGTGCCTGCCAGGCAGATCTTCGGCCACCAGCGCCTCATCAGCCCGCCGTCTTGCTCCGGATCCTCGTGGGCGTGCAAGGAAAAGCAAACCGGCCTGGACGCCCCGCGGAAGGCCTCGACCAGGCGCCTGACATTGCCGAGCACGGCCCGGGCGGAGGGCCGGTAAGCGGGACTCCTGGGGTTGAGGAAGAATTCCTGCATGTCTATCACCAGGAGAGCGGAGTTTTCCAGGCTCGGCTCTCGCGGCTCTCGCCCGTCATCGGCCAAGAGCCTTTCCCACTCCCCCGCCTTGGACTCCAGGCTCGTCGCGCTGACATAACTATCCCGCTCGCGCCTTCGATTGCGCAGCGCCGTTCGCACGTCCTCCCTGAGCTTGCGCGACCAGAGCTGGCCGCAGGAGGTCTCGGCTTCGACCTCCTCCGGAGCGCTCGGGGAAAGGATGACCTGGAAGCCCTTGCTTTCCAGCGCCGTCGCCAGGGCTTGGATGCTTGGAGGCGGCTCGTTCCAAAGGAAGGTCTCTCCATTGCCCTCCGAGACCGCGGTCGGATTGACCGGCGTGATCTTGATCAGGAAGCGCTCGGGATCGAAGATGCTCGCGGCCTTTTCGGGATCGAATTCGCTTTCGCGCATGAGGGCGAAGTTCAGGGTGATCTTGCGATCTCCCTTTTTATGGAAGCGCCGTCCATAGTCGGCGATCTCCGGCAAGCTCCACGCCTTGATCGGCACTATCTCGCGCCTGCGCCGCTCGTCCATGGAATGGATGGAGAATTGCAGCTGGAAACGGCCCTTGGGAAAGCAGGCGTCCTTGACCTCGATCAGTCTCTCGAAATAGGGCCGGATGGCCGGGCTGTCCGGCGCCACGGTCGAAAGGCTGGGCATGATCCCCGGGAAAGGGTACTCCCGCGCCAGCAGTTCCAAGACGCGAAGCGTCTCCGGGTTGAGGGATGGCTCGCCCATGCGCGCCAGGTGTATTTTGAGCTTGGGGTGGGTCTCAGGCGAGAGATCCGGGTTGCGCGCCAGGATGAAACGGATCTGGGCCAGCATCTCCTCGGCCGTAAGATTGCCCCGGAAGCCGAGAGAACCCGCGTCGCACATCAAGCAGCCCACCGGGCAGCCCAATTGGGTCGAGACCATCATGACCCATTTTCGGCTCTTATCTACGCCGGGCTCGATGGTGTCGACGAACTCGACGACGCGCTGCTCCGAGCCGTCCAAGGAGGCCAAATAGAGGCTGGCCAACCCCGGGAAATCCCGCTGCTCAATCAGACGCATGCTCAGCCGCCTTGATGTCCAAATAATTCACGCATTCCATGGCCGCCCTGATGCCATCCCCTCCGGCGACTGCCACTTGCCGAAAGCGCTGTCCGCTCCCATCGCCCGCCGTGAACAGGCCCGGACCCTTGCCCTTGATCTTAAGAGGCTCCGGAGACTGCCCCACCAGCACGAAAAGCGCGTCCACGCTCAAAGTCTCCCGTCTGGCCTGGGTTTCGCGGAGCAGACGCAGACGCAAGGCGGACTTTTCCCGAGCCAGCCTCTCGATACTGACGCCGGGCCAATGAGCGACGTTATGGTTCTCCGCCAAGCGCCGCTTCAACAAGGGATGGGCCTTGAGCCAGGGCTGTCGAGTCAGCAGATAGACCCGCCGGGCATGTCGGGCCAGCTCGATCGCCTGGTGCACGGCCGTCTCTCCCCCTCCCACGACGGCGACGCTTTGACCGGAGAAGCTCCTGGCGCGGGCGAAGGGCGCGTGCCAAATCCCCCGACCATAGAGCCCGCTTTCACCCGGAACGCCCAGCTTCTTGAAACTGGCCCCCGTGCAGATGATCACGGCCCGGGATTCGAGCCCGCCGCCATCTCTCAGGCGCGTCCTGAACCGCCCGGCATGACGCTCGACAGCGAGAGCCTCGCCGCGGCATAAGCCCATGCCCCAACGCAGGGCTTGACGCAAACATCGGTCCATGAGCCCGCGGCCCGTGATGCCGCGCGGAAAGCCCGGGTAGTTCTCGATCCTGCCCAGATGTCTCGCCTGCCAGCCCGGCCTATCCTTCTCGACCATTTTGGTCGAATATCCGGCGCGGGCCAGATACATCCCGGCCGCCAATCCCGCGGGGCCGCCTCCGATGATCACGGCATCCCATAGCCGAGAGCTCATCGCGCGGCGGGATTGCGAGCCACTTCCTCGAGAAGTCGCTCCACCGTGCTCCAGCGCGCCATGCGCCCGACCAGGTCCTGAAGAGTCTGGCTCTCCAACGCCTCCAGAAAATCCCGCTTGGCCGCCTCCCAGACATCATGCACCGGGCACCAATGCCGGGACTCGCGATCGCAGACATTGCCGTGGAAAGGACAGTGGCTGTAGAATATCGGGCCCTCCGCCGCCTCGATCACCTGCCTGAGGCTGACCTGGGCGGGATCCTTGAGCATGCGATATCCCCCCTGATAACCCGCCGCGGAGAGTATGATGCCCCGGCCGGCCAGGCATCGCAACGCCCTGGACAGGGACGCGGGCGGGATGCCTTGGGCTCGCGCTATCTCAGGCAGCCGCGCGTTTCTTCGCGGCCGCGACGCCAAGAAAAGCGCGGCCCGCAAAGCGTGTTCCGCCGCCTGAGACAGCCTCATGGACTAAATAGTATAGGAACCCGAAAAACCGGGCGAATATGACCCAGATCATATTCCTGATTAGGAGGCGGGGATAGTGGCGGGAAGCCCCGAGACGTCTCGCTCGCTGAAATTGCGAAGCCAGAATTGCTTTTCCTGCTCGAATTCAGCTTGAGCCTGGCGCTCGAATTGGATCTGCGCCTCGGACCTGTCCTGCGGGTTCGGGTATTTCTGCACCGAGCCGTCGATCTTGTAAAAAGCCCTTTGCATCTGGCCTAATTGCCCTTCGGAGGAACTGAAATAAGCCTTGAATGTTCGGCCGTTCTTATTGACTAGGAACACATCCTGCACATTGCGGCTGCGGCTTACGGCAAAGGATCTTCCAGTGATATTGGTGACGGCTTTCATCAGATAATCGCGCCCCTCGGGAGCAATGTCCATAAGCCGCGCTAGTTTATGGTTAATCAATTCCGCGCCATTGGTATCGGTCCATTGGATGGCATACTCCAAGATATCTCTTTCCGGCAACGCCGCAGTAGGAGCCTGCACCAATCGTATCTCAAGGCCACCGTTTTCGAGAGCCCATCCGTTCGCCCGAGAACCGTCGAGTATCTTCATTTGCAAGGTTGAGCCCAGATCCTTGGCTCCGGCCGAAGCCAATATCTGCCGTCGCGGCATATCCGCCGTCGATCCGAGCATCAAGGAAAAGTAAAGCGAGATCAAGAAGGTCCGGTGAATATCGCCTCTCATGCCCTTTCTCCTCAGCGCTTCCATGCTCACATTTTAGGAGAGTTCCAAGGCTTGCTCCTGGGACGATCGGGGAAGCGAATCCTCTAAAAAGACCTACAAAACAAATGAGACTTGAGACCTATGCGTATTAGGTCTTGTGGGACACTGTACCCGGGTACAGTTCTCTTGAGGTATTGACAGCCCCGGGAAGCGGGGCTAGACTGCTAGAACGCATGAAACGGCTTATTTTGCTGTCACTATTCATGCTTTGCTCGAGCCTTAGCTTTTCTCAGGGCCGCATCACGAATAAAGAAACGGCAGGAGCTGCCCTCGCTCCAGACGATGATCCTCCTTCGTCCAACACCTCCCCCAATCCAACGCCCGCAGTTCCAAAACCGAAAGACCCGGATCAGACCGCGGCTTCTCCACGAAATTTTACCCCCTTGCCGCCCCAGGTCCGGCAGAACGTGATGAATTCGATCCAGGAAGGCGATCCCAAGAGAGCCAGGACCGTGCTCGAGCAGGCCTTGGAACAACATCCCGACCATCCCTGGCTTCGATCGGTGCAACGATTGATGGCCCAGGAGAGGCCGGGACAAGCCCTGGACATGAAGAAGATACAGGCCCAAGCCTTGGCCCTGGCGCTTCCCAAGACTTGGGAGGAGGGCGGCGTCGCGCCCGCGCAATCCGTCCTGGCTTCGCCCCTATCTTGGGCGGCGGCGCCGTCGCCGGCCATGCGCTCGGGCGCCGGCGGAATGGTCACGGCCCCTGGCGCTTCGCCGAATGCCTCGATCGCCCAACATTCCCCATTGAGCCTGCAAGGCCTCTCCCGCCAGGAGTCACATTGGTCGGGCAAGATCGCGCTCAATCCCAAGGATTGGGAGGCCCATTGGCAAAGAGCCCTGATCAGGAAGCAATTGCGGGAGTTGCGCAAGGCCCTGGCCGACATCGAGAGATCCATCGAGCTCAACGAGCGCAATGCTTGGACGCGCGCTCTCAAGGCCCTGATCTTGCTCGATCTACAGCGCCACGATGAGGCGCTGGCCACGGCCGATGAGGCGACCCGTCTGGACCCGACGGACGCCAGAACCTGGGCTACGCGCTCGCTAGCCCTCCGTCGCCAGGACCGGGTAGAGGAAAGCCTGGCCGATCTCAAAACGGCCGCGGAGCTCGATCCCCGGCAGTTCGCGCAGCTCTACAGCCAAGCCCTGGGCGAGAGCCGGGGCCGCGCCAACAAGCCCCTTTTCTCCGCGGCCAACGCCGTCTACGCGGGCGCGGCGGGACTGGCCCTCTTGATCATCGCAGCCGCCCTCCCGGGACGAAGAGGCCCCGCGGAAATGCGCTCGCCCCAGCCCAACGCGGCAACGGCGACCCCGCCCGCCGCGACCATAGCCCCGCCGCCGGCCGCTCCAGCCGCGCCGGGCGCGGGACTCAGGGGTTTCCAGATCATCCGGAAAATGGGCCAGGGCGGGATGGGGATCGTTTACGAAGGGCTGGATCAGGTATTGCAGAGAAAGGTCGCGCTCAAGCGGCTCCGGGAGGAGGTGGCGGCCGCTCCGCGCGAGCGCAAGCGATTCCTCAAGGAAGCCCGGCTGGTGGCCTCGCTCAAGCATCCCAATATCGTGGAGATCCATTCAGTGGTCGAGCAAGGCGATGAGCTCTACCTGGTCTTCGAGCATATCGACGGACAGTCGCTGGACCAAATCCTGGAGCGGAAGAAGTCGCTTTCCTCGCAGGAGACCCTGGCTCTCATGACCCAGGTCTGCGCGGCCCTGGATCACGCGCACGGCCAGGGCATCATCCATCAAGACCTCAAGCCCTCTAATATCATGGTTAGCGGAGGCACGGTCAAGGTCATGGACTTCGGAATCGCCCGCCGGGTGCTGGAAACCCTTTCGACCATGAGCCGCCACGAGGTGATCGGCACTCCGGCCTATATGGCTCCCGAGCAGGAGATGGGGCAGTTTTCCAAGGAGGCGGACATATTCGCTTTGGGCGTCTGCCTCTATGAGACGCTTGCGGGAACCCATCCCTTCGGCTGCGGCGCTTCCTATCTCCAAAAGCTGCGCCAAGAGTACCGCCCGCTCACCCAAGTCTCTCCCTCCCTGCCCGCCGGGATCGATCAAATCACTTCCCGCGCCCTGGCTCCCATGCCCGCCCAACGCTATCATGCCGCAGGGGAGCTTCTGATCGATCTCAAGGGCGTTTTGAGCCCCTCCTAGCACGGGCCGACCGATGAGACGAGGCCGTCAAATGAGCTATAATCCCTGCCCTATGAGAAAAATATTCTTGTTCGTCCTCTTGTCGGGCCTGTCGGCGCACGCGCGGGCGGCGGAAGCCCGAAAGGCCGGTGATCTGGGCCTTGGAGCCATCGTGGGCGTGCCGATCGGCGGAACGGCCAAATACTGGATCACTGACCGGGTAGCCGGAGACTTGGCCATGGGCGTCCATAGCGGCGAATTCCACGCCCAATGGGACCTGCTCACCACCTTGAGAACCGCCCTGCCGCAGCCCAGGCGCGGCAGCCTGCCGCTTTATGTCGGCCTAGGGATGGCCGTGCGCGATGAGAAGGACACCTGGGTCGGTCTTCGCTTCGTGGGAGGAGTCTCTTATTTCCTGCCGGATGACCCTATCGAGATCTTCGCGGAGATAGCGCCGGCTCTCGAGATGACCCCGGACGCGGCGGGCGATATACAGGGCGCGGTCGGCCTCAGGTACTATTTCTCGCTGCGTTAGGCGTCAGGGGCAGCTTGCCAGCGCGTGTTGAGGCTGGCATACATAGTCGGCCTTGTATTCCGCCGACGGCTCGAAATCGTAGCCCTGTTTCCGGCCCCAGCCCTGCTTAATCAGGGCGTCCTTGAGCTGATCGGCTCGCGCCTGCAGCTTGACGATCACCTTCTGGACGCGCCGTTCGGTCTCATCCATCCCGAACAGCTCGTGGCCTGATCCTGAGCGAAAGATGGCGGGCATCAGGCCGCTGATCAATTCCTTGCCGCGCTTATGCGCCTGCTCGAACCATTGCGCGTTCCTGAGATAGAGTCGCGCCTCGCGATAGGAAAGAACGGCCTCTCCCCGCTCGGTCTTCGACTCGATGATCAATCGGGCCTCAAACAATCGGCCGAGCACGTAATCGGTATCGCAATGCGGCCTTTCCCGTCCCACGACCCTATCCATGGGCCGGTCCGCGTAGCGCTCCAATTCCCCCAGGGACGGTTTGGGATCCATCCGTATCGGCCGCTTGGCGGCTGACGCCGAACCGGTCAAAAGCAACCCCGCCAAAAGAAATATGGACTTTTTCATGGCGCTGCCTCCAAGGACTCCAGCCACTTCATCAGAGAGCGCACGGGCAGCTCGCCCGGCAGCTCAACCTGCCCCTCGCCGCGTATCTCGTAGAGCTCGAGCCGCCCCGAGAATACCCTGACGCCGAACTTCCGGCCCCCAAGGCTTCCGGTCAAAACCTTGCCATCGGAGGGGATCTTCTCGAAATGCACAGGCAATATCTCGTTGTACGGATCGCCGATCATGAAGGCGATGGATTTCTCCTCGGGATCACGATCCACGGGGAAGTCCTCGTAGTAAACGACTCCGACCTCCACCTCCCCATGCTTGGGAGGGCGCACCTTGAATCGGCGCGCGGTCCCTCCGGTATGAAGGAAACTTTCCTTGACGGAAAACTCCTTCTTGGCGCCTCCGGGAGCCGTGACATAGATCAGCGATTCCTCGCCTTGGCTCAGGTTTGGCTTGAGCCTGGCGTGGAACGAGACGCCCGGTTCGACCTTCACCTCGGTCCCATCGCCGCAGAACATCACGCAGGCGATATCGCGCACATTGATCAACTTGGGCTTGGCCATGCCGGGGCGGTAGAACACGAGATAGGCGGTCTCCTCGCCGCCATCCTTGGGCCTCCAACTCTGCATGCTGAGGCTGTAAACCGCGCCGTTCTTGGCCGCGATTCGCAGGCCCGTGAGCAGATGCCGGTTGAATATCGATTCCGAGCCTTCCACCGGGAAGGATTGGAGCAATTCGCCTCGAATGCCTGAAGGCGCGGGCGCGCCCGGCGAGACGGGCAAGGGCGCCCTGGGCGTCTGCGTCTCCAAGCCCAAGCTCCGGGCCCACTCCTCGGCTCGACCCAGCGCTCCTCCGCGACCCGCTTGAGCCTGGGAAATGAAAAGGGAAAGGGAAAGGAAAACGGCCACGGCCTCGATCATACCCACCTCCGCGAGCGTATTCTACGAAGAAGGCTGATCCGGGCCTTAGGTCCTGTGGGTCCTCCGATAGCCGACAATGGTCCCAGTGCCTTTAGGACCCCGGGAGCATCCTCGCCAAGGCCCGTCCAGCCTCGGGAAGGGAAAGAAGGGCTATCGCCCATTTCAGGAACGCCGCGATCACGCAAAGCCAGCACCAGGCGTGTTCCTGCGTCGGCATTTGATAGAAGAACCACGCGGAAAAGCCGCCCTCCGTCATCGACTTGGCGGCCGCGACCAGGGGCGCCAGCGGCAAGGTCACGGCCCGATCCAAGCCTCCGAAAGCGGCGATGGGAATGTTGAGCGCGAAGGTGGCCACCAGGAGGGTGCCGTCCGGCATGCCGGCGCGATAGGCGGTCTCAGAAGAGTTGATCCGCGCGGAGTCGAAGCGGTCAGGGCCGCCAACGCTCCGATGATCAGACAGTGCCGGAGACCGCGCTTCATCGCGCAGAAGCCGAGACCGGCTCCCGCAGCATGGATCGTCTCGAGGAGCGCAACCGGCCGACGCGTCCGGTCCTCCTCAAGACGGCCCACAACGCCCGCCACCCCTCGGTGGCCTCGACCGCATAGCGGGCTCGATCCGCTTCCTAGCGCCGGGGCGTAATCGTTTTTTGAAGTCCGGTCAAACCGGACGCGTTTCCCAGGAAAGATTGAAACCGCGCGCTTTCATTTCGGCCAGGAAAGCATCGGGAGGAATCCCCGTCTCCACGGGATACGCCCCGGGTTTATTGATGCGGCCGTCGGCCAGCATCTGAGCCACGATCGAGACCGGAAAGCCCGTGGTCCGCGTCATCGCGGTCATGCGATGGACGTCATCGTACTTGTCCAGCATCCGGTAAAGTATCTCGACCCGCCGTCCCCCGGCCAGGCCCCGGACCTTGGTGTGTATCACGACCAAGTCCTTGTCGGAGGGACGGTGGAAATGATCTCGAAAAAGCTTGGCGCTCAGGGCCCGCGGCGCGATGGTGGCTCCGTCCAATCTCACCCTTCGCTGATCGAAAAACCCCATGGCGTTCATGGCGGAGATCACCTGGCAATGCCCGGGATAACGGATCAGCTTGCAATCCATATTACGGACCCGGCCTTCATAGGTGAGGGCGAGCGTCGAAAGCCCTCCGGCGGCGTGAGCGGCCTCCATGACTCCCAAGCCCGGGATATCGAGGGTCTCGATCTCCGAAAGCCCGGGCACCTTGACCCTCTTGCCGTCGCGTATGGCGACCGCATCCTCCACGTACTCATTGATGAGCCCGTGCTCCGAGAAAGTCAGCAGATAATTCATGGGAGGCCGCGGCTGCTGGGGAAGGCCCCCATCTCGGATGAGCACGTCTTCCACGGTGTCGAGCTGGTTCATCCCGTGCACGGCGATGGTCGTGGTCATGCCGGGCCCCAAGCCCACGTCAGGAAGGAGAGTCACCCCCGCGCGCGCGGCTTGGGGATGCAGGCCGAGCTCGCGAAGCACGATATCGGTGTTGCCTCCCAAGTCCACGAAATGGGTCTTGGCCGCCACCGCCGCCTTGGCCAAGTCCAGGTTGAAGAAATAAGGCACGGCGCTCACCATGACGTCGCAGTCTTGGGCGACTTTCTTGACGCGCGCCAGGTCCGACGCGTCCATGCGGACTATCTCCACCTTCCCGGACCTCAGGAATCGCCTCGCCTCGTCGAGGCTCTTGGCCGAGTTGTCCGCCAGGACCACCGTCTTAAGCCTTGGATTGCGCAAAAGATCGAAGGCGCAAGCCCGCCCCTGCATGCCGCTGCCGATGACCATGATCTTCATGATCGAGCCCTTATTCTACATAGTTGCGACAGGCCTAACAGCACGCCGGCGGCGAAGCCACCGAAATGGGCCATGAATGCGACATGGACCGCTTCGCCATTTCGAGTCATCAGGCTCATGAAAAGCTGATCGAACAGCCATAAGGGAAGGAAGAACCAAAGAGGCGCGTCGAACAGTCCGTAGCGAGGAACGATGAACACCAAGAGTAGATAAAACAACTTGACCGGAGCTTGAGTAGCGCTGATCAAGGCATAGCCCATCAAAGCCGAGATCGCGCCCGAGGCTCCGACCATGACATCGCCGCGAGCGATGCCGCCCCAATACCCCTGGGCCAATGCGGCCGAGACCCCTCCGGCCAGGTAAAGCCCGATCAGCCAGAGGCCCAAGACGGGTTCCAAGACGCAGCCGATCACCCAGAGAAAGACCATGTTCGAGATCAGATGCATCGCGCCGGCATGCAGGAATTGATGGGAAATGATTCCCGGCAGCCACGATTTGCCCGGATGAAAGCCGAAATCCCTGTAGATCGTGCTTTGCTCGGATTTCTCCTTGAATGTCCTGCTCGATGCCTCGAAAAGGGGATACACCAAGCTCCAACGGTATCTCGCCTCGGCCGAGAGCGCCAACGGATCGGTTTGTATTCGATGGAAGCTCTCTTCGACAGCCGGGTTAGGCCATGGGGTCTTTCCCTGCGCGGCCTCGAGCGCGGCCCTCTCCTCGTCCTTCAGTCCCGACTCCCCGGCCAGGACGATCTTGGCCAATCTCGATGCTTGATCCTCGATCTGATCGCGGGTGACGATCTTGATATCACGCTGCTCCTTGGGCCAGGCAAAGGCGAAGAGAAGCGCGTTGATGCCCACAAGCGCGCCGGTCACCCAAGGCTGTCTTTCTGGTCGATGCCAGACGGGGATTAGCAGGAACACTTCAAGGCTTGGCGAAGGCTAGGCTCTCGACGGGTCCATAACGGATCTGCTGGCATTCCTCCGTGACTCGCGTCACCATCGAATTGACCTGGCTGGAATAGATGGTATTGATGGTCTTCAACACGGTGCCGTTTTCCGAGTCGAGCCACGCCTGCGCCGTGATCTCCCCGTCCGGGCGCCTGGCCTTGGCTTGATAGAGCACGGTATCGCGCCCCGCGATCCGCCCGCCGGACCCGGCCTCGCCCAAATAGGAACGCCTCCAGAAGCGCAGGGCCTCGACCTGGCTTTTCTTGACCTGCGGCTCGGTCCTGACTTGGGGAGCGAACATGCCTGAAGCCGCTCCAGCCTCCAGGCCGGGTTGATCCACGGCCTCCCCTCCCTCAGGAGCGGCCTCGCGATGGTAGACGCTCTTCTGATGGAGGTCCGTGCCGTCGAAAACCGTGATCAACTCGAAGGATTCCGAACGGGAGACGGTCTTGAATCGCTCCTTATCGGCGCTCACCTCAACGGTCCTCTCCTCCTTGGTGCCGGCGATCCCGTTTTCCTCGACCACCTTCCAAGTTCCCTGGAATGTCACGTCCTTGGAACGGCTGGGAGCGCAGCCGAGAAGAAGACCGATGGCCAAAATCCATGGCTTCTTGGTCATGAGAAGCGTAGTATGGCGCGTGGCGACCTGCTTGTCAAGGAATCGTGGGGCTCCTTAGATCCCCCATTAAGACCCATGAGTTGTTGATTTTCGACGGGTCCTGCCGGGTGGCCTGGCGGGCCTTTTAATTCTCGCTGTCAAACATCCCTGTGGACAAATTTGTCGGCTAAGCCGGTATGTGTGCTAGGGCCGGATGGAATCATATCCATCAGGGCGTGTGGAGTACCTTGTCGAGCAGAAGCAAGGTACGCAACCCGAGCGGCGGTCAATCCGCCGCGTCCCTGATGGATATGATTCCATCCGGCCTTTTCTTCGTTACGGCTAATTGGAGGATTTGGGGGGGCTTCGATACACCGGAGGCTGGCCCGATTTTGTATAAAACTCTATGGCCGAGACGGTATTGGTCGCCGATGACGAGGCGGAGGATCTCGCGTTTCTCAGCGGCCTGCTCGAGAAGGACGGCTTCACCGTGCGCCAGGCGAGCTCCGGAGCGAAGGCCTTGGAGCTGCTCGAGGCCTGGAAGTTCGATCTCGTGATCACCGACCTGGTCATGCCCGGAGCCAGCGGCTTCGAGGTGATCCAGGCCGCTCAAAGGCTCCATCCCGAGGCGATCTGCCTCGCCTTGACAGGACATGGCTCGCTGGACTCCGCCATCGACGCCTTGCGCATGGGAGCCTACAGCTATCTATTGAAGCCCTGCGACGAGACTGGATTCCGCCATTGCATCCAGAGAGGCCTGGAAAAGCAGCGGCTGACCAAGGAGCTCCGGCTGCGCAATCAGGAGCTGGAAGCCTTGAACCGCGACCTCGACTCCAAGGTTCAAAAGGCCACCCAGGAGCTCACCACTCTTTCCTATCGCATGCTCACCGAGATGGCCAGCCTCAAGGAGATCGATGAGCTCAAGACCTCGTTTCTCAACCATGTTTCCCATGACCTCAAGAATCCGCTGACCACGATCAGGGGCTATCTCGAGCTCTTCACGGACGACCCCAAGTTTGAGTTGAACGCCGAAGTGCGGGATTGCCTGATGAAGGTGCGGAAGGCCACCTCGCACATGGAATACCTCATCAGCCAGCTGCTCGAGGCCGCCAAGGTCAGCTCCGGGACGGTCAAGCTCGAGCGCGTCCGGGTTCCCCTCGCTGAACTGGCCCAGGAAGCGATCGCGCTGCTGCAGATCCAGGCCGACGCCTCGGGGCTCAAGCTGGAGCTGCGGCTCGACCCCTCCGCTCCCTCCGCGGTGCAAGCCGATCGGGGAAGATTGCTGCAGATATTGAGCAATCTCCTCGGCAACGCCTGCAAGTTCACCCCCAAAGGAGGGAAGGTGACGCTGCATGTCGCCTTAACCGAAGGGCGGACTCGCTTTTGCGTCGAGGACACGGGCCCCGGGATCGCGCCCGAGCATCAGGGCCGCATCTTCGAGAAATTCTACCAGGTGGACCGCTCGGCCTCCCGGCCGTTCAAGGGACTGGGGCTCGGACTGCGCATCGCCAAGGACTTGGTCGAGCTTCACGGCGGCAGGATCTGGATCGAAAGCCAGCCCGGCAAGGGCAGCCGTTTTTATTTCGACCTGCCGTGACGGCCGCCGCCTTCTTGCTGCTTTCGGCCGGATTCTTTCCGTCCTCATTGAATGCCGAGACTCTCACCATCGAAGTTTCATCCGTAGTCGCCGGCGTGACCCAGGTGCAAGGCTTCCACCTGGGAGCGGCTCAATCCAATCCCCCGCCCAGTGTTTTCTTGGTATCGGCGCTCAAGCCCCGGTTTTGGCGCTTCGACGACGACGGGCTCTCCGGCTTCGCCCCCAGCTACTCCTTTATCCGACAATTCAGCCCCAAGATGACCTGGATCATCGCGGGCGGCTACACGCACAACAAAGGGATCGGATTCGACCAATTAAATTGCCAGACATTGGACATGAGCGACTGGATCCGCTATGCCACGACCACGGTGCAGCTCGGCTTGGCCCTGAGCCCTCCCATCTCCTACTATGATGTTTTCAACGAGCCCGACTGGGTGCTTCAGTGCCCCCAGAACCTGAGGGTATCGGCACTCGAGACGCTCTATATCCAGACCTACAACGCCGTCAAATCGGCGGCTCCCTCGGCCAAGCTCGTGGGCCCGAGCTGGAGCTATTACGATTTCGCGGCGATCAGGCGATTCCTCGACCTGCAGATCGCCAACAACCTCCATTATGACGCGATCTCCTGGCACGAGCTGGGGTCGTCCCCGCAAGAGGTCGTCGCCCATGTGGCCGAGGTGCGCGCCTATATCCAGGCCAACGCCGGCTTCTTCTGCCAAACCGCCTGTCCTGAGATCCACGTCAACGAGTACAAATCCCCTCATCAGAACCTGATGCCCAGTTTCGCGGTCGGCTGGCTTGCCAGCCTCGAGCAGGCCAAGGTGGACGCGGCCTCGAGAGCCTGCTGGGATGATTACGACTCCTATTCCGGCCCCCGCTACAGCAATTGCAGCTTGGGCCTCAACGGCCTGCTGCGGCAGGACAATGTCAACCCGCGCTCGCTCTATTGGGTTCATCGAGCCTACGCGGATCTCCAAGGACTGACCAGGGTGCGCGTCGTATCCGACTCCACCGATCCGAATTCGACGGCCGTCAACGCGATCGCCTCGCGCAATGACGCCTTGCAGGAGGTGAAAATATTGCTTGGGCGCTACTCCTGCGGAGCCAACGGAGCCTTTTGTGGAGCAGGCCGCAACACAGTGGATCAGGCCCAGGACTCCTAAGGCGGCGGGAACGGTGCGAGTCGATATACAAGGCTTTCCCTATCCCGCCTCCACCGTCACGGCCACCGCCTATCGCATACCGGGCGCCGATTTCATCTCGGCGATCAGTTCCCCCACCCAATTGCCGGCCTGGAGCTTCCCCGTCGTGGCGGGGACGATATCTCTGACGCTCAACAACTTCGCCGACGGCGACGTGATCTGCGCGTCGATCTGAGCCCTTGGACTCGTCCCTTGATCCCCGTCGCTCTTACCATTTCCTACCGATCCTCGGACATCATCGGGATGGATGCCAACCAACTGGTCATCGCACGCTATGATACCGGACGCGGGGTTTGGGTGCCGTTGTTCTCAGATTCCAACATCCCGGGCCGCGCCGTGACCGCGGTGACCGGGTATTTTTCGCTGTTCCAGATCATGGAAGCGCGCCCCGCTGAGACATTGGCGAACGTCAAAGCCTTTCCCAATCCCTTCCGTCCTTCGCTTGGCCACAACTCCATGACTTTCTCGAACCCGCCCGCCGGCGCGAGGATACGTATCTATACGCTCTCCGGCGCGCTCATCCGCGAGCTGACGGCCAATTCATCCGGGATGGCGAGTTGGGACGGAAAGAACCGATTCACGTCGAAGGCGGCCGTGCAGCGCTAGCCCGCGATGACCGACGTTCTACGTCTACCGCTGAAAATTGTCGGTCACCGGTTCAATCACCGGTGACCGACGTTCTACCTCTGCCAACGAAAATTGGACGTGACCGGGATTGAACCGGTGACCTCCTGCATGCCATGCAGGCGCTCTCCCAGCTGAGCTACACGCCCGAATCGTTTCTGTTAACAGGCGAGTCCCAGCCGTACCGGGACACCCTGAATCGTTATTATACTAATTTGTCCTATAATACTCCCATGGAACATCGTTGCCTTTCGCCCTGGAAGGGAGCCGTGGTCGGCGGATTGATCGCCTTCATCTGGAGCGCGGTCTCCTGGATGGCCTTGCCTTTCCACGACAAGACCATACACACCTTCGCCGACGCCGCGCCGGTGGTCAATGCCTTGGAAGGCGGCGCGCCCAGTTCGGGCATCTACATACTCATGAACGATCCCAAGGGACAGACGGCGCCGACCGACCCGTTTCTCTTCATCTCCTATCACAAGGCCGGTTGGGGCTCGATGGGAAGCTCCATGGCCCTGGGCCTGTTGATTCAGATGATCGGCGCGTTTTTTTGGACCTGGATACTGGGCAAGATCCCCGGGCTTACGCTCAAGGACGCCGCTCTCTACGGCTGTTTCTTCGGGATTTGCATAGGGGCCCTGGGATCCCTGCCGAACTGGGTGTGGTGGAAGTTCCCCTTCGGTTTTGTCGCCCTCTACGTCGTCGACTCCGTGATAGCGTGGTCCTTGGCGAGCATGGCGATCTCCCACTGCTACGCCTCGGCCTGCGCCCTGCCGAAGGCCGGCTAGTCCCGCGGCACCAGCACGATCTCGATGCGTCGGTTCAGGGCCTTGTTGTCGAGAGTGTCATTGGCCGCGACCGGACGCCATTCGCCGTAGCCGGTAGCCACCAGCCTCTTGGGATCCACCTTGGCGAAATCCTCCAGATAGCGCGCGACCGCGGTGGCCCGGGCGGTGGAGAGATCCCAGTTGCTCGGATAGCGGCTCTTGAGCTCCCCTCCGATGGGCACGTTGTCGGTATGTCCCTCGATGCGTATGTCCTTATCTTTCACGCTGTTGAGCAGACTGCCTACTTTCTCGAGCACCTTGCGCCCCGCCGGCTTCACCTCGGCCTGGCCCGAATCGAAAAGTATCCGATCGACCATATTCACGGTCAAACGGCCCCTGAGCTCGGTGATCTTGATCTCTCCGGCCGCGATCTCGGATTTCAAGCCGGCGGTCAGCTCCTCGTAGTTTTTCTTGACCTGATCGAGCTCCGCGGTCCTCGCTCGCTCGATCTCGGCGAGCTGGTTCTTGAGCGCCGCGGTCTCCGCTTCCCTCGCGTCGCGCTCCTTGATGAGCTCGGCCACTTTCTTGACCAGCTCGCTCTTGTTCGCCTCGAGGCTTTCCTGCAGATCCTTGTTCGTCTTCTGCTGGGCCTCAAGCTGAGTCTTGAGCTCTTGCTCGGCCTTCCGCGAGGCCTCGAGCAGGCCTTTGAGCGCTGAAGCCTCGGCCTCCGCCGTCTCGGCGCGGCCGCGCTGAGAGCGGGATTCCGCCTCCTGGGCTTGGAATTTGGAGGCGCTCACGCAGCCTCCCAAAACCCCTGCCAAGATCAAGATGCCATATCTTCTCATGAACCCTCCTGGACACAACGAAGGAATATGGCTCCGATACCGGCAAATTTCAAGACCCAAGGAGTCAGAGAAGGTCGGGGAGGCGGCGGGCGAATTCGAGATCGGACGGGAACATCTCGGCGGTGGGAATCCGGCCCACCTCCGCCCAGAAAAGATCGAGCACGTCGTCTCCATTGCCGCCGCGCCGCAGCTCGCCCCCGGTTCGCTCGACCAGCCAATAGACGCTGACGATCTGCATGGGAGCCTGGGTCGAGAGATGGGCCGACTCGCTGGCATAGAGGACCCGGCTGGGCGCGATCACAAGTCCCGTCTCCTCCTGATACTCCCGCCGCAAGGCCTCGATGGGCGCCTCTCCGAGCTCCACCCCTCCTCCCGGAAAGTTGACGAACTCCCGGGTCAGGAAGCGGCTGCGCGTCAACAGGGCCTCGGGCTTGCCGCCCGCCTGGCGCAACAAGACGCCATAAATGCGGCAGCTGAATCGCTCGGGCTTCATCGGTGACTCAACGGGACGGTTCTCGCGCCTCATTCTATCCGTTTCAGCCGGCATGGGGAATCGGCCCCATCCGGGACAAAGGTCTCGCGGAACCAAACCTGGACGTGTATCGCCTCCTCCTCAAGCATGGGGTCTTGCTCGAGCCGGGCGCCGCGATAACGGACCTGGATGAAATGGGCCAACTCATGGGCCAGGGAATCGTCGATGGATCGCTTCAATCGTCGATAATAGGCCGCCTCGTCGATCAAATAGATCTCGTTGCGCGCCGCCGCATAGGCGTTGAGGAAGACGTCCGGACGAAGCCCCCACTGGGGCTCGATGGCGTCCTGGCGGCGTGCGGCTTTCCAGGTAGACGGGCGGAAGGGCGATCTCGGATCTCAAATCGACGCCCATGCGAGCCCCCACCGCCTCGGCTATGCAGGCCGGTGAAAAACGCAATTGGACGGGAGAATCGGCCGTTCCAAGCGAGCCATCCTCTCCTCCGGGCTTGAAAGGGTCCAAGGCCAGGGAAGGGCCCGCCAAAAGGAAGAGACATGCCAGGATTTTCATCTACCCCCAGACGCTTGAGTTTCTTGATCGTCCTGTCGGTGTGAGCGCCGTTCCAGTAAAGCCTTCCGCAACGCTCGCAGCGAAAGAAGTCGGTGCTCAAATCCCGAACCATGGGCGGGACCAAGTGTCATGCGCTCTCGCGATCCAGCTTGCCGAGCATGCCGTCGGCCAGGAATCGGGGCTCGGTCAAATGCTTAAGGCAGTCACGAAGGCCGGCGATCTCCTGATCCAGCCGCTCGGATTGCGCCTTCAAACGAAGATAACGCGCCTCCCATCCGTTCATGAGAGACTCGAGCTTCTCGAGCTCGAGGGCCAGCCGATCCATATGGGCCGGAACGACTAGGACGGGCCGGGGGTCCATCTCCAGACATTGACTTTCCATGATCCCATTATGCTCCCCGCCGCTGGCCTATCCGAGTGCCCTTAGGCCCAAGCGGCTCTAGGTATTTAGGCCTAGACCAGCGGGGGAAACTTGCGCGGGGAGGGACGAGTCCTTCCAATATGCGCGGGGAGGGACTCGAACCCTCACGCCTTGCGGCATACGCCCCTCAAACGTACGCGTCTGCCAGTTCCGCCACCCGCGCGAAATCTTATTTCTTCGGCGCCTTCTGGGGTTGAGGCGGCTTGGCGGGCTCCGGCTTCTGTTTCTCAGGCTGGGCCGCGGGCTGGGGAGCCGGCTGAGCGGGAGCCGGCCGCGGCGCGGCCTCCATCGGAGGAACCTTGGTCGTCACGCTGGAAAAACCCATGCGCGTCGAATAAATGGTCATGATCAGGGAAGTGGCGCCGAATACCGCGGCCAAATAGGTCGTGAACTTCTTCATGAAGCTCGAGCCCGTCGGGGTGTTGATGAGCGAGTCCCCGCCCCCTCCGAAAACCATGAGGCCGGCGCCCCGGCCCGATTGGAGCAGCACCACCAATATCATGAGAAGACAGGTGATGACATGAACGGTGATCAGGATGGTGTACATGAGACCTACATTATACTAAGAAGCGAGGGCCTCTAGCCCGGGCAAAATCTTGCCCTCGAGCAGCTCCAGGCTCGCGCCGCCCCCGGTCGAGCAATGGCTCATCTTGCCGGATAAGCCCGCCTTGGAGAGCACGGCCAGGCTGTCGCCCCCGCCGACGATGGTGGTCGCGCCCTTTTCGGTGGCCTCGGCCATGGCCTGCGCCACCGCCAGGCTGCCCTTGGCGAAGGCATCGATCTCGAAGATGCCCATGGGACCGTTCCAGAATATGGTCTTGGCCTTTTGTATCTCCTCGGCGAAGAATTCGATGGCATGGGGGCCGATATCGACGCCGATGAGCTCCGGCGGTATGGCCATGCCTTGGGTCGCGATGACTTCGGCATCCGGCCTGATCTCCCGCACGGCCAGATGGTCGGCGGGCAACAGGCACTCCACCTTCTTGGCGTAGGCCCTCTCGACCACGCCTTGAGCCTCCTGCACCTTATCCTTCTCGAGCAGGGACTTGCCGATGGAGATGCCCTGGGCGGCCAAGAAGGTGTAGGCCATGCCGCCCCCGATGACCAGGCTGTCGACTCGATCGAGCAGTTTGACGAGCACGCCGAGCTTATCCGAGACCTTGGCGCCGCCGATCACGGCGAGGAAGGGACGATTGGGATTGCCGATCACCCGATCGAGGAACTCCAGTTCCTTCTGCACCAGAAAACCGATGGCTCCCTTGAGCAGCTTGGGGATGCCCGCGGTCGAGGCATGCGCCCTATGGAGGGCGCCGAAAGCGTCTTGGACGAAGAGATCGCCGAGCTTGGAGAGAGCCTTGGCAAAATCCGAGTCGTTGGCCTCCTCGCCGGGGTGGAACCGGAGGTTCTCCATCATCAGCACGTCGCCCGCCTTGAGGGCCGCGGCCGCCTTTTCCGCGGAGGAACCCACGCAATCGGAGGCGAAACCGATCTTCTTGCCCAGCAACTTCTCCAAAACCTCGGCGGCCGGCTTGAGGCTGTATTTGGCCTCGGCCTTGCCCTTGGGCCTTCCTAGATGGGATATCAAGACCAGCTTGGCTCCGCCTTCGAGAAGATGGTTGAGCGTGGGCAGGGTTTCCTTGATGCGGCTGTCGTCTTCGACCTTGCCGTTCTTGAGCGGGACGTTATAGTCGACTCGCACCAGGATCTTTTTGTTCTTCACGCCGAGGTCTTGGATGCGGCGAAGCTTGAGCGCGGGTCTCTCGGATGATTGGGGCATATTAGTAGATGCTCTTTCCTAGGGCTGAACAGATAAGTTCGGCGGCAAGCACCGCCGTGGAATTTTGGACGTCCTCCAAGGGATTGACCTCGACCATGTCCAAGCCCAGGAGCCGCTCTGAATCGGCCGCCATCTCCATGAGCAAATGGGACTCGCGATAGGTCAGGCCGCCTCTCTTGGTCGTGCCCGTGCCGGGCGCGCTGCCCGGATCGACCACGTCTATGTCGAAGCTGAGATAGAAACCGGCCGTTCCGTCGGAAGCCAGGTCGATCGCCTGCTCGATGACGGTGCCCATGCCGAATCGGTCTATCTCCTGCATGGAAAAGACCCTGATGCCGGAACGTCTGAGGTTGACCGCCTCCTTCTTATCCACGTCGCGCACGCCGATCATGCAAAAATTGCGCGGGTCTATCTTAGGAGCGAATCCGCCCAGCCGGGCGAACTCTCTTTGGCCCATCCCCAGGATATGGGCCACGGGCATGCCATGGAGATTGCCGGATGGAGAGGTCTCGGGGGTGTTGATATCGGCGTGGGCGTCGACCCAGATAAGCCCCATCTTGCGTCCCTGCTCGCGGTAGGCCTTGGAAGCGCCCGACACCGTCCCTACGGCAAGGCTGTGATCCCCGCCCAGGACCACGGGGATAGAGCCCCCCCCGCCGACCTCGGCATGCACGCGCTTCTCCAGGTCCTTGCAGACTTTAAGGATGGCACCCGCGTTCTTGAGCCTCGCGGAGCTGTGGCTGGCCGCCGGGATGGGCACGTCTCCGGAGTCATTGACCGTCAAGCCGATATCCTCCAGCATCTCCACCAGCCGGGCTCTGCGGATGGCAGCAGGTCCGCCGGCTGAGCCGAGCTTGCTGGCCCCTAGATCCAGGGGTACCCCCAACACCGTCGCTTTCCGCTTCAACGGCGAACCGGCCTCAGACCTTGGCCGGCACCCCCAGCTTCTTGACGATATAAGCGGCCAGGTCGATGACCCGGTTGGAATAGCCCCACTCGTTATCGTACCAGCCGAAGACCTTGACGAGGTTCTTGTCGACCACGTCGGTCAGCGGGGAATCGAAGATCGAGCTGGCCGGATTGCCCAGGAAATCCCGGGAAACCAGCTCCGTCTCGCTATACTGTAGGAACCCCTTGAGCCTGCCGCTCTCCGCCGCTTTCCTGAAGGCCGCGTTGACCTCCTCCTTGCTCGTGGGCTTCTCCGTTGACACGGTCAGATCGACGATGGAGACGTCCGGCGTGGGCACGCGTATGGCGATACCGGTCAGCTTGCCCTTGAGCTTGGGCAGGACCAGGCCGATGGCCTTGGCCGCGCCCGTGGAGCTCGGGATCATGGAGAGAGCAGCCGCGCGCGCGCGGCGCAGATCCTTGTGCGAAAAATCCAGCACGACTTGGTCGTTGGTGTAGGAATGGACCGTGGTCATCATTCCCGACTTGACGCCGAAGTTCTCGTCGAGCACCTTGGCGAGAGGCGCCAGGGCATTGGTCGTGCAAGAGGCGTTCGAGATGATGTTATGCTTGGCCGGGTCGTAGAGATCCTCGTTGATCCCCATGCAGACCGTGATGTCTTCCCCCTTGGCCGGCGCCGAGATAATCACCTTTCGGGCTCCCGCTTGGATATGAGCCTTGGCCTTTTCGGCCTCGGTGAATCGGCCAGTGGACTCGATCACTAGGTCGACCCCCAGGCTCTTCCAGGGAAGCTTGGCCGGGTCCTTCTCGGCCAGGACCTTGACG
>JACQPG010000115.1 GCA_016207665.1 Elusimicrobiota bacterium | reverse complement strand
GTCTCGGCGTTCCTGCGTTCGGTGATGTCATCGAGTATGGCGACGAAATGCCCCTTGCGAGGGCTATAGACCTTGATCGAAAACCATCGAGCCAACGGAGGCAGAAAGGTTTCGACGCTTTCGGCCTCTCCCCCGCGCGCCACGCGGCCGCAGAGTTCGAAGAGCTCAGGGTTGGACTCCTTGAGGCCCGGCATGAGCTCGGTCGCCTTTTTTTCCAACGGCTCCTTCAGTCCCAACTTCTCGAAAGCCGGGTTGACCCCCAGGAACACGAAATCCCCGGCCTCCCCTTTGCGATAGAGCATGCGGCAATGGGCCATGGCGCTGGGCATGTTCTCAAGCAGGCCGCGGCAAATCGGATGAAATGGCATTTCCATGCTGTTATTGTCTCAATTGCAACACTTCAGCCATAAAGAGCCGTCCATGTTTCGTCCAATAGCCTTCATTTGGACCTACTAGGGGAAGCGTGGGGGACTTGCGTAATAGGGCGGCGGGGGAAACCGCGGAGCTACTCTTCCAAGGCGTAAAGCCGGTTATCGGACACCTTGTAGATGAGCGGAGCCACGATCAACCGGGGGTAGCGGACCCTCAGCCTCTTGGCCTCGGAAAAAACGAAGTCGATCTCGTTGCCGATCTCGAACATGGGAGCGAAATGCAGGAAATGCTGCTCGGCCGCCTCCCGATCCCAGCCCACGGCCACCAGGCCCTCCACGATCAGGCCCTGGCGAGCGATCAGGTTCACCATGCCGCATTCGGTGTGCCCGATGAGCGCGATATGCCTGACCCCCCCTACGGCCACCGCGTAGGACACCTTGAACTCGCTGTAGCGCAAGTTGGCCCCGCCGGCCCGCAGGATGAAGGCGAAATTATCGGGGATGCGCAGGCTCTTGCGATTGTCCATGCACATGCCGATCAAGAGCTCGGCCTGTTGCACCTCGCGCAAGGGAAATCCCAGGTTGTGGAATCTCAACAGATCGCCGATGGGTCCACGGGAATAAGCCGAGGGTATGTCTGACTCGGCGTCTACGGCCCTTAGCCTGCGCATCCTCTGATTCTAGGAAATAGCGAGCGAAATCAAAACGGGAGAAGCCGGCGCGCCTGGAGATCGAGCACGCGTTGGCGCGATCCCAATGTCCCGCCCCAGCCTTGGAGGAACTCCCAGACGATCGCCGTCCGGCCGTCCGCGGAGAAGATCACGGGCTCGGCCGGGCCCTCGAACCAGAAAAGGGTCCGGCCGGAATGCCAGGCCCTGCGCGGCGCGGTCTTGTCCCTGAACAGGGCGATCCTGGCGACCTGTTTATTGACGCCCACCTCGCCGATGGCGAAGAAGAGCAGCCCGCATGAGCGATCCGGCGACTCGAAAAGGCTCTCGCGCCAATGGAAGCGGGAGCGTTTTCTCCAAGAGAACCACCCGTAAACCGAGCGCAGGTCGATGTCCCAGCCCGAGAGCTCCATGTATCCTGGCGCTTATCGGGATAGGCGCAGGCCGGCGCGCCAAAGCATCCAGCCCGTCCAAACGGCCAACACGGGAAGGCCGAGCGCGTGATGGGCGATGGACTGGCTCCAGCTCCCCTGAAAGGCGTAGAGCAGGGCGTGGGCCATGCCGCAGCCGGGGCAGCGCCAGCCGGTCCAGAACCTGAAGGCGCAAAGCGGCAGCGACTCGAGCGTGGAGAGAGAGAGCCAGCCCCGGCCAATCAACCAGGCCGCCGCCGCCAGGGCAAGCCAGGCCGAGCCGGCCAGGAGCTCGAAGCTGGGCGCGCTCAGGCGCAGAGCCGGTTGAGCTCGTGCTGGTAGATGGCGTCCGCCACTATCCATAGGCCAAGGCAAGACAGCAACAGGCCGATCACGGCCATGTTCGGGTTGACTTCCTCGAGGCCCCGCTGCTTCATGTAGAGATGCAGGTCGGCGCCCATCCGGTATTCGGTATAGATGTGATAGAGGCCGCAGGTGATGAGCGCGAGAAAGGCCCAGGGCCAGAACTTGTATTCCTCTCGGCTCAGCAGATGATTCATGGCCCGGAATTGCTGATAGTTCCAATAGACGTTATAGAGCCCGCAAGTGATGACGGACAGGATGAGGCTCAAGGCAATGCCCATCTCGAACTCTCGGGGCAGGGGTTTGTCGACGATTTCGCTCATGGCGCTTTATAGCAGGGTAGGGAGGCGGCCGTCAAGCTCAGGGCTTGGCGTAGAAGTCGAGAACGGCCTGCCAGGCGGCCTCGGCGTCGGGCGCGCGCCGCACGAGCTGGCGATCCTCGGGCGAGATGAGCCCCGACCTGGCCTGCTCCTCGAGCATCTCGATGAGCAGATCCCAGATCCGGCCGGGGCCCACCAGCACCATCGGAGCGCGCTCGATTAGGCCGGTCTGCACCTGGGTCAGTATCTCCCAGAACTCGTCCATGGTCCCGGCTCCGCCGTAAAAGAAGACATGCGCCAGGGAGTCGTGAATCATCACGATCTTCCGGGCCGATATGTAGCGGAACATCAAGGAAAGCCCGGGCGTCACCCAAGGGGTGCCGTGCTGCTCGGAAGGAAGCGAGATATTGGCCGCGACGACCTTGCCTCCGGCCTTGATCGCCCCTTCGCTGGCCGCTCCCATAATGCTGTCGTCTCCGCCTCCGGTCATCAGCGCCACATGGGCTCCGGCGCGCCGGGCCACTATCTCGCCGAAAAGGCGGGCTTGGCGATTGGCCCAGGCTCCCTGGCGGCTGCGCCACAAAGCGCCCTCGAGCGCGACGCGATCCCGCTCGGCGGACGGCGAGGGGCCCAGCTCGGCCAAGAGGTCATTATAGGCGCGGCGAGCCCTTTTGGCGGGCGTCAAGCGCGCGCTGCCATAGACCGTGATCAGGGATCGCACCCCCCGAGCCCTCATCGCGCGCCAAGCATTCTCCACCTCTGAGGCGAAATGCCTCATGTCCACGGAAGCGCGAGGCCGGTCCCCGTTCGGGGAGAACAGCAGAGGGTTTCTGTCGGCCTCGAGCGGCAATACCGGAGGCTCGGAAAGCCGGTAGGAGTCGTCCGCTTGGCGCACGAACATCTTGATCTCGGAACCCGCGAAGATCCAGATCTTGTCCAGATAGACCGCTTCCTTGAGCGCCGCGGGGATGCCCGGCTCGCCCGGGATCAGAGCACCGAAATTGAGGCGGCTCCAGGCGTTGAGCTGCTCGAGCACGGCCTCGACGGGCACCGACCCCTCGTTCGTAAGATCGACCGAGACCGCGCCGTGGCCCAGGCCATGGCGCAGAGCATGGGCCAGCACCTGGCTGTTGGCCTTGTTGATCAGAGGCGCCAGGTTCAAACGGGGCGATAGCTGGCTCTTGAGCTCGTTCATCATCCCGCTCAGCTCGGTATCCGGGGTCTTGCCGTCCTCGCGCACGATCACGCGCAGATCGGGATTGACCTTCTGTATCTTGCGTATGAGCCGGACCTCGTGGGATTCTTGCTCAGGAAGGATGTCGATGAGCGAAAGGTCCTGGGAAAGGTCTATGCCGGTGAAGCTTCCCCCCGAGCTGTGATAGGTCCATATGCTCAGCTGCTTGATGCGGCCGCTTTCCAAGGCTTGCTTGAGCTTGACTCGCAAGCTGACGGAATTAAGGCCCTTGGGTATCAAACGGTCGATGTCCGAAGGGGAGCGGGCCTGGGCCCGGGTGATATGGGTAACGCCCGCAGGCTTGGGCTCGAGAGCCAGGTCGATGCCGGGAGTCGGGCTCCAAGCTCCATCGAAGGGCTCGGCGACCGCTTCATCCCGGCCCTCGGGCTCTTGAGCCGCCTGGGCGATGGCCTGGAGAACCGGTAGGGCCGGCTGCGGCGAGGTTTCGTAAACGGCGGGTCTGGCGCGATCCGGCCTGGGAAGAAGCGCGCGCGACAGGCCATGCCTTGCGCCGCGCTGGCCGCCCCGAGCCCCGGGTTTGGAGACTGGACCGGCCCAAAGCGCGGACCACGGCCCGGAAAGCAGCAGCAGCGCGAACAATTTCATCATGGAATTATATTGACGCGACGAGCTCTTCCATAGTGTCCTTAGGCCCAGGCAATCCAGGCCAAAAGACCTAACACGACGTTCAAAAAAGGAGCGAATGGGCGCTGCTATACTGCGGACATGACGCGTCGGGCGCTGATCAAGCTTCCTTCGTTGATAGCACATGCCTTCGTCGCTTGGCTGGCTTGCGGTTTTCTCGTCTATGGAAGCCGCCCGCTCTTGCCAGAGTCCGGCCAGACTCCCTTGCGCTGGGCCGCGGTGCTCTTGTGCTTTCTTTGGGTTTTCCGGCTGTACTTCGGACGGCCGGGCAGCTTGCGCCCGCTGCCGGCCTCGGGGCTGGCCATCGCCTTTATCGCGCTGCTGGATCTCTTCCTGATCTCGCCCGCCTTCGTGCTGGATTTCTGGAACTGGCAGCTGCCCGCCGCTCTGGCTGCGGGCGGCATTTACGCGGCGAGCCTCGGTCACAAAAAAGGAACCGATACGCCATCGGCCCGACACCATCCATTTGATAGCCTAAGCGACGACTGAGGGAGGAAGCTATGAGAGAAGCCGCATCTCGTGAGCCGGGTGGGATTTTGTATTTCATGGCCGGAGCGATGTTCGGCGCCTTGTTATCGCCCCAGTCGGGCCCGGAGATGCGCCATCTGCTGGCGGGCAAGCTCAAGAATCTCTGGGCGGTCAAGGGGAATCATCTCGCGGTCGACGGAAGAAAACGATCTCGCAAGCACGGAAGGGCCGGCGCGTGAGCGTGGGCCGCAAAATCAGAACGGGGGAATCAAGATGGAAATGGCAAGAGAAAGCAACGGCGGCAGCCGTATCGGGAATCTATTGGTGTTCGCCTCGGGCATCGTCGTCGGCCTGTTGGTGGCGACCAAGCCGGGCCGCGATCTGCGGGCGCAGATCGGCGAACTGTTCCAGCAGGGGCGCGAGCGCAGCGAGAGGTTGCTGCGCCGCGGCAAAGAGCAGGTGGAGGATGCCAAGGAGCGGATGAGCGGGGAGGGCGGCAAGGAACCCTTCTACGAGACCGGCAAATACTCCTAATCCGGTTCCTCAAGCTGTCCAAGAGGCTCACCCCGCCGGGGTGGGCCTCTTTCCTTTTTAGTAGGCCCAAGGGCCTAGCCCCAAAGGCCACCGGCGCTGGGCTGGAGGGCTCAGGCGGTGGCCGGCGTATTCCTGCTACCCTAAATCATGCTCCGCAAGCCGCTCGCCATCCCGTTGGCATTTTCCCTGCTTGCGGCCTCACCCGGCCCGGCCGCCTATGCCGCGGCCTCCAAGGCTCTGAGAGCCGGCAACTCCTCCGCCGGCTGGGCCGCCGTGTCCCGCGAGCTGTTGCCGCTGCTGCAATCGCGTCCCTTGCTCGACGACAGAGGCGCGCGCCTGGCGGCGGTGCTCGGGGATATCGCCGCGGCCGACTCCCTGGGGCGAAATATCGAGCCGATGCTCGCCTTCGAGCACCATCTCGGATCTCATTTCAAAGATCACCCTGAATCCTTCCAGGCCCTCGACGAGGCGGCTCAGATCGAGAAGCTGGCGGAGGCGGTTTTCGAGGCCTCGACCGCCCTTGAAGGCGAGGGCTCGTCGCTCATCGGACAGCTCGGTCCCGAAACAAGCCCTCGCGATCTCGGCCGGCTCGACGAGATACTGGCCGCGCGGGCTTATTTGTCCCGCCCGTTCTTAACGCATCTGAGCTCGAGCTTGGCCGAGTTCCGCGCCACGAAATTGGGACGAGAGCTGGATAGGACTCGCCGCCTACTCGAGGGCGAAGAGAAGCGCGCGTCCCAGGCCGAGGCCATGCGGGCCGAGATCGAGTTGCTCAAGGATGGGGCTTGGAAGCTGGCTCAAGCGGGAAGAGAAGGGCGGAATGCCTGGGCCGGAGGCCTCGTGTTCGAGCGTTATTTCCGATCCGCCGAAGCCCGGCTCGAGCGCCTGGGCGCGACGCCCGAAAGCCTGGCCGGCATCGTCCTCAAGGACTATCGAGGCATCATCTCCTCATTCGGACCGAAACGCTTCATCCCCGCGCTCGGCGGCCGGCGCGAGTGGACCGACATGGCCGCCGCGCTCGCGGCGACGACGGGAGCCAGGCTATTGGCCCTGCTTCCCGAGGGCCAGGCGAGGATGGCGCTCGGCGTGGCGGCGGGAATTCCCCACTTTAGCATACGCTTGGCGCCGGAGCATCCGCTCTCCGGGGAACACGCGAGGGTCTCCGACTGGTTCCAGAGCTTCGCTTCCCCGGCCCAACCAAGCCCGGGATTGAGCTTGCTCGGATTCCCTCTGACGACACATTGGAGCTTCGCGCTTCCCGCCTTCCTCTCGATCAACCTTTTCACGGCCCAGTTCAGGGGCCTGCCCGGCGCCGGGCTGCATGGCCTTCTCTTATCAGGCGGGATTTTGGCCTCGCTGCTGGCGCACGAGTTGGCCCATGCCGTGACCTTGCGGCGCCGGGGTGTCCCCGTAGATTCGATCTCGCTATCAGGCATAGGCGCCATCGCTCACATCGGAAGACAACCCCCTTCGCCGAGAAGCGAGGCGCCCATGAGGGCCCGATTCCGAGGGCTTTCGCAATTTGGTACAATATCATTCACAAATTCGGCAAATCCCACGCCGCCCGGGAGGTAGTTGAATGGCGTTTTTCATAGGCCGCGATCGAGAAGCCCGACGAGCCTACGGGTTCGACGAGATCGCGCTCGTGCCCGGCGAAGTCACGGTCAACCCTGATGAAGTCGACACGAGCCTGAGCTTCGGACGCATCAAGCTGGAGATACCGTTCCTCGCCTCGGCGATGGACGGGGTCGTGGACGTGCCCTTCGCCATCGCCATGGGCAAGCTCGGCGGGCTGGGAGTGCTCAATCTCGACGGGATCAACACCCGCTACAAGAAGCCTCGAGAGGTGGTCGCGCAGATCGCCGGAGCGGGGCCGGAGGAGGCCACCAAGCTCGTGCAGGAGGTCTATCGCGAGCCGGTCAAGGAGGAGCTCATCGCCGAGCGCGTCAAGGAGATCAAGGACTCCAAGGTGCCCTGCGCCGTCTCCACCATACCGCAGAACGCCGATAAATACGGCCCGGTCGCCCAAGAGGCCGGCTGCGACATCTTCGTCGTCCAGTCCACCGTGACCACGGTCAGGCACAAGGCCACCAGGTACAAGCCCTTCGACATAGGGCCGTTTTGCAAGCGGATGAAGATACCCGTGATCGTCGGCAATTGCGTGACCTATGGGGTCGCCTTGGAGCTCATGGACAACGGCATCTCCGGACTGCTCGTGGGCGTGGGCCCCGGAGCGGCCTGCACCACGCGCGGCGTGCTCGGGTTGGGAGTGCCGCAGGTGACCGCGACGGTCGACTGCGCGGCCGCCCGCGATTTCCATTACAAGAGGACCGGCCGCTACGTGCCGATCATCACGGATGGGGGCATGTCCACGGGCGGCGACATCTGCAAGGCCATCGCCTGCGGCTCGGACGGCGTCATGGTGGGCTCGGCCTTCGCCCGCACCAAGGAGGCCCCAGGCCGGGGCTATCATTGGGGAATGGCCACGCCTCATCAGAATCTCCCGCGCGGCACGCGCATACACGTGGGAGTGGCGGGAACTCTTGAGGAGATACTTTACGGACCCTCGCGCACCGACGACGGCAGCCAGAACCTGGTGGGCGCGCTGCGCACCTGCATGGGCTCGGTGGGCGCCTCGACCATACGCGAGTTCCAGACCACGGAAATCATCATCGCCCCATCGATCAAGACGGAAGGCAAGCTCTTCCAGAAAGCCCAGCGGATCGGCATGGGGAAGTAGTGATGAGCGGGTCCACGGCCGCCCCGAGCTCGTTGTCTAACGGCGTGCTGATACTGGACTTCGGCAGCCAATACACGCAGCTCATCGCCCGCCGGCTGCGCGAGCTGGAGGTCTACGCCGAGATACTGCCCTATTCGACGCCGATCTCCCAGATCAGGGCCAAGGCTCCGCGCGGGCTGATACTCTCGGGCGGACCGGACAGCGTGCATCGCAGCGGCTCCCCCCGTCCGGATCCCGCGGTGTTCGAGCTGGGCCTGCCCGTGCTCGGCATCTGCTACGGGATGCAGCTGATGGTCGCGCTTCACGGCGGAAAGGTCCGCGCCTCCAGGACCCGGGAGTACGGGCACGCGGCGCTGACCGTGCTCGAGCCCAACGCCCTTTTCGAGGCCCTTCCCGGCAGCCTTCAGGTCTGGATGAGCCACGGCGACGGCGCGGAGCGGCTCCATAACGGCTTCAAGGTCCTGGCCAAGACCGAGACCGCCCCTTACGCGGCGATCGCCGACGAGTCGCGCGGTTGGTACGGGGTGCAATTCCATCCCGAGGTGGCGCATACCCCCGAGGGCGGGCGCGTACTCGAGAATTTCGCCCGGCGCATCTGCCGGGTCCACGATCGCTGGACCATGGCCTCGCTGCTGGAGCGCCAGATCTCCGCGATACGCGACCAAGTGGGCCAGGGCTCGGTGGTCTGCGCGCTTTCGGGAGGCGTGGACAGCTCGGTCGCGGCCGCCCTCATACACAGGGCGATCGGCCGCCGCCTGCACTGCCTCTTCGTCGATACGGGACTGCTGCGCGAGGGCGACAGGGAAAGGGTGGAGGGCTCCTTGGGCCAGGCCCTGGGACTCAACATCAAGGTCGTCGACGCCTCGAAGCTCTTCCTCGGCCGGCTCGCCCGGGTATCGGACCCGGAGCGCAAGCGCAAGATCATCGGCAAGACCTTCATCGAGGTGTTCGAGAAGCAGGCCAAGAGGCTCAAGGGCGTGGACTTCCTCGCCCAAGGCACGCTCTATCCGGACGTGATCGAGTCCGTGTCGGTGCATGGGCCATCGGCTGTCATCAAGAGCCACCATAACGTGGGAGGCCTGCCCAAGCGCATGCGCCTGAAGCTGGTCGAGCCGCTCCGCTTCCTTTTTAAGGACGAGGTCCGGAGATTAGGAGCGGAGATGGGCCTGCCTCGCGAGATTTTAGGGGCCCATCCCTTCCCCGGGCCGGGACTGGCCATACGCGTGATCGGGACGCTCACCAAGGAGCGCCTCAGGATGCTGCGAGCCGTGGATCTCATCTTCCGCGAGGAGCTGCATCGATCCGGCTGGTATGACAAGGTTTGGCAGGCCTTCGCGGTGCTCTTGCCGGTCAAGTCCGTGGGCGTCATGGGAGACGCGCGCAGCTACGAGAGCACGGTGGTGCTGCGCTCGGTCGACAGCCGCGATGGGATGACCGCGGATTGGTCGAGGCTTCCGGCGCAGCTGCTCCAGAAGGTCTCGGGACGCATCGTCTCCGAGGTGAAGGGCGTCAATCGAGTGGCCTACGATATCAGCTCGAAACCGCCGGCCACCATCGAATGGGAATGAACGCTTTGCTGACCGAGTCTAGCATCCCGGGGCTCAAGCTGTGGCGGCGCGGCAAGGTCCGCGACGTCTACGAGCTGGGCGAGCGGCTGCTCGTGGTCTCCACCGACAGGCTTTCCGCTTTCGATCATATATTGCCCAGCCCGATACCGGACAAGGGCAAGATCTTGACCCAGGTCAGCGCCTGGTGGTTCGCCAAGACGGCGTCCCTGACGCCCAATCACATGATCTCGGCGGATCTCTCCGAGATCAAGCGCCTCGAGCCCAAGCTGGCCGGCCTCGGCCCCGACTACGAGGGTCGCGCCATGCTGGTCAAGAAGGCGCGGCGCATCGACGCGGAATGCGTGGTGCGGGGCTATCTGGCGGGCTCGGGCTGGAAGGAATACCGGCGCACGGGCTCGGTCTGCGGCCACGCGCTGCCCCAGGGATTGGTCGAGGCCTCGAGGCTTCCCCGGCCCATATTCACCCCGGCCACCAAGTCGGACTCGGGCCATGACGAGAACATCTCCCGCGAGCAGTTGGCCGCGGCGGTAGGCCCGGCCCAGGCCAAGGAGCTCGAGCGCTTGAGCCTGGCCCTTTACGGCTTCGCCTCGGATTTCCTCAAGGAGCGCGGCATCATCCTGGCCGACACGAAATTCGAGTTCGGCCTGCTGGACGGCCGCCTGATCGTCATCGATGAGATGCTCACGCCCGATTCCTCGAGGCTTTGGCCCTTGGCCGCCTACAAGCCGGGCTCCTCGCCCCCCAGTTTCGACAAGCAGTATGTCCGGGACCATCTCGAGAAGATCGGGTGGGACAAGAACCCGCCCGCTCCCGCCCTTCCCCAGGACGTGATCCAAGGAACGGCCAAGCGCTACGAAGAATTCCTGAGGATACTATGCTTATGACCGAGCTCCAGCCCAGCCTTGCGGACGGGAAGCGACCATGATCACGCGATCCACGCCGGTCTATCGAGTCGAGGTGCGCCTGCGGCCGGAATTCGCGGACGCGGAGGGCCAGGCGGCCTTGGCCCTGCTTCATGGCTGCGGCTTGTACGCGGCCAGGGAGCTGCGCTCCGGCAAGGTCTACGAGATACGCGCCACCTTCAACATGTCCCAGGTCCAGCAGGCGGCCCGCGAGCTGCTCTGCGACGGCGTCACGCAGGAGTGGAAGGTGCTCAACCCGGGGCCTCCCCACTTTAACGGCATGAGCCACTGGCGGGTCGAGGTCTGGCCCAAGCCCTCCGTGACCGATCCCGCGGGAGAGACGGTCAGGACCGCGCTGTCCGAGAACGGGCTGCCCCAGCCGGAATGGGTGCGGGTCGGCTCGGTCTACCATATCACGGGCAAATGCCATCGCAACCAGCTCGAGCGCGCGGTTTGGCGCTCCTTGGCCAACCCTTTGATCCATCGAGTGAGCGTCACGGAGGCCCACCAGTGAAGGAGACACAGCAGACACTCGTCATGAGCCAGCCGGCCGTCCCGCCCAGGGAGGCGGAGGGCTCGGACTTCGCCTCCTTCAACTCGCTCTCGCCCAAGGAGCTTAAGTCCTTAAGCGACAAGCAGCTCTGGTCGCTCAACGAGTCCGAGCTTTCGGCCGTGCAAGCCCATTTCAAATCCATCGGCCGCCCCCCTACGCGCGCCGAGATCGAGACCATCGCCCAGACCTGGTCGGAGCACTGCAAGCACAAGACCTTCCGCAGCCCGATCCGCTACACCGAAGGCAAAAAGACCCGCCTCATCAAGAGCCTTTTCGAGGAGACCATCGCCAAGGCGACCAAGCAGGCGATGAAGCCGTGGTGCCTCTCCGTGTTCAAGGACAACGCGGGCATCGTCAGCTTCGGCAAGAACGGGCGCTGGGCCCTGGCCTACAAGGTGGAGACGCACAATCATCCCTGCGCCATCGAGCCCTACGGCGGGGCCGAGACCGGCGTGGGCGGGGTGATACGCGACGTGCTGGGAGCCGGTTTGGGCGCCAAGCCCGTGCTCAACACCGACATCTTCTGTTTCGCCAGGCCCGATTACGACGCCCCCCTGCCGGAGAACGCCCTTCATCCCAAGAGGGTGCTGCGCAGCGTGGTGGCCGGGGTGCGGGACTACGGCAATCGCATGGGCATCCCCACGGCGGCCGGCGCGATCTGGTTCGACGACGATTTCCGCCTCAACCCCCTGGTCTTCGTGGGCACCGTGGGCGTGATGCCCTCCTGGGCGGTCAAGAAGGAGATCAGGCCCGGGGACCTGATCGTGGCGGTGGGCGGCCCCACCGGCCGCGACGGCCTGCATGGCGCCACATTTTCCTCGGCCTCCCTGGAGGATGCCCCGACATCGGCCGTTCAGATAGGCCACGCCATCAACGAGAAGAAGCTGCTCGACGCCTTGCTCGAGGCCCGCGACAGGAGACTTTACGGCTTCGCCACCGATTGCGGGGCGGGCGGCTTCTCCTCGGCGATCGGCGAGATGGCCGCGGTCTGCGGCGGAGCGGAGGTCAAGCTCGATGCGGCCCATATCAAGGCCCTGGACCTCGCTCCTTGGGAGTTGTGGCTTTCCGAGTCGCAGGAGCGCATGGTCCTGGCCGTATCGCCCAAGAACCTCAAGGCCCTCAAGGACGTTTTCGCGGCCGAGTCTTGCGGGCTCTCGGTGCTGGGCGAGTTCACCAACAGCCGGAAGCTTCGGGTCCATTACAAGGACCAGAAGATCGTGGAGCTGGACCTGAAATTCCTGCATCACGGCGTGCCGTTGGTCGAGCGCTCCGCCGTCTGGCAGCCGGAGACGCCCAAGGCCTCCTCCTCCAAGGCCCCGCGCAAGAGCGCCTCCGAGGTGCTGCGCGAGGCCCTCGGGCATCTCAACGTCTGCTCCCGCGAGTGGGTGATACGGCAGTATGACCACGAGGTCCAGGGCGGCATGGTGATCAAGCCTCTCCAAGGCGTGCGGCACGACGGGCCCGGAGACGCCTGCGTGATCTGGCCTCACGCCGCCACCGGCGATTTCGAGGATTTCTCGGGATTCGCGGTGGGACACGGGATCAATCCCTCCTACGGAAAGGTGGACCCCTATCGCATGGCCCTGGCCTGCGCCGACGAGGCCTTGCGCAACCTGCTTTGCGTGGGCGCCGACGTCACGGCGGCGGCGTTCCTCGATAATTTCTGCTGGGCCAGCCCGGAGGACCCGCGCCAACTCGGCGCCCTGGTCCGGGCCGCCCAGGGCTGCCATGACGCGGCCGTCGGCTTCGGCGTGCCGTTCATATCGGGCAAGGACAGCCTTTACAACCAGTCCAAGGACCTGGGCGGCAAGGACCTGCCCATCCCGGGCACGGTGCTGATCTCCGCTCTGGCTCCGCTGTCCGACGTGCGCAAGGCCCTGACCATGGATATCAAGGGCCCCGGCAATCCGCTCTATCTCATCGGCTGGACCTCGGAGGAGCTGGGCGGCTCGCTCTACAACCAGATCTGCGGGCTCTCCGGCGGCGA
Source organism: Elusimicrobiota bacterium (assembly GCA_016207665.1). GTDB lineage: Bacteria > Elusimicrobiota > Elusimicrobia > UBA1565 > UBA9628 > JACQPG01. The sequence goes on along the minus strand of JACQPG010000115.1, from coordinate 82,318 downwards.
GGCGCCCGAGGTCGAGGTGCGCTCCGCGGCCGACAGCTTCAAGGCGGCCTCGGCGGCGATCCAAAAGGGCCTCGTGCTATCGGCTCATGATCTTTCCGAGGGAGGGTTGGCCGTGGCCGCGGCGGAGATGGCCTTCTCCGGGGAGTTCGGCGTGCGCTTGGACCTCGACGCCATGGCCCGCAGCAACCATATCTACTCCAACGAGGTTTTGCTCTTCTCCGAGAGCCCCAGCCGCGTGCTGCTCGAGGTCAAGCCGGAATGCGAGCAGGCCCTTCTCAAGGGGCTCAAGGGCGTGCCCGTGCGGCGCATCGGCGTGACCTTGGCCAACCCCATTCTCAAGGTGATCGGACTCGACGGCATGGTGACGATGGAAGAGCCGCTTTCCGCGCTCAAGGAGATTTGGCAGGCGAGCCTGCCCAAACGCTGCCGATGAAAAAGCCCAAGGTACTGATACTTCGCTCCGCAGGCACCAATTGCGACTTCGAGACGGCCAACGCGCTCCGCTTCGTGGGAGCCGAGCCGCGCCGCGTGCACGTCAACGAGATCAAATCCGGCAAGACGCGGTTGATGAATTTCGACATGCTGGTGATCCCCGGGGGCTTCTCCTACGGCGACGACGTGGGAGCCGGGCGCATCCTGGCCAATCAGGTCCGGCTCTATCTCAAGGACCTGCGCCAGTTCATCCGCCTGGGCCGCCCGGTCATGGGGATATGCAACGGCTTCCAAGTGCTGGTCAAGGCCGGCATACTGCCGTGCTCCAACACCTGCGAGCAGACGGCGGGATTTACCTTCAACGACTCGGGAAGATTCGAGGCGCGCTGGGTGCACGTGCGCATCAACACCCAGAGCTCGAGCCTGTTCTTCAAGGGCCTGCCCGAGATGATCGAGCTGCCGGTGGCCCATGCCGAAGGCAAGCTCGTGCTCAAGAGCCCGCGCCAGCTCGAGGAGCTCAAGAAAAACAAGACCATCGCCATGCAATACGTCAGCGACGACGGGAAACTTTCGGGCTATCCCTTCAACCCCAACGGTTCGATTTTCAACATCGCGGCCTTGTCCAACCCCGAAGGCAATTGCCTCGGGATGATGCCTCATCCGGAGCGCTTCACCTCGATCCATCATCACCCCAACTGGACGAGGCAGACCTTCCATAAGGAAGGCGTGGGCCTGGCGATGTTCCGGAACGCGGTCGACTACTGTCGCTGAGCCTCTTGCCCGCGCGAAGCTCGGCGGCGGCGACTCGCCGTTCCCCGTTTTATGTGCGGCATTTTCGCTGTCTCGGACAGCCCCAACGCCTCTGAACTGACTCATCTGGGCCTCTTCGCGCTCCAGCATAGGGGACAGGAGTCGGCCGGCATCGTCAGCTCCCACAAGGGGGAGCTGTTGGCGCACAACGGCATGGGCCTGGTAGCCGACGTCTTTTCCCGCGAAGTCCTGGAGAAATTGCCGGGTCGCGCCGCGATCGGCCACGTGCGCTACTCCACCACGGGAGCCAGCCATCTCAAGAACGCCCAGCCCTTGGTGTTCAAGACCATACACGGGCCCGTCGCCATCGCCCACAACGGCAATCTCACCTATGCCTTGGAGATGCGCGATCGCCTGGAGAAGCGCGGGGCGATATTCCAATCCTCCACCGATTCCGAGGTGATCGTGCACCTGCTGGCGCGCAACCAGGGGCCCCTGGAGGACGCCGTCATAGAAAGCCTCCGTCAGCTGGAAGGCGCTTACTCCCTGCTCTTCCTCACCCCCACCCAGATCATCGCGGCCCGGGACCCTTACGGCTTCCGGCCCCTGATCCTGGGACAGTTGGGCAAGTCCTTCGTGATCGCCTCCGAGACCTCGGCCCTGAACCTGGTCAAGGCCCAGCCCATACGCGAGATCGAGCCGGGCGAGATGCTGGTGATCGAAGGCAATCGCATGAAGCAGCTCAAGCCCTTCAAGGCGGTGCCCGCCCCGGCGCGCTGCGTCTTCGAGCAGGTCTATTTCGCCAGGCCGGACTCGGACATCTTCGGGCGCAACGTGCAGGCGGTGCGGCGGGAGTTCGGCCGCCAGCTCGCCCGCGAGATGGAGCAGGTCAAGGCCGACATCGTGGTCCCGGTCCCGGATTCGGGAGTGGCGGCCGCGCTGGGCTTCTCCGACCAGTCCAAGATTCCCTTCGAGATGGGCTTGGTGCGCAGCCACTATGTCAGCCGCACCTTCATCAAGCCCACCCAGGAGCTGCGCGACCTGGCCGCGAAGCTCAAGCTCGCCCCCGTCATCGAGACGCTCAAGGACAAGCGCATCATACTCATCGACGACTCCATCGTGCGGGGCACCACCTCGCGCAAGATCACCAAGAGCCTGCGCGCGGCCGGCGCCCGCCAGATTCACATGGCCGTCTCGAGCCCTCCCATCGTCTCGCCCTGCTATTACGGCATAGACACCCCGCGCGCCGGGGAGCTCATCGCCAATCGCAACTCGCTCGAGGAGATACGCCGCTTCCTCGAGGTCGACAGCCTGCATTATTTGAGCCTGGAGGGCATGCTGAAAGCCGCCGGCGGCGGCGATCCTTCCGGCTTCTGCACGGCCTGCTTCACCAAGATCTATCCCACCCCCATCCCCGATTATCAGCTCCCCGATCCCTTGAAGGCCTCGGGAGAGGCCACGTGAGCCGGGAGCCCGATCTCACCGTACTGCTTCTCGGTTCCGGCGGGCGCGAGCACGCCCTGGCCTGGGCCATGGCCCAAAGCCCTCGGCTCAAGAATCTCTACGCCCTGCCCGGCTCGGACGCGATCGCGCAATGGGCCCAGAACCTGCCCGGAGATCCCTGCGATCCCGACAGCGCGGTCCAAGCGGCCAAGGACTGCCGCGCCAAGCTCGTCGTGATCGGCCCCGAGGCCCCCCTGGCCGCCGGGGTCTCCGACGCGCTGCGCCAGGCGGGCCTGGCCGTTTTCGGGCCGTCCCGGGCCGCGGCCAGGCTCGAAAGCTCCAAGGCTTTCGCCAAGGAATTCATGAGGAAGCACGGCATTCCCACCGCCCCCTTCGAGGTCTTCACCGAGCCCGATCTGGCGCGGGCGGCGATCAAGCGCCTGGACGCTCCCATCGTGGTCAAGGCCGACGGCCTGGCCGCGGGCAAGGGCGTGGCGGTGTGCCGCGATCAAAACGAGGCTCTGAGCGCCATCGACGATTTCATGGAAAAGGGCAGCTTGGGAGCCGCCGGGCGCACGATACTATTGGAGACCCGGCTCCATGGCCCGGAGCTTTCCGTGCTGGCCTTTTGCGACGGCCAGAGCCTGCGCGCGCTTCCGCCCAGCCGCGATCACAAGCGGCTCAAGGACCACGACGAGGGTCCCAACACCGGAGGCATGGGAGCCTATTGCCCGGCGGCCGTGGATCCGGAGACATGGCGGGCCATCGAGGACAAGGTGTTGCGCCGCTTCATCGCCGGGCTCTCCGCCGACAAGCTCGATTTCAGGGGCGTGATCTTCGTGGGATTGATGCTCTCCCCGGAGGGCCCCCAGGTCTTGGAATTCAATTGCCGCTTCGGCGATCCGGAAACGCAAGCCATTCTTCCTCTATTAGAGGAAGACCCGCTGGCCCTGGCCTGGGATTGCGCCGCGGGACGGTTGAAGCCGGGAACGGCGCGGGCGCGGTCCGGAGCTTCGATCTGCGTGGTACTCGCCTCCGAAGGCTATCCGGCCAAGCCGCGGACGGGCGTGCCCATACACGGCTTGGAGTCCGCGCGCGATCAGCCGGGCCTGGCGGTCTTCCATGCCGGCACGAGCAGGCAAGGGGATCGCTGGCTCACCCAGGGCGGCCGAGTGCTCGGCGTCACCGCCGTCGCCCCGGACCTGGCTCAGGCCCGAGATCGGGCCTATGAGGCGGTCTCGCGCATACGATTCGACGGAATGCAGTATCGCAAAGATATCGGAGGAAAGGTCCCAGCGCTACGATGAAAAACCTGATTATCGCCCTAGCCCTTCTGCTGCCCCAATCCGCTCCCGCCGCCGCGGTCAAGAATCCCAACATGCTGGTCTACGCCCAGATCGGCGACACGGATAGCTTCGATCCGGCCTGGTCCTATGACACGGCCAGCCACAACATCATCGCCAATGTCTATGAGACCCTGATCTTCTACTCCGGCTCGGAGCTCTCGGAGAAGGGCCTCATGCCCATGCTGGCCACCAAGGTGCCGTCCTTGGCCAACGGCTTGATATCGAAGGATGGGCTGAGCTATCGCTTCCCCATCCGCAAGGGCGTCAAATTCCACGATGGCTCGGAGCTTACCCCCGAGGACGCGCGCTATTCCATGCTGCGCTTCATGCTTTTCGACCGCGACGGCGGGCCTTCCTCGCTGCTTCTCGAGCCGCTGCTGGGCGTGAACTCGACCCGGGATAACGGCAAGATCCGGCCGGGCATCCACGATCAAGCCGCGAAGGCCGTGACGGTCCAGGGCCAGGACTTGGTGTTCCGGCTCAAGAAGCCTTATGCTCCGTTCCTGGGCATATTGGCCAACTTCGGCTCGATCGTCTCCAAACCCTGGTGCGCCTCGCATGAGCAATGGGACGGCAGGCCCGAGACCTGGGAGAAGTTCAACAATCCCCTGCGGGAATCCTCTTATCTCAACGAGCATACCAACGGAACCGGGCCGTATCAGCTGGAGAGGCTGGATCGCCGCAACAAGGAGATAGTGCTGGCCCGCTTTCCCGGCTATTGGAGGGGCGCGGCGAAGATCGAGAAGGTGGTGATCAAAACCATCGACGAGTTCGCCACCCGCAAGCTCATGCTTCAAGCGGGAGACGCGGACGTGATCTACGGCCCGCAGATGTATTTCAACCAATTGCAGAACATCCCCGGCGTGGAGCTCATGGACGGGCTGCAGAATCTCGAGCGCTCCTCGATACTGTTCTTCACCTACAAGATCAACCCCGTGGCCAATCCCTATCTGGGCAGCGGGAAGCTCGACGGCGAGGGCATCACCCCGGAGTTCTTCTCGGACATCAATATCCGCAAGGCCTTCGCCTATTCCGTGGACTACGAGGGCTATATACGCGACATGCTGCGCGGCAAGGGAAGGCAGGCCTCGAGCTTCATCCCGCCGGGATTGGTGGGCTATCGCAAGGACGGCAAGAAGTACACGCTCGACTTGAAGAAGGCCGAGGAGCACTTCAAGAAGGCGTGGGGCGGGCAGGTCTGGGACAAGGGCTTCAAGTTCACCATGGTGTTCAACTCGGGCTCGGCGCCCGCCCAGTCCATCTGCCAGATGATCAAGAAGAACGTGGAATCCATCAATCCCAAGTTTAAGATCGACATACGAAGCCTGCAATGGTCGACCTTCCTCGAGCAAAGCCAGGCCGGCAAGATGGCCTTTTTCCTCGGAGCCTGGCAGGCGGACTTCCCAGACGCGCATAATTTCGCCTTTCCCCTGCTCCATTCCCAAGGCTATTTCCCGAGCAAGCAGAAATACTCCAATCCCAAGGTGGACGCCTTGATCGAGCGGGCGGTCTCGACGCTCGATCTCAAGAAGCGCGAGGCGCTCTATCAGCAGCTCCAGGACATGGTCTACGAGGATGTGCCTCATGTGCACATGGCCGAGGGCATGAGATATCGCTCCCAACGCAGCTGGGTCAAGGGTTTCGTCTTCCGCCCGATCTTCCCCGACTCCCCCTACGGCAGCTATTATTATGACCTCCGCAAGGAATAAGCCCCTGGTTGGGGTCATCATGGGCTCCAAAAGCGACTGGCAGACCATGTCCGTGGCCAGCGCGGTGCTCAAGGAGCTCGGCGTGGCGCATGAATGCCGCGTGGTCTCGGCGCATCGCACTCCCGACTGGCTTTTCGAATACGCCTCCTCGGCCGAGGCCCGCGGCATTCGGGTGATCGTCGCCGGAGCCGGAGGCGCGGCCCATCTGCCCGGCATGGCCGCGGCCAAGACGGTTCTTCCGGTGCTGGGGGTGCCGATCAAGTCCAAGGCCTTGGACGGTCTGGATTCGCTTCTCTCCATCGCCCAGATGCCCAAGGGCGTACCCGTGGGGACCTTGGCCATCGGCGAGCCGGGGGCGGCCAACGCCGGCTATCTGGCCGCCCAAATCATCGCCTTGGATGATCCCGCCTTGCGCAAGAGGCTCAAGGCCTTCCGGCAGCGCCAGCGCTCGGAAGTGCTCAAGCAAAGACTGTGAGCGCGGGGCCCGTTTCGCCGCCCGCGACGCTCGGGCTGCTCGGCGGCGGCCAGCTGGGGCGCATGATCGCCCTGGAGGCCCGGCGCATGGGCTATCGCGCCGTGGTCCTGGATCCCTCCCCAGATTGCCCCGCGGCCCAGGTCTGCGATCGCCACGTGCGGGCCCCGTTCAAGGACGCCGCGGCGGTCGAGGAATTCGCCCGCGCCTGCGACGTCGTCACCCTCGAGTGGGAGCTGATCCCCATGGAGACGCTCGAGAGTATCGCCCGCCTCAAGCCGCTTTTTCCCGCCCCGCCCGTGCTCTCGTTCATACAGGACCGGCTGCGTCAGCGCGAGTTCTTGGCCAGCCACGGCCTTCCCCAGACCGCTTTCGCCGCGGCCTCCAGCCGCGAGGAGCTTCGAGCCGCCGCCAAGAAAGTCGGGCTGCCCGCCATCGCCAAGAAGCGGCGCGAGGGTTATGACGGCAAGGGGCAATGGGCCCTGAGCGCCGAAAGCGACCTAGACCGGGACTTCATCGACGGCAACCCCTGCGTGCTCGAGGCACGGGTGGACTTCGAGAAGGAGATTTCCGTGATACTGGCTCGCGGCCGCGAGGGCGAGATCTCGTTCTTTCCCGTGGCCGAGAACGAGCATCGCGACGGCATCTTGCGCGTGACCCGGGCGCCGGCGCCCCTGCCGGCGGACCTTGAGCGGCGCGCGCGGGAGATCGGCGCGGCCGTCGCGGAGAAGCTCGGCCACGTCGGCGTCCTGGCCGTCGAGCTCTTCGTCGCCAAGACCGGAGAGCTCCTGGTCAACGAGATCGCGCCGCGCGTGCACAACAGCGGCCACTTCAGCTTCGGCGCCTGCGCCACCTCGCAGTTCGAGCAGCATCTGCGCGCTGTCTGCGGGCTGCCCCTGGGCGACCCCCGCCTTCTTTCGCCCGCGGTGATGGTCAACCTGCTCGGGGAGCTCTGGTCCGGCGGCGAGCCGGACTGGTCGCGGGTCCTGCGCCGTCCCGAGCTCAGGCTGCATCTCTACGGCAAGGCCAAGCCCGCGCCCGGCCGCAAGATGGGGCATCTGCTCGCGCTGCATGAGAACCTCGATCAAGCCGGGCGCATCGCCGTCTCCGCTCTCGGGGAGCTCGCCGCCTCCCGTCGAAAGTTGATCTAGATCAACTCCACTTCTTGACCATGGTCCTAGGAGCCATCTGGGCCTTTTGGGTAAATTACACCCATGAAAGATTCAGGAGGAAGAAAGACCATGAGCCTCAAGGCGATTTCAGTCGTGATTCTAGGCGCGGCGCTCTCTCCCGCGCGAGCGGAGATGAAGTTCCGCTATCAGCCGGAGCCTAATTTCGAGCTGCCCCGTTTCGAAAAGGTGGTCGATCGCTCGGTCAAGGCCTTCGAGGCCCAGGATGCCTTCGCGCAGACCGGCCCCTGCGAGATCGTCAACAGCCACGCCCTGCGCCGCTACGAGCTCAACGGCGCCGCCCAAGCCCTTCAGGCCTGCCTTTCCCATCTCGCCACCCGCTACGCGCTTCTCGCCACGGTCTCGCCCGGGACTTTGGCCAACGGCGCCCGAGGGCTGATCATACGCCTTCCCGGCTCCACCCCGATCGATCATCCCTTCTTCAGGGACTTGGGACGCGCCTTGCAAGAGAGGCGCGGCGAGCTCCTGGGATACCCGGCCGAGCTCAGGCGCGAGGACGGGACGGCCAGCTCCGCCCAGCAGGCGATCGACCGCTGCATCCAGGCGCCCTACCTGCGCAGGATCGACAACGCGCAGGACTTCATCAACAACTACGGCCGATGCCTTCTTCGCGATCCGCGGCTCAGGATCCTGAACATGCGCCCGGCTCAAGGGCGCAGGCTGGCGGTGATGCTGCTTTCCGACGCGGAGCAGCCGATCGTCGAGAGCATCAACGGTTATGTGCGGGTGCTGGCCGAGGCCGGCCCGGTCGAGGTGCTGGTCATGGCCTATCCGCAGCAGATCCATCTGCCGTAAACCCGGAGACGATCCGCCGGGTCCAGGCATCATCGCGCACGCCTCTGCCATCGCATTGTACAGATGACGGAAAAATTGCTTAAATATATATAGTTCTTATCTCGGCGGAGGAGGGTGGCGGCGAAACACTGGGATCGGAAGGACCTGCTCGGCCTTGAATCATTGAGCGCTTCCGAGATCGAGTTCATCCTCGACGCGGCCAAGTCCTTCTCCAAATCCTCAAAAACCTTCGACACTCTCAAGGGCTCCACGGTCGCATTCCTCTTCTCGGAGCCTTCCACCCGGACTCGCAGCTCCTTCGAGGTGGCGGCGCGCAGACTTGGAGCCGACGTCTTAGGCTTTTCCGTGGCGGCCTCGAGCCTGCTAAAGGGCGAGAGCCTGCTCGACACCATCAAGAACCTCGAGGCCATGGGCGTGGACTATTTCATCTTGCGCCACGAGCAGTCGGGCGTGCTCGAGCCGTTGGCGCCTCTGACCCGGGCCTCGCTGGTCAACGCCGGAGACGGCGCCCACGAGCATCCGACCCAGGCGCTTCTCGATCTCTATACCCTGCGCGAGAAGAAAGGCCGGATCAAGGGGCTGCGCGTGGTGATCGTGGGCGACATACTGCATAGCCGGGTCGCGCGCTCGAACATACACGGCCTTCGCAAGCTGGGAGCCAAGGTGACGGTCTGCGGGCCGTCGGCGCTGATCCCCGCAGGCATCGAGGCCATGGGCGTCTCGGTCAGCCACGACCTGGACGAGTCGCTGCGGGGGGCCGACGCGGTCAACGTCTTGAGGCTTCAGCTCGAGCGGCAGAACCAGAATCTCGTGACCTCGCTTTCCGATTATTTCGGCGGGTTCGGGCTGACGGCCGAAAGGCTCTCGCGATCGCCCGGTTGCCTGGTGCTCCATCCCGGGCCCATGAATCGCGGAGTCGAGATATCCTCGGAAGTGGCCGACGGCCCCCAATCGGCGATACTCGAGCAGGTCTCCAACGGGGTGCTCGTGCGCATGGCCGTGCTCTCGCTCATACAAGGCTGGAGGACTCGACGTGGCCGATAGGCTGCTGATCAAGGGCGGGCTGGTGATCGACCCGAGCCAGAAGCTCGAGGCGGTCCGAGACGTGCTGCTCGAAGGCGGCAAGGTCAAGGACGTGGCCGCGGGGCTTTCGAAGAAACCCGCGCTCAAGGACGTCGAGATCCTCGACGCCTCGCGCCAATGGGTGGTCCCCGGCCTCATCGACATGCACGTGCATCTGCGCGAGCCGGGGCGGGAGCTCGACGAGACCATCGCCACCGGGACGCGCGCCGCGGCCCGAGGCGGTTTCACCACGGTGCTGGCCATGCCCAATACCGAGCCCCCCGTGGACAATCCTTCCGTGGCGCGATTCGTCAAGGCCAAGGCCTTATCCGATGGGGCGGTCAACGTGCTGGTGGCCGGCGCCGTGACCATCGGCCAGAAGGGCGAGCGCCTGACCGAGATCGGCCAGATGGCCGAGGCCGGTATCTCGGCCATCAGCGACGACGGGCGTCCGTTGATGAACTCGGAGCTGATGAGGCGGGCCCTCGAATACGGCCGGGACTTCGGGCTGGCCGTGATCGACCATTGCGAGGACGAGAACCTGAGCGCAGGAGCGCCCGTTCATGAGGGCGCCCGCGCCGCGGCCAAGGGACTGCGCGGCGCGCCCGGAGCGGCCGAAAGCATCATGGTGCTGCGCGACATCGCCTTGTCCAAGCTGACCGGAGCGCCCGTGCACATCGCGCACGTGAGCTCGGCCGCCAGCGTCGAGGCGTTGCGCGCGGCCAAGAAACGGGGCGTGCCGGTGAGCGCGGAGGCCACCCCGCATCATTTCGCGCTTTGCGAGGACGACGCTCCGGGCTATGACGCCAATTTCAAGATGAACCCGCCCCTGCGCTCGCGCGATGACCGACAGGCTATCATCGAGGGACTGTCGGACGGCACGCTCGACGCGATCGCGACCGATCACGCCCCTCATGGCCCCGGCAAGAAGGCCTTGGGCATGGCCTTGGCGCCCTTCGGCGTGATCGGCTTGGAGACCTCGCTCGGCCTGGCTTTGACCCGGCTTGTGGGCCCCCGGAAATTGAGCCGCCGCGGACTCGTCGAGCGGATGAGCCGCGCGCCGGCCAGGATCTTGGGCCTCAAGGGCAAGGGCTCGCTGGCCAAGGGCTGCGACGCCGATATCACCCTCATCGATCCCGAGGCCTCTTGGACGGTGGAGCTTCCCTTCGCCTCCAAGAGCCGCAACAGCCCCTTCATCGGCTTGAGGCTCAAGGGACGGGCCCGGGCCACGATCGTGGGAGGACGCCTGGTCCATGCTCTATGAGAGGCTTCTTCGCCCCTTCCTCTTCCAGATGGACGCCGAGAGGGCCCACGAATTCGTGATCTCCTCGCTGGCCGCGGCCCAAAGGTCCGGCATGGGCCCGTCGCTGCTCTCTCTGGCCGCCGGGAGCAGGCCTGCCGGCCTCGAGACGCGAGTCTTCGGCCTCCGCTTTCCCTCCCCCGTGGGCCTGGCCGCCGGCTTCGACAAGGATTGCCGGCTGTTGCCCTCGCTGTCGGCCTTGGGCTTCGGCTTCTTAGAGCTGGGCTCGGTGACCCTGCGTCCCCAACCCGGCAATCGCAAGCCGCGGATATTCAGATTGCCCGAGTTCGAGGCCATCATCAATAGGCTGGGCTTCAACAGCCGAGGGGCGGCCTACGCCGCCGAGAGGCTGCGCCACTTCGGCCGCATGCCCATGCCGATAGGGATCAATCTCGGGCTCAACGCCGACTGCCCCGCCGAGCAGGCCCCCATGCAATACGCGGAGACCTTCCGCCTGCTCGAGCCCTATGGGGATTATTTCGTGGTCAACGTGAGCTCTCCCAACACCACGGGCCTGCGCGATCTCCAGGAGCGGTTGCGCCTGGAGAGGATATTGGAGGCCATCCAGTCGCTCAATCCGGCCGCCAAGCCCCTTCTGGTCAAGATCGCTCCGGATCTTTCCGAGCAACAGCTGGGCGAAATCATCGAGACCATCGCCAAATGCGCCTCGGGAGTGGTCGCCGCCAACACCTCGCTCTCGCGCGAAGGGCTGCCCGCCGACGCCGGCGAGATCAGGGGAGGCTTGAGCGGCGCGCCCGTGCGCTCGCGCTCGACCCGGATCATCGCGAGCATCTATCGTTCCACGCAGGGCAAGCTGCCGATCATCGGCGTGGGCGGAGTGTTCTCCGGGGCCGACGCCTTCGAGAAGATACGCGCCGGGGCGAGCCTGGTGCAGATCTACACCTCGCTGATCTATCGCGGGCCCGCCGCGGCCGTGCGCATACAGCGCGAGCTGGCCGGGCTGCTGTCGCATTACGGCTACGCCTCGGTGGCCGAGGCGGTGGGGACCGGCTCATGACCCAGATCATCGCGGCCTTGGACGTCGACACCCTGCTCAAGCAGGAGGAGCTGCTCGAGCGGCTCAAGGGCACGATCACTTTCTACAAGGTGGGCCTGCGCCTGTTCACCGCCCACGGCAAGCGCGCCATCGACCTGGTGCATCGCTACGGCGGCGAGGTCTTCCTCGACCTCAAGTTCCTCGATATCCCGCAGACCGTCGCGCACGCGGTGCATGAGACCCAAAAGCTGGGCGTCAAGTCGGTCTCTCTCCATCTCTGGGGAGGCCCGGCCATGATACGCGCGGCCGCCGAGATACAACCCAGGCCCAAGCTCTGGGGAGTGACCATGCTCACCAGCATGGAGCCCGGCGACCTGCGCTCGCTGCATCCTCGGGCCAGCCTTCCCACCTTGGTCAAGAATCTAGCTCGGCAGGGCATCTCCCAAGGGATCGACGGCATCATCTGCTCCGGCAATGAAGTGCCGGGGCTGCGCAAGATGCTGCGCGGCAAGGAGGCGAGCTTCGTTTGCCCCGGGATCAGGCCCGTGGGCAGCAGCTCGGACGATCAAAAGCGCGTCATGACCCCGGAGAAGGCCGCGGAGCTGGGCATACACTATATCGTGATCGGACGTCCCATCACCGGCGCGCCCGATCCGCTCAAGGCCGCGCAGGACATCTTGACCGGCATGAAGCACGCGGCCCCTCATTCGTTGGAGGCCCGATGATCTTTCCGCTTGGCTCTGGCGGCTGTACCCGGGCACAGTCATGACGGAGCAGGAGATCAAAGAGCTTTTCGCGCGGTCGCAGGCCCTGCTCGAGGGGCATTTCCTCCTGTCTTCGGGATTGCACAGTCCTCGCTATCTCCAATGCGCCTTGGTCCTAGCCGATCCGCCTAAGGCCGAGAGCTTGGGCCGCGCCCTGGCCGCCCTTTGTCCGGAAAGACCCGACCTGGTGCTTTCTCCGGCGATGGGCGGGCTTATCATCGGCCATGAGGTCGGCCGCGCCCTTGGGGTCAAGGCCTATTTCACCGAGCGCGAGGAAGGCGCCATGACCTTGAGGCGAGGATTCGCGCTCGAGCCCGGCCAAAAAGTGGCCGTGATCGAGGACGTGATCACCACCGGATTATCCTCGGGGGAAGTCATCGAGCTCGTGCGCCGGCTCGGCGCGCGCCCCATCGCCGCGCTCTCCATCTTCAATCGCAGTTCCCAGGCACCTTCGATCGGCGTGCCGGTGCGGTCCCTGCTCAAGCTGGAAATACCGACCTACGAGACGGGATCATGCCCGCTCTGCCGAGAAGGCGTAGCTTTGGTCAAACCAGGCAGCCGTAAGAGGCAACAACCATGCTGACCTACAAGAAATCTGGAGTCGACATCGACCTGGCCGACAAGCTGGTCGACCATATACAGAAGAGGGCGCCGGCCATCGGCGGGTTCTCGGGGCTTTTCCCCCTCCAGCTCGACGGCGCCGGGCCCTATGATCTGGTGGCGAGCACCGACGGGGTGGGCACCAAGCTCAAGATCGCCTTCGAGCTCAACAAGCACGACACCGTGGGTATCGATCTGGTGGCCATGTGCGTCAACGATCTGATCACCTGCGGGGCCAAGCCGCTTTTCTTCCTCGATTATTACGCCACGGGCAAACTCGATCTCAAGCGCTCCAAGAGGATACTCGACGGCATCATGGAAGGCTGCCGGCAGGGCCAATCCGTTCTTCTGGGCGGAGAAACGGCCGAGATGCCCGGCTTTTATCCCCCCGGCGAATACGACCTGGCCGGATTCTCCGTCGGCCTGGTCAAGCGCTCCGAGGCGATCGACGGCAGCAAGATCTTCCCCGGGGACGTCATACTGGGCCTGCGCTCCTCAGGATTGCACTCGAACGGTTTTTCCCTGGTGCGCCAGGTCTTCAAGAAAGACCTCAAGCGCTGGGGCCCCAAGCTGCTGACGCCGACGCGCATCTACGTGCCGGAGATACAGCGGCTCATCGAGGGGTTTCGGCAGCGCGGCCACATCGTTCTGGGCCTATGCCACATCACCGGGGGCGGCTTGATCGAGAACGTGCCGCGCGTGCTGCCGCGCCATTGTCGCGCGGTGTTCCGGCGCGGCTCTTGGAAGATTCCGCAGGTGTTCACCGAGATCCAAAGCCGGGGCCGCGTGCCGGAGAAGGAGATGTGGCGCACGTTCAACATGGGGCTGGGCATGATCATCATCATCCGCCCCGGCAGCCTTCCCCTGGCCCAGAGACTGTTGCCCGAGGCGGTGCTGGTCGGCGAGATCGTGCGGGGCCGCTCCGAGGCGCGCGTCGAGCCATGAAACGCATCGCGGTCTTCGCCTCCGGCGAAGGCACCAATCTGCAGGCCTTGATCGACGCCTGCGCGCAGCATCGCATACGCGGCCAGATCGCTCTGGTAGTCTCCAATCAACCCCAGGCCGGGGCCCTGCGCCGGGCCGAGCGCGCCGGCATACCGGTCTTGGTCTCGGACCCGGCCGGCTTCTCCAGCCCCGAGGAGTTCGACGCCTATCTGGCTCACGCCTGTAGGGAAAGGAAGATCGACCTGATCTGCCTGGCGGGTTATATGCGCCATATCAAGGCGCCGCTGCTCAGGGCCTTTCCCTGGCGCATACTCAACATACATCCGGCGCTCTTGCCGGCCTTCGGCGGGCAAGGCATGTACGGACGACGCGTTCACGAGGCGGCGCTCAAATCCGGGGTCAAAGTCTCGGGCTGCACCATCCATTTCGTCGACGAGGTATATGATCACGGACCGGTGGTGGCCCAGGCCGTGGTCCCGGTGCTGGCCAATGACACCCCCGAATCCCTCGCGGCCCGCATCCGCGTGCAGGAACACTGGCTCTATCCCAAGGCGGTCTCTCTTTTCTGCGAGGACCGGCTTCAAATCGACGAGCAGGGCTTGAAAGTGCTGCCCTCCCATCGCGACAGCTCGCCGCGGATCAAGCGCGCGCTGCTGTCGGTCTCCGACAAGTCCCGGATCGTCGAGCTGGCCCGCGGGCTCCAGGAGATGGGAGTCGAGATAGTCTCGACCTCCGGCACGGCCAGGGCCTTGGAGGCGGCCGGAGTGCCGATACGGCCGCTGGACTCGGTGACGCGCTTTCCCGAGATATTATCGGGCCGGGTCAAGACCCTGCACCCCAACATCCACGGCGCGATATTGCTGCGCCGCAAGGACCCGGCCCAGCGCGAGGAGGCAGAGCTCTACGGGCTGGAGCCCATTGATCTGGTGGTGGTCAATCTCTATCCCTTCGCCGATACCGCGGCCAAGGCCTCCTCGCCGTGGGCATTCGAGGTGATCGAGCAGATCGATATCGGAGGCGTGGCCTTGATCCGGGCGGCGGCCAAGAATTTCGAGGACGTGGCGGTGGTGGTCTCGCCGTCGGACTATGAGGCCCTGCTCCAGGAGATGGGCGCGGCGCAGGGCCAGCTGTCGCTGGAAACGCGCCAGAGATTGGCCCTGGCCGCCTTCCGGCATACCGCTTCCTACGACGGGATGATCTCGCAGGCCTGGAGCTCGAGCGGCGGCTCCTCCGCTCCGGCCGCTCCCGGCGAGGGCGGAAGATTCCCGGAGAGGCTCTCATTGGAACTGCGCAAGGTCCAGGACCTGCGCTACGGCGAGAACCCGCATCAGCGGGCGGCCCTTTACGCCCGCTCGCCCGCGCAGGGACCGGACTTCGAGCAGCTTCACGGCAAGGAGCTCTCTTACAACAACCTGCTCGACGCCTCCGCCGCGTGGGAGGCGGCCTGCGAGTTCCAGGAGCCGGCCGCCGTCATCTTCAAACATGCCACGCCCTGCGGCATGGCGACCGCGTCGGCCCCGCTCGAGGCCTTCAACGCGGCCTGGGCCTGCGATCCCCTTTCGGCGTTCGGCGGGGTGCTGGCCTTCAACCGCGGCGTGGGCACCGAGATCGCGCGGATACTGGCCAACCGCTTCGTGGAGGTGATCATCGCCCCGGGCTTCGCTCCCGAGGCGCTCGACCTGCTCAAGAAGAAGCCGAACCTGCGCCTGCTCAAGCGCGAGGCTCCTCCGTCACCGGCCTGGGTGATACGCTCCTTGGGCACCGAGGTGCTGCTCAGCGAGCCTGATCGGCTGACATTCGGGCCGGATTGGCGCGTGGCCAGCCGGCGCGCGCCCAACCGGCTGGAAGAGGCGGCGCTGAGATTCGCCTGGATCGCCTGCAAGCACGTGAAGTCCAACGCCATAGTCCTGGCCGGCCCCAACGCCACGGTGGGCATCGGCGCGGGACAGATGTCCCGCGTCGACTCGGTGCACATGGCCGGAGTCAAATACAAGATGTTCTCCCGCGACAATCCCAAGCCCGCGGCCCTGGTACTGGGCTCGGACGCTTTCTTCCCCTTCAGGGACGGGATCGACGCGGCGGCCACCTTGGGCATCACGGCCATCGTGCAGCCGGGCGGCTCGGTCAAGGACGGCGAGATCGTGGCCGCGGCCGACGAGCACGGACTGGCCATGGTCCTGACCGGCATGAGGCACTTCCGTCACTAGGATGGTAAAATAATTAGAATGAAAATCTCGGCCGCCCTGGTCCTGGAGGACGGCAGCGTCTTCAAGGGCCGCTCCTGCGGAGCCGAGGGCGAGGCTTGCGGCGAGCTGGTCTTCAACACCTCCATGACCGGCTATCAAGAGGTGCTGACCGATCCTTCCTACAAGGGCCAGATCGTGACCATGACCTATCCCCAGATCGGCAATTATGGGATCACGGCCGACGACAACGAATCGCGCAAGGCGCATCTCTCGGGCTTCGTGGTGCGCGAGCTCTGCCGTAAGCCCTCGAACTGGCAATGCGTCGAGCCCCTCGATTTCTTCCTGCGCAAGCACGGCATCGTCGCGATCGAGAACGTCGACACCCGCGCGCTCACCTTGCGGATACGGGAAAAGGGAGCGCTTCGGGCCCTGATCTCGACCACCGACCTTGATGCCAAGAGCCTGCAGGCCAAGGTCAAGAAAGTGCCGTCCATAGCGGGCTTGGACCTGGCCAAGGAGGTGAGCTGCCACGACAAGTACCTTTGGAACGAGGGCTACAGGGACTTGGGCCGGCCCCTCCACGTGGTGGTCTACGATTTCGGGGTCAAGTTCGGGATATTGCGCTGCCTGGCCTCTGTGGGATGCCGCGTGACCGTGCTCCCGGCGCAGACGCCCGCCTCCGAGGCCCTGGCTCTCAAGCCGGACGGCATACTGCTCTCCAACGGGCCGGGCGATCCCGAGCCGGCGCGCTACGCGGTCGAGGCGATCAAGGCGCTTTTGGACAAGCGCATCCCCCTTTTCGGCATCTGCCTGGGACATCAGCTCCTGGGCCTGGCCCTCGGCGGCAAGACTTTCAAGCTCAAGTTCGGCCATCACGGCGCCAACCATCCGGTCAGCGACTTGGAGACCGGACGCGTGGAGATCACCGCTCAGAATCACGGCTTCTGCGTCGACATCGACTCCTTGCCCAAGTCGGTCCGCACCACGCATATCAATCTCAACGACAAGACCTCCGAGGGGATGGCCCACCAGCAGCTGCCGGTGTTCTCGGTGCAATACCATCCGGAAGCCTCGGCCGGCCCGCATGACAGCCGCTATCTCTTCACGCGCTTTCGCGAGCTGATGATCGAGCGCAAGGAGAGCCCTTCGCGATGCTGAGGCCCCCGCCATGGTGATCGGGACGGTGCTGGTCATACTCATCGCCTTGGGCCCCATCGCCTATTTCTACTGGAGGCAATACAAGGTCAACACCCCGAGCCTGCAGTGGCCGGCCCTGGCCGAGGTGCTCAAGATGGATTACGCGGCCAAGCCGCCGCGCATCTCCGGGCAATGGAACGGAAGAGCGGTGCGCATCGAGCTCAAGGACAGCTCGGTGCTGGTCTCGGCCCTGGTCTCTCGGCCCTCGCGCCTGCGCATCGAGATCGGGCCCAAGGAGCAGGTGGCGGCCCGCGCGGGCGTGGTGGTGCCCGATCCGGTCCCCACCCATGATCCCGATTTCGACGGCAGATACCTGGCGCGCTGCAATGACAGGGCGGTCGGACAACGGCTCGTGGATCCCGTGCTCCGGCAAAGGCTGCTCGAGCAGCCCGTGGTCGACATCTTGGGCGAAGGCCAGGCCGCGCGGTGGCGGCTGCCCGAGGCCAAGGACCCCGACCAGCTCGAGCCCGTGCTCGACATCGTGACCATCATCGCCGATGAGATGGAGCGATATGCCTAAGCGCGCCGACATCGACAAGATACTCGTCATCGGCTCGGGCTCCATCGTGATCGGCCAGGGCTGCGAGTTCGATTATTCCGGCACCCAGGGCATCAAGGCGCTGCGCCAAGATGGCTACAAGGTGGTCCTGGTCAACTCCAACCCGGCCACCATCATGACCGATCCGGGCATGGCGGATCGCACCTACATCGAGCCCCTCACCCCGGATTTCCTGGAGCGCATCCTGGAAAAGGAGAAGCCCCAAGCCATATTGCCGACCCTGGGCGGGCAGACCGCCTTGAACCTGACCGTGGCCGCGGCCGAGCGCGGGCTGCTGAAAAAATACGGCGTCGAGCTGCTCGGGGCTAAGCTCGAGACCATACGCAAGGCCGAGGACAGGCAGCTTTTCAAGCAGGCCATGCTCGCCATCGGGCTGGACCTGCCCCGCAGCATGGTGGTCACCGACGTCTCGGAGGTCAAGCAGGCGGGGCGGGAGCTGGGCTTTCCCGTGATCGTGCGCGCATCCTTCACCCTCGGCGGCAGCGGGGGCGGCATCGCCTATCATCTCGAGGAGCTGCGCGAGCGCGTCCACACCGCGCTCGAGGCCAGCCCCATCAAGAAGGTGCTGCTCGAGGAGTCGGTGCTCGGCTGGAAGGAGTACGAGCTCGAGGTGATGCGCGACTGCAAGGACAATTTCGTGGTGGTCTGCCCCATCGAGAACATGGATCCCATGGGCATACACACCGGCGACTCGATCACCGTGGCTCCCGCGCAGACCTTGAGCGACAGGCAATACCAGGAGATGCGCGACGACGCCAAGAAGATCATCTCCGCCATCGGCGTGGAGACCGGAGGCTGCAACATCCAGTTCGCCGTGCATCCCAAGACCGGGCGGCGGGTGGTCATCGAGATCAACCCGCGCGTCTCGCGCAGCTCGGCCCTGGCCTCCAAGGCCACGGGCTTCCCCATCGCCAAGATCGCGGCCAAGCTGGCCGTGGGCTATTCGCTCGACGAGATACTCAACGACATCACCAGGGCCACGCCGGCCTGCTTCGAGCCTTCGATCGACTACGTGGTGGTCAAGGCCCCGCGTTTCGCGGTGGAGAAGTTCGGCGAGTTCCCGCTCGACACCGCGATGAAGTCCGTGGGCGAGACCATGGCCATAGGCCGCACCTTCAAGGAGGCCCTGCAAAAGGCGCTGCGGGGGCTGGAGAACGGCCGCAAGGGCTTCGAGGCGGCGGCCCTGCCGCCCTCGGGAGACCTCGACGCGGAAGAGACCCTCATCGAGAAGCTGGCCATGCCCTCCTCCTCGCGCATCTACGTCATCAAGACGGCTTTGGACCGCGGCATGAGCCCCGAGGATATCTCCGAGATCACCAAGATCGACCCCTGGTTCATCCATCAGATGAAGGAGATCGTCGACTTGGAGAAAGAGCTGGCGGGGAAGTCCTTGAACGAGGATTCCTTGCGAGAAGCCAAGAGGCTGGGGCTGTCGGATGCCACGCTCGCCAGGCTTTCGGGAAAGGCCGAGAACTGGATCAGGGCCCAGCGCCGGCGCTGGGGAGTGCGGCCCGTCTACAAGCTGGTCGATACCTGCGCGGGCGAATTCCGCTCGCAGACGCCCTATCTCTACTCCACCTACGAGGAGACCGGAGATCTCAAGGTCCGGCCCACCAAGAAGAAGGTCGTGATCATCGGCTCGGGTCCCAATCGCATAGGGCAAGGCATCGAGTTCGACTATTGCTGCGTCCAAGCCTCCATCGCCTTGCGCGAGCTCGGCTATGAGTCGATCATGCTCAATTGCAACCCGGAGACGGTCTCGACCGATTATGACACCTCCGACCGCCTGTATTTCGAGCCCCTCACGCTCGAGGACGCCCTGGAGGTGATCGAGCACGAGAAGCCCGCGGGCGTGATCGTGCAGTTCGGCGGCCAGACCCCGCTCAATCTGGTTCTTCCCCTTTCCAAGGCGGGCGTCAACATACTGGGCACCCAGCCGCGCTCCATCGACGTGGCCGAGGATCGCCGGCTCTTCGAGAAGGCCTTGCGCGTCCTGGGCATCCCGGCTCCGGCCAACGGCATCGCCACCGACGCGCGGCAGGCGCTGAGGCTGGCCCGCAAACTGGGCTATCCCGTGATCATACGCCCGAGCTACGTGCTGGGCGGCCGGGCCATGGAGATCGTCTACGATGATGATTCCCTGCGCGACTATCTCAAGCGCACCCTGCCCACCGTCGATCACCCGTCGCTTCTCGTCGACCGTTTCCTCTCGGACGCGACCGAGGTCGATGTCGACGCGATATCGGACGGCACGGACGTGTTCGTGGCCGGAATCATGGAGCATATCGAGGAGGCGGGGATACACTCGGGCGACTCGGCCTGCACCATCCCGCCGCACTCGCTGCCCCCGGCCATCATCGAGACCATCAGCCGCTACACCAAGGCCCTGGCCCTGCACCTGAAGGTGATGGGCCTGATCAACATCCAGTTCGCGGTCAAAGACGGCTCGGTCTACATATTGGAAGCAAACCCACGCGCCTCGAGGACCGTCCCGTTCGTCAGCAAGGCGACCGGGATCCCGCTGGCCAAGCTGGCCACCCATGTCATGATGGGACGGAAGCTCCGCCGCCTCTTACCGACGCGGCTGCTGCGATCGTCGCCGCTGCCCCTGCCCTATACCGCCACCAAGGAAGCCGTGCTGCCCTTCATCAAGTTCCCGGGCATAGACCCCAAGCTGGGCCCGGAGATGAAATCCACGGGCGAAGTGATGGGCATCGACCAGGACTTCGCGCGCTCCTTCGCCAAGAGCCAGGAGGCCAGCGGGCTGTCGCTGCCAGGCTCGGGCTCGGTATTCATCAGCGTGCGCGACGAGGACAAGCCCGAGATGCTCAAGATCGCGCGCTCGTTGCGCGGCCTGGGATTTTCCATCGTCGCCACGCACAACACCTACCAGTTCCTGGCCCGGCACGGCATCGAATCGACGCGCGTGGCCAAGATCGGCGAGGGCAAGCCCGACGTGGTGGACCTGCTCAAGCAGAAGAACCTGAGCCTGGTGATCAACACCCCCTCGGGCAAGCGCTCCCGCGCCGACGGCTACGCCATACGCCGTTCGGCTCTCGAGCTCAATATCCCCTGCATCACCAACATCCACTCCTGCCAGGCCGCGGTCAACGCCATCGCCGTGCTGCGCGAGTCGCCGCTGGATGTGCGCTCGCTTCAGGACTACTATAAGCAGCTGCCTTACCGGCCGATGCTGCGTTTCTAGGCAGGTTTACCTTCTTTTGGGTTCGGGCTCGAGCTTGATGGATCCCTCCAAGGCGGGGACCAGGGCTCGAGTGAAGGCATTGCGCAAAACGCTCACGATGGACTCCCAGACGCCGACCCCGGGGCCGCCGATCGGGCCTTCGAAGGGAATGCGGGCCGCGAGCCTGCCGGTCGGCTCGTCCTCGAGCACTTACTTGACCCCTTCGATGATCAGCTCCCGGAAACGGCGCAGCCCTCCCTCCCTTTCCCGCTCCCCCGCGATCTTGAGCTGGTGGAAAATGGGCTTGGCGTAACCCCGCACCCGGCCGCCGGCGGCCGCGGCTTCCACGAACAGATTGAAGGTGCCGCCCTGGACGTCCGCGCGGCCGTAAGCCCTGAGAAAGTCGTTCAAGCCCGTCATCGGCACCTGGCGCAAGGAGGCGTCCAGGTCGAAAGTCGGCGTCCGATTCAGCGGATCCATGCGCACGTTGAGATAGGCCAGCCCCTGGCCTAAGACCCGAGCCGAGGCCCTGAGCGAGGCCGGGAGCGCTTCTTCTCTGCCCTCCGCATTGGTGAGATTGCGGGCCAGCATATCCAGGTTCTTCACGCGTACGGCGATAGGCGTGTCCCGGGTCTCGTCGCGCAACGACACCGAACCGTCCCTGATCTCGAAACGATCGATCCGGACCGGAAAAAGCTCCTCCACCGTCTCCTGCCAGGTCTTGGCCTCCGCTTCCGTTGCCGACTGCTTGCGCCGAGGCGACTTGGAGGCGACGATATTGATCGAAGGGCGATCCACGGCGATCTCCCCGCGCAGCGCGCCGCGCAGCAATGTCCCCCACTCGAGCGAGAGATCGATCTGCTCGGCGGCGAATAGGGAAATCTCTTGGCCGCCGCCCTCCTTGAAAAGCCGGGGACCGATGATGGTATAGGCTCCGCGCCAGAGGCTGACCCGTATCTTCTCGATGCTCCCGGAGTAGCCGGGCAACCCGTCAATGACATTATTGACGTAGCGAAGGATGGCATAGGGAAACGCCAGGCGGGCGGCGACGAGCAAGAGTATGACGAAAAGGGTTCCCACGCCCAACCTGCGCGCCACTTTGGCCCTCAAGGGCCTGCGCTCCCGCTCCAATGTCCCGACGCCCGGCCAGCGCTTGATCCTCATGCGGCATCATGATACCCCGGGCCGCCGTGCGCCTCCATGGAAAAGCTGTAAATCTTATCTTCCTGACTCATGGCTCCGGGCTGTGGGCCCCCTCCAATCCAGTGGAACCTTTTCGTCGCCCTGGTCGTATATGAGGCATGGATGATCCCTGCCATCTGTCGGACGAGCAATTGCTGACGCGGCTCGATGTGCTCGCGAAAGTGGAGCGCGAACACCTTCACGATTTCCTCGCTTGCCTGGGCGAGGCGGATCGCCGCAAGCTTCCCGAAGCCCGAGGTTATTCATCGACATTCGAATATTGCGTCCGCGGGTTGAAACTTAGCGAGGACGAGTCGTACCGCCGGATCCAGGCGGCCCGGGCGGGCGTTAGAAGACCCGAACTTCTCAGCGCTCTGGCTGATGGCGAACTCTCGCTGACCGCTGTCTCCAAGCTGGCCCCGCACATCCATAGAGACGACGCTCCCGAGATCATCGCCCGGGCCCAAGGAAAGGATACGCGCGAAATCGAAGCGCTGTTGGCCCCATTACGTCCCGAGCCCGAGAAGCGCGTTACGGTACGGACGGTGTCCGTAGTCATGCGCGACGAAAGGGATCAGGGGCCGCCTGTCGTTTCGACGCGCGTAGATTTCAGCTTTCGCGGCTCCCTCGCCTTGCGCCAGGCCATCGAACACGCCAAAGGGCTGTTGGCTCACAAATTCCCGTTCGGCGAGCTGGATCACGTATTGTTGGAGGTGTTGCAGGATTATTTGGAGCGCCATGATCCTCAGAGAGTCCTGGATTTAGGCAGGACGACGGCGGCCAGGAGCAGCTCCAGGATAGCGGCGTCGGTTCGCCGGGCTGTCTGGGCGAGAGATGGAGGACGCTGTTCTTATATCGGCCCGGAGGGGGTTCGCTGCCAATCCAGGCGAATGTTGGAGTTAGACCACATCAAGCCGAAAGCCTTAGGCGGAGGCAGCGATGTGAACAACCTCCGTCTTCTATGCCGGCCTCACAACGACGCTGAACGCCGCAGGGTGCTCGGGGAAGGGAAGTTATCCACCGACTTGGCGCACGCCAAGTCGGTGGATAACTCAAATCTGCGCAACCAGCCATGACTTCATGCCATTGGATGCTGAAATAGGTCTTTTGTCCTAATTTAGAATAGGCCCTAAGGCTCATACGAGGATAGTGACGCGGACCTTATAATGGAAAGGACCCATGTCCAGCGTCGCCTTGCTTTTCCTAGCCGGCCTAGCCCAAGCCGTCCCGGTCACCGTCATCGACGGCTCCGGAAGCTCGTCCTTGCACCCGGGCCAGATCGGCTATGAGGTGGGGAGGACTTTCGAGACCGTGCGCGATCACTCATTGTCCGAAACCAAGGTCTATATACAAGGCCGGAGGCTGCACGAGGCGGTGACGCGCGCTCCCGTGGCCGTGCGCGCGGATTTCCAGGGCTGGCCCACCGAGCCCTCGCCCGATTACCAGGATCCTCCCTCGCTCAAGCGGCTGAGGGACGACGCCCAAGCGCGCCGTTTCCGGATCAGCGCCGCCCCTCCTCCTCCGCTGAAGGAAGTCGTGGAGCGCGCCGACTCGATGTATGAGGGCGGACGGATGCATCTCGACAAGGACTGGAGGCTGCACGAGCATGAGGCGGGACTCTACGAGTACGAGCGCTCCAAGCCCGAGAGCGGCCGGATCTGGTTCAGCGCCTATACGCCCTTGATCGCGCAGGTGATCGGCCCTTTATACGCCCAATGGGCCACCGAGTGCCATGAGTCGGCCCACGCCTTGACGCATGAGAAAGGAGAGCTGTCGCCCGAGAAGGTCGTCGAGGGCGAGCTTGTCGCCTTCCAAGCCCAATTCCAATGCCTCAATTTCGTCGACCCGGGAGGCTGGCGTCTGGCCAAGCTGCGCGCCATCTTGATGAAGGAGATGCGTTATCGCGCCACGCAACTCAAGTCCCTGGCGCTCAAATACGTCACCGCCCTCGATTTGCTCATGGGCACGCGCGGCGAGGAGGACAGGATCCGCGAATACATCAAGAACATGGGCTATCAAGAAGGTCACGAGCGCCGTCCCCCCGGCCCGGTCTCTTCCTGATCATGATCTTTTCGGCATCGGCGCGCGCGGCGTTATGCGTAGGCCTGCTCTGCCAGCTCCTGCTGCCTTCGCTGCACTCCTGGCAGGTTTCCGGCCAGGAGGCCGATTTTCACCAGCACGGCCTGGAGGCGGTCTGGGCCTCGGACAATGCCCGTTCCCATAAACATCACGACGAAGACTGCCAGGTCTGCCCCCAGCTCTCCAAGACTCGCTGGGGGCAGGCGGGAACGCGCCAGGCCGTATCCTCGGGGTATGCGAACCCCGAGCCCCTCATCGATTCATCGTCGGCATCGGCCTCTCGCTCCCTCGCCGATTCCCGCTCTCCTCGCGGCCCTCCGGCCCTGTCCTGACCCCCAACGCGCCTTCGTGATCGCGGCTTTGCCGCGCCATTTTATACCATAGGAGCCGATCGTGAGAAATTCAGTCGCCATCGCATTCATCCTTGCCTTGCCTGTCGCCGCCGTCGACGCACAAGAGAGCGCCTCTTGGCTGCGCAGCAGGACGCTCGCCAACGCGCTCAACCCGCGTATCAGCGTCCTGGGTCATGTCATCGCCCAGTCAGGCCCCACTCGAGCCGAAACCGACCTGGCCCTCCAAGAGGTGGAGCTGGGCCTTCAATCGGAGATCGATCCCTATGGGCGCGCCGACTTCTTCATCGCCAAGCCTCATGGTGAGGGGGTCGAGATCGAAGAAGGCTATTTCACGCTGACCTCCCTGCCGGCGGGGCTACAGGCGCGCGGAGGCAAATTCTTGGCCTCTTTCGGCAAGCTCAACATGCTCCATCGCTTCGAACGCCCGGGCGTCAATTCTCCCCTGGTTCTCGACCGTTTTCTCGGTCCCGAGGGCCTGGTGGGGACGGGCGGCGAGCTGGCGCGGGTATTGGCCCCCTTCGGGATATTCACGGAGCTGAGCTACGCCTTCCTTCAGGACTTGGGCGAGGCCGATCCCGAGGCCGAGGCCGCGACGGCTACCGTCATCGACGCCAACGGCAACACGGCCACGGTGCCCATACATGAGGAGCAAGCCGCGGCGCCGAGGAGGGCGCGGGATTACGCCCATGTGGCGCGAGCCCGCGCTTATAGCGACCTGACAGACGCGGCCAATATCGAGTTGGGAGTCTCGGGAGCCTCGCATCAGCCCACCGGAGCCCTTCATCGCCGGCTCCTGGGCGCCGATGTCACGCTGCGCTGGAGGCGCCCGGAGCAATCCCAATACCGGGGCCTGATCTGGCGCAGCGAGATGATCTGGTCCCGGCGAGTCCTGCCGGCGGAATTCGACGCGGTCTCCGGCGCGTTCGTGGATGATCCGGCTCGCATCGATCGCCGCAGCCTTTATTCGCTGCTTGAATTTCAAGTCGACCGCCGCTGGTTCGTCGGGGTGCGCGCGGACTACGCGGAGCAAGCCTCGGCTCGCGCCGGCCGGGCGCCCACCCGGGCACTCGCGCCTTTCGTGATGTTCTCCCCCAGCGAGTTCCAGCGATTGACGGCGCAATACGACGCGCGGGTGCGGCCTTCGGGCAGCACCGATCATCTGGCCGCTCTCAAATGGACAGTGGTTCTGGGTCCCCATGGCGCGCATCCGTTCTAGCCTGCTGGCGGCGTTGCTCTGGGCCGCGGCCGCGCCGGGCGCGGAGGCGGCGCTCAAGATCTTCGCTACAACCCCGGATCTGTCGGCCCTGGCCCGGGAGATCGGGGGCGACAAGGTCTCGGTCGAGAGCCTGGCCATGCCTCGGCAAAACCCACATTTCGTCGAGCCCAAGCCCTCGCTCATCATCAAGCTGATGAAGGCGGATGTGCTCATCGAGACCGGACTCGAGCTCGAGTCGGCTTGGCTGGGCCCCCTGGTCGGAGGCTCGCGCAATCCGAAAATACAACTCTCCGGCTCCGGGCGCATCGACGCCTCGGAAGCGGTCGCGCCCATCGAGGTGCCGCAAGCCCCCACCCGCGCCATGGGGGATGTCCACCCCGGCGGCAACCCCCATTACATGACCGATCCGGAGAACGTGCTGCTGGTATGCCTCCTGATCGCCCAAAGGCTTTCGGCCCTCGACCCGGAGAACGCGAAGGCCTTCGAATCCAACGCGGAAGACTTCAACCGCAGGCTCCGAGCCAAGATCAAGGAATGGACCGGCGCGCTCAAGCCCTACGCGGGCCGCAAATACGTCGGGTATCACAAGGATCCGTCGTATTTCGCGCGCCGCTTCGGAATGGAGAGCGCGGGGGAGATCGAGCCGAAACCGGGCATTCCACCCTCGCCCAGGCATACCGCGGAGCTCATCGCGCGGATGAAAGCCGAGCGAGTGCGCCTGATCTTCACGCACCCCTGGTTCGAAAGCCGCACGCCCAACGCGATAGCGCAAGAGACGGGAGCCTTCGTGCTGATCCTGGCCCTTTTCCCGGAAGAAGTCCCCGGCACTCCCGATATCATCAGCACGATCGACCGCAACGTCTATCAAGTCAAGGAGGCGCTCGCGGCCCCGTGAACGGCTCGATCGAGATCAAAGACGCCGACCTCGGCTACGGGCGCGGGGCCGTCCTGAGGGCGGTCAACGCCCGGATCACGCGCGGAGAGATCGTGGGCGTGGTCGGGCCCAACGGATCGGGCAAGACCACGCTGCTGCGGGCCATATTGGGGCTGATCCGCCCCCTTCGGGGAGCGGTCCGCGTGGAAGGCTTCTCCCGCTACGCCTATGTCCCGCAGGCCGATGAAGCCAATCCCTTCCTGCCCTTGACCGTCCGCGAGGCGGTGGAGCTGCCGCTGTGCTCGCGCCGTCCTTTCGGTCGACTGAGAAGGGACGAGGTCGCGGGAGTCGAGGAAGCCATGGCCAGCACCGGTATCGCGGCCCTGGCCGGCCGCCCCTTGGGGGAGATCTCGGGCGGGCAGAGGCAGCGCGCCATCCTGGCTCAGGCCCTGTGCCAGAGTCCCGAGGTGCTGCTGCTCGACGAGCCGACGCCGCGGCCTCGATATGGCGGCCGAGCGCGACCTCTTGGCCATCATCAAAGCCCAGCATGCCTCTCGCGCGCTCACCATCCTGCTCGTCACCCACACCCTCCAGATACCGCTCAACTTCTGCGGCCGCATACTGCTGTTAGCCGGGGGCTCGGTAGTGGGCGCCACTCCGCAGGAGCTGACCAGCACCCAAAAATTGGACGAGATCTACGGCACTCCGTTCTGGCGCATGGAGCAGCACGGCATGCGCTGGATCGCGCCGAAGGCGGGCTCATGAATCCACTGGCGCTGGAATTCATGAGGAATGCCCTGGCGGCGAGCCTGCTGGCCGGCGCCGCGCTCTCGATCATCGGCGTGCTGATACTCGCTCGGCGCATCTCGTTTTCGGGATTGGCGGCGGCCCAACTGGCGGCCCTGGGCGGAGCCGTGTCGGCCGCGGCGGGCTGGCATTTCGGAGGCTTCGGCGTGGCCTTGGCGCTGGTGATGATCGGGATGGCCCTGCTCCCGCCCCTGGCGGCCAACCGGCGCGTGCCTCAAGAGGGCTGGGTCGCCTGCCTGTTCGTGTTGGGCGCCGGGCTTTCCGTCCTGCTGCTGTCCAAGGCGCCTTCAGGCGAGGCCCATTCCATGGACATATTTTTCGGGAATCTTCTCTCGGTCGGGCCCTGGGAAACGGCTGAGGCCGGCGCGCTGCTGGCGGGCACGCTTCTCGTGCTGGGCTTGTGGCTCCATCGCTGGGTTTGGATCGTGTTCGATCCTCTTTCCGTCCAGGTGGCCGGCCTGCGCCTGGGAGCCTGGAACGTCGCTTTGCTGGCCATGCTCGCGCTCTCGATGACCATTTCGATACACGTCTTGGGAGTGCTTCTCGCTTTCGCCTACCTGATACTTCCGGCGACCGCGGCGCTCCTGTTGGCGCGTCGTCTGCTCACGCCCTTCCTTTTCGCGCCCGCGCTGGCCGCCGCCTGCACCGTCGGGGGCTGCTGGAGCTCGCTGCGCTGGGACCTGCCGACCGGGCCTCTGATCGCGGTGCTGCTGGCCGTCGCGGCCCTGGCCGCGGGGCTCTATCGGCTGGCGCGGAACTAAAGTCGCATTGACAAGGCGCCGGCCTCCGGATAAACTTAACGAAATCAACTTCCAGGAGGCTACATGAAACAGACACTCGTCATCCTTGCTCTGTCCCTGCTTCTCTGCGGTCCGGCGGCCGCCGAAGACGGCGCCGCCGGCGAGCGCCAAGAGCGGAGGGGCGAACAGCTCCCGCGCCAAGGCGAGAAGATGCAGCGGGATGGCGAGCGCATACAACGCCAGGGCGAAAAGATGGAGGAAAAGGGCGAACGCATGCAGGAGAAGGCGGAGGCCCTGCGCGAGCGGGGACAAGAGAAGGCCGCCGAGAATCTGGAGCGGCGCGGAGAGAGGCTCCAGCGCAAGGGAGAAAGGCGCCAGCGCCGCGGCGAACGCGTCGAGCGCAGGGGACAACGCCGGGAACAGCGCGGCCAGCGCGTGGAGCGCCGGGCCGAGCAGACGCAAGACCAGGCCCCGAAGTAAGCCTCAACTTCGTCACAAATTCGGCTCACCGCTATCATTGAGTAGGACGGCACGCGAGTCTATACTGCTCGCATGCTTTCGGCTTTCGCTTGGGCCCGGTGCCTCTTCGCCATCGGGCTGCTCTCGCTGTCGGCCCAGGCCTCGGACCGCCGCATCGCCGTCCGGTACGGCCGGACACTGGTCGGGCATGAGAATTCGATCAGCGCGGTCGCCTTCTCCCCGGACGGCCGCATCCTCGCCTCGGCCAGCCGGGACCGCACGATACGGCTCTGGGAGGCCGGGACCGGCCGGCCGATCACGGTCCTGGCCGGCGAAACCGGCCCCATCAATTCCCTCTCGTTTTCGCGCGACGGGCGTTTCCTCGCCGCAGGGGCCGATGATCGCTCGGTGCGCATATGGGAAACCGACACGGGGGCCGAGAGCGCGCTGCTGACCGGGCATAAAGGCTCGGTGAGCTCCGTGGCCTTCGCCCCGGACGGCCTGAGTCTGGCCTCGGGGGGCTGGGATTCCCAGGTCATGCTCTGGAAGCTCAAGCTTCCCGCGGGCCGCCGCGTTTCGGGCGCGCGCTCGAGCGCGCTCAAGCCCTGGATCGCGGACACCGTCTCCGATCGCGCCATGCTCGAGGGGCATGAGGGCTCGGTCAACGCGGTCGCCTTTTCCCTTGACGGCGAGACGCTCGCCTCCGCCGGCTGGGATCACAACATACTTTTATGGCGCTCCAAGGACAGGACGCGCCGCGCCAAACTGGAGGGGCACCTTCATTGGGTCTGGAGCCTGGCCTTCGCGCCGGACGGCTGGTCCCTGGCCTCGGGCAGCGAGGATCAAACCGTGCGGGTCTGGGATCCCCGGAAGGGCGTCCAAAAGCGAGTGCTCTTGGGCCACTTGGGCCCGGTGCACGCGGTCGCCTTCGCCCCAGGCGGGATGCTGGCCAGCGGCAGCGCCGACCAGACGGTCTGGTTCTGGGACCCCGATTCCGGCCAGCCCCTGTTCGCCTTCCAGTCCGAGCCGATCACGGCCCTGGCCTTTTCCCCCGACGGACGCTGGCTGGCCTGCGGCAGCAGAAATCCGGTGATGATGCTCTACAGCGTGAGCGCCGATATGGGCCTTCGTCCCTTGCCCCGCTATGGCCTTCGCTAGGACGTTGGCGGCGGCGGCGCTGCTCGGCGCGCTTCACGCCCCGGTCAACGCCTTCGATTCGCAGGATTTCCATCAGATGAGGCTGGTCTTGCGAGGGCACTCGGGCGAAGTGCTCGTCTTACGTTTTTCTCCCGACGGCGCGCGGCTGGCCTCGGCCGGCGGAGACCAGACCATAAGGCTTTGGGACGCCTCCGTGCCGGGGGTGGTCACGGAGCAAGCCGTTCTCAAGGGTCATCGAGGAGACGTCTACGCCCTCGCCTTTTCGCCGGACGGCCGCAGCATGGCCTCCGCGGGACAGGACCATAAGCTGCGCCTCTGGCGACCCGAAACGGCAAAGCTTGAAAACACGCGCGAGGCCTCAAAAACCTCCATACTCTGCCTGGCCTTCTCCTCGGACGGCCTCACCTTGGCTCTGGCGGGTGATGAGAAAGTGGTGCGGCTCTGGAGCGCACGCCGGCGCCGCCCCATCGGCGCGTTAGCCGGGCACGAGAGCCCGATCAACGCCCTGGCCTTTTCCCCGGACGGCCGGTGGCTGGCCTCGGGCGGGGATGATCGCACTATTCGCCTCTGGGACCTGGCCAGCGGCCGCAGCCTGAGGACGCTCAAGGGCCACCGCGATTCAGTGCTCGCCCTCTTGTTCTCGCCCGATAGTCGGACCCTTGTCTCCGGAGGCCGGGACATGACCGTGCGGCTCTGGGATCCCTGGTCCGGCTGGACCAAGATGGTGCTCAAGGGACATCGCCGGCCCGTGCGCGGGCTTTCCTTTTTCCCCGACCGGGTGACCTTAGCCTCGACGGACGGTTATTGGCTGCGTTTTTGGGACATCGAGACCGGCATGGAAAAGCAGCTCCTGCGCGGGCCGAGCGACGGGGCTCTTTCCGTCGCGGTCTCGCCGGACGGAGAGACTCTCGCCACCGGCCACGAGGACGGCACGATCCGGGTGTTCCGGCTCAAGCCGCTCAGCTCTTCTTCAATTCGGCGGAATAACTCAACAAGGCGGCCTTTATCAACGCCGCTGCCGCGGGATCGATGGTGACGCGGACGCTGCCATCCGGGTCTGGCACCCGGGCCGTCAACAGTTCCTTAAGGAACACGTAGTCGTCTCGCCTGCATTGGACTTCGGCGCTCTTGGCGGCATGGGGAGACAGGCGCTCTATGCATAGCTCCAAAGCCTTGATCACCATGTCGATGCGCTGTGCCGGCCAGGAGAAGGTTTGGCCAGGCATGGCTCAAGAGGACGCGATGGTCCCTATGCTATTGAGCTCGGAAAGCACGCTTTCCAGGCGGCTGGCAAAGGCCTGTCGCCGCGACCTCGGGATCGACTGGGCCGAGGGGAGCTCTATCCTCAGGAAATCGACCCAGCGCCCGTCCTTCTCCATCTGGAAGTGCAGGTGGGGACCGTTGGCCAACCCGGTCGAGCCCACATAGCCGATGACCTGGCCCTGCTGGACCGGAGATCCGGGCCTCAAGCGCGCGGCAAAGCGGCTCAAATGCGCGTAAAGGCTGGCGTAGGTGCGGCTATGCCGTATCTTGACCACGTTGCCGAATCCGCCCTTCCGCCCGATCTGCTCGACGCGTCCATCAGCCACGCTCGACACCGGCGTTCCTCGGGGCGCCGCGTAATCCGTGCCATGATGAGGCCGGTTGGTGCGAAGTATGGGATGGTTCCGGCGACGAGCGAAGCCCGAGGAGATGCGATTGAACTTGAGCGGAGCCCGCAGGAACATGCGATTGAGCGAGTCTCCGTTCTTGTCGTAATAGCGGCCCTCGAAGAGTATGCCGGTCCGGTCGCCCGCGGCCAGGCCTTTATAATGACCCGCCTCCACGATACGATCCCAAATCCGTCCGTCGGCGGCCTGGCGCTCGGTCCATACCACCGCGAACCGGTCGCCCTTGCGAGTCTCCGTCAGGAAATCGATGGTCCATTGGAAGACATCGGCGAACTCCAAGATGACCTCGGGAGGCACCCCCGCCGCCTCCATGGCGACCCAAAGGCTCTCCTCTACGGAGCCGGATGCGCGACGAAGATGCTCGGATACCGCAAGCGGGTGCTTGGAGGCCCGCAGACCCTTGGCCGTCTCGGTCAAAACATAACGGCTCTTGCCATGCACCAAGGTCATGTGCATGAAACGGCCGGAGCTGGAACGCATCACCGAGAAGGAGTCCTCGGGCATCAATCGGCGCATGTCGAGCACGCGCGACAAGGCCCGAGAAAGGGTCGCGGCCTCGGCGGGGCTCGAGCCGGTCGCGGTGAGTATGTCGAAGAAACGCTTCTTGCCTAGTACGCCTTGATGCAGGCTCGCGCCGGGGCTCGGCTGGTCGAGAGAGGCAACCTCGGCTTGCAGGCGATTCTCCCAGCGATCGGCGCCTAGCAACGCTCCCGCCAGCAGGCTATATAATATCCCGCGCAGCGCCCATCGCTTGCCTTGGGAAATCCGGGGCCAGCCGATTTCCATTCTCTAAGGATACCATAAGCTAGGCCGGGGCGCGGACTCTCCAGGGCCGTCCGAAAGCCTCTTCGAACACGACTCTCTCCAGGTCGAAGCGGTCGCCGTATTTCTTATCCGGAGGCTGGGCATAGCCCAGGGCCAGCAAGGCGAGCACGCGCACTGGCTCGGGTATGGCGAAGGCCTGCTTGACCTTGTCCTCCCAGAATCCCTCCATCGGCGCGGTATCCAATCCATACGACTCGGCGGCCAACATGAGATAGGTGAAGGCGATCATGGTCTGGCGCGTCACCCAAATGCCGGGATCGACGCTCTTAAGATAGGCGCTTCCGCCGCGTCGTATCGCCTCGGCCACCCGCTCATCCGGTATGAACCCCGCCTTCTTGCCATCCTGGAGCATCTGATCCATGTCGCCATCCTGCCAGGCCCGCGGGTCTCCGCAGGCGATGATCACCACCGGGGCTTGCTCGACCTTGGGCTGGTTCATCGCCGCGGCGCGCAGCTTCTTGCGATTGGCCTCGTCCCTGACCACGATGAAGCGCCAAGGCTGGAGATTGTAGCCCGAGGGCGCCAAGGTAGCCAGCTCTAGAAGCTCCTGGAGCAAATTCTCCGGGACGGGATCGGTTTTGAATGCAGGAGTGGCCCTCCGGCGGGGCAACGATCTTGAAAGATCGAGATGACGGCGGACCCGGGATCAATCTCTCGGGTCCTTCATGTCGGCGGGGGTGATCAGGCCCGCGAAGCGGATAACCCCCTCGGGCGTCTCGAACCAAACCAAGAAATCGCCGTCTATGATCAGCATTCGCGGGACCATCCCTCGAGGAACGGCCATGGCGGCCCCCCCGGCCCGCGCCGAGGCGCCGAGCTCGTCCATCTCGAATCTCTGCTCGAGCACGAACTGCTCAATCCCGAACTCGATCCCGTCCTTGGAGATCGCGCAGGTCTCCCCGAGGGGAAGCTCGCTCTGCCGGCTCAACGCGACCTTGGGAAAGACCACGCCCACCAGACGCTCGGCCGCCGAACCGGCCTTGCCCTGGGATAGCTGGCGTGCCGAGATCAAAGCCGCAGTCGGGTCATCGGCCAGGTCGCCGTCATAACGCGTCATGAACACCCGCTCTCCTTCCTTGGTCCCGATTTCAGCGATGAGGTGAGGCTGGGAACCGCTTCGATAATAGGCCCGGACGTTCTTGACACAAGCTCCAGGCACCTCTGTTCCAGTCCTCAATCTTAAAGGCCAATCCCTTCCGGACGTCGCCCAATTGACGCTGATCCGCATCACGGCCGCCGCCGCGACCGCGCGCCGGCTCCCCCCGAGGGCCTCAATCGCACGGAAAAGCCCTTATCCTTCAAGAAACCATTGATCTTATCGACTGTCCCCCCGATCTCGACCTCGGTCTCTATATCCCTGCGCACGCTCTCCATGCCCAGCTCGGCTATGACTCCGGCATACTCGGCCTTTAGGCCTGCGCGAATGGGTGATCTGGGAAAATCCATTGTCTCGATCCCAACATTTCCTCGGCTCTCTTAAGCACCGCCACGATGGGATGGGGCGTAGAGATCACGCTCTTCTGGACGCGGGGTTGAGCCGCTGCGGGGACGGCCGGAGGCGCGGAGTTCTCTCTGCTGAACTTGAGGTCCGGCATGCGGGCCCAATCCTCATTGGCCACGTGGGCGCTTCCAAAGCCGCCGGCTATAAACAGCAGTGTTATCAAGGTTCGAGCCATGGACCCCTCCAGAAAGCGCCTAAGTATAGGGCCGGCCTCCCATCCTGTCAAGCGGGTGGTCGAGGTGGTGATCGAGGTAAAAATGAATAATGCTGAAAAATAAAAGATAATTGCTCTCCTGTGTGTCACTGTGACACACGAACTAGACTTTTATTTTATTTTATAAGCATTTTTTCTCTTTGGCGCGACCACGACAGCACGCAAGGGCGCGAGGTCGGAATTTTTAGCGCGGTGCAAGACCCGGGATAGGGAAAGCGCTGAAAGCTCCGAAAACTGATAAAATTCTTTGAAGGTCCTGCTGCGCAGGACTGCCTGCTAACGCAGGACTGCACTTCTTGATAAATTTAAGGAAGGGTGCGTGCCCTGCTAACGCAGGACTGCACTTCTTGATAAATTTAAGGAAGGGTGCGTGAGCGGTTGAAACGGACAGTCTCGAAAACTGTTAGAGGGCAACCCCCTCTCGAGGGTTCGAATCCCTCCCCTTCCGCCATTTTGCTGCTGACGAAGGAAGCAAAATGACGGGGGTTCGTAATGTGTCCCATCCGGCCCGCCATTTCAGGGCCCGAAAGCGCCGCCGGAACCGCTGAACCTCCTCTTCTTAGGCGAGACCTTCTTTCCGTTGCCTTTCTTCGGCGGGGTTCTTTTGAACGTCGACTCGGCCAATAGGAGCCTCTTGCGCTCCTCCTGTTCCTTCTTCCGGCGCATCTCTTCCCGTGTCTGGGCCTCGAGCCTTTCGAGTTCGACGCGCCGGTCGTTAGACTCCAGGACCATCCGGGCTTTTGAGACCTCCACGCCTCGAGGCTGATAGGTTTCGATCACCGCTCTGAGATACCCCATGTCCTCCGGCGCGAGCGCGTCGGAGAGCCTGGGGCCGAAACGGTCTTTGAGGCGAGCCTCGAATTCCCGTTGGTCCAAGGATCGGATGGGATTGAGAGCGAAAAACCCCGCGGCAAGCGCGAGGGCGGGCGCCGCGCCCAGCGCCATGGCTGCCTTCCGGCCGAATGATCGCGAAAAGGATTCCATCCAAGAGGGCTTGATCAGCCATGCGGCGGCGGCGGCGGAAAGGATCATGAAGGCCATCCACGGCCAGAATAGATGAGGACTGTCGCGATGGAACAAGCCAAGAACGCCGCCTAGGAACAGTGACGCGGCCAGTCCCGTAGAAACGGCCATCGCACGCATGTCCTTGCGCTTGAGAGCCGCTATATGCTGCATGAAATCCTCGGCCCAGGAGGGTTGGGATATTCCCTGCGCCTTTTTGGCCGAGGCCTCCGCCTTGTCATAGTCCTCCTGGGCCAAGGCTTTGTGAGCTTCGCCGGCCCAGGCCCCGGCCAGCTCGGTGAAAGGATCGCGATCAGAGACCACGCGATCGCCCACGGGACTGATCCAAGCGCTGAATTTCTTTCCGGAGAAGTCGTAGATCACTGAGTATAACGGGATCCTGTCGATGAAGAGCTTCTGCTTGACGATGCGCGCCTGGGCGCCCAGTTTCTCTTGGCTGGTCACGGCTCTTTTGAGCAGCTCGTCGACGGCGGTCCGGATCTCCGGGCAAGGGAAATCGTCCTTGGTCTTGAGCACGCGGGATCCTTCGTCCTGATAGACGAGCTGGCCCAGCACCGCCCGCGGAGGGTCCTCCGGCAGCAGCCCCGGCGGAATATCGATCGGGGGATAGATCCCCCTCTCATAGCCGGGCTGATAGGTGACATGATATCGATGGCCCCTGAGAAGCTGGCGCTGGCCGCGGCATTGCACGCAGGCGACCCTTCCTGTGTTGCCGCAATGCGGGCAGGGCACAAAACGCTTGTTGCCGCAGACCTGGCAGTCGATGACTCCGCCCGAGCATTGACCGCATGGGGGACCTCCGCTGCCGGCGCAAGCCTGGCAACGGCTCTCGTAGGATTGGCCGCTCGAAGAGATCGAGTTGGGCACCATCCCGCGGCCTCCGCATTGCCGGCAAGCTATCCTGCCCAGGCCGCCGCACTGGGCGCAGGATTTGTGGCCCTTGGCGGTGCATTCGCCGCAGGTCATCGACCCCGTGCCGAAACAGCCCTTGCAGGGAGCCCCTCCAGAACCCTCGCATACGCCGCAGGCCAAGGGCTCGAGGCTGCGCGGAAAGACCAACTCGCCTTCCTGGTAGATGAAGTCTTGCTTGAGCGGGGCCTGAAACCCCCAGATGTCCTTGGAGACCGCGTCCTGATCGATGGCCTCCGACCAAGGCACCAGGACGTCTTCGGGCCCCACGCGGACATCGTAGAGCGTCTCCAGATGCGCGACGAAAACCGGCCTCTCCAAAATCTGCTGGAGGCCGATCTTTTCCGCGAAATCCGGGAAGGGCTGCTCGGGCTTGGCCTTGACCCAACGCGAGAGTATGGCCCGCGCCTTGGCCTCTAAGCCCTCCTTGGATTCCATTCAGCCTTATTTATACCCTCCGAGCCTCCCTGTCAAGTCCTTGAGGTTAAGCCCGGATTCGGGGCCGCTTAAGCGCCACTTAAGCGCCGGCGCGCATACTGGGGGCATGAATGAACCGCGTTATGGTTGGGCCGCGCATAAGCATCAGTCGATCTTTTGCGTCTTCCTGATAGCCTTGGCCATACTGTGGCGGGAAAACCAGACCCTGGTCTATCCTCACATCCTGTACTCGCTTCTAGCCCTCTTGGCTCTCAATCTCGCGTCGAGCCTGTGGCTGCGCATGACCCGGGGCGGCAGCCAATACGTGCCGGCGGCGCTGATCCTTTCGCATTGTGGGACGATCACGGCAGCCCTGAACTACTCCGGAGGCCCCGAGTCCAATCTTTGGGTGCTCTTTCTCATGCCCATATTCAGCGCCTGTCTCTTGCTCAGCCGGAGGGAGATATTCTGGATCGCCTTGGGCGCGCTGGCCTTCAACGCCGTCTTTTACGCCGCCCATGCCGATGCTTGGGACCAGGGCTGGGTCTTCGGAGTGGGACTCAAGAGCGGCATACTTCTCTTCTCGGCGGCCGCGATCTATCACGTCGTCGCCAGGGCCCGCAAGGCCGAGCGCTCCCTCGAGCTGCGGCGCCAGGATCTCCAGAGGATGGAGGAGCTGCTCGGAGTCGTGGAGACCAAGTTCGAGGGCGCCAGGAACACCGACGTGGGCATGATCATCTCGGCCGTCATCCACGAGCTCAACCATCCCCTGACCGTGCTCCAGGGCAGCATCGAATTGCTGGCCGACCAGCATCCCGACATGCTCGGGGACCTCGAGCGCATGTCGCGCGCCACCTCGCTTTGCCGCCAGATGCTCCGCTTGGCGAGGGAACAGGCTCAAGGGCGGGAGCTACAGCTGGACAGCTGCGACCTCAAGGAGATACTGGGCTCCACGGTCTCGCTTTATGAGCGCACGCTCTCTGAGGCCGGCGTCAAGGTAAGCCTCGAGCTTTGCCGGGAAATGCTCCCAATCCAGGCCAGCCGCATTCATATCCAGCGCATAGTGCTCAATCTGCTGTCGAACGCCAAGAACGCCATGCCCGAGGGCGGCGCGATACAAGTCAAAGCCGAGCTGGAGCGCGATCCCGCCGGCCTCTTCGAGGCGCGCGTCACCGTGCGCGACAGCGGCCCCGGAATCCCGGATGAGATACTCGCCCGGCTGTTCAAGCCCTTCAGCACCACTCGGGCGGACAAAGGAGGGACCGGACTGGGCCTCTATCTGTCCCGGGAGATCGCCTTCCGGCATCGCGGCTATCTTCACGCGGATAATCATCCCGATGGCGGCGCGCGTTTCGTGTTGACCTTGCCGCTAGACGCGTCCGCCCGGCTGAGCTCCGTTCCCGCCGAAAGCGTGGAAGTGTGCGGCTGACTTCAGGCCCCGGAATTTCCTAAAATGAATCAGGATGTCCTGGCTGAAGTCGCTTAATCCTTTCAAGAAAAAAGAGCCCGCCGAATCGTCCTCGGCCGAGGCGCCCCAGGGCTTGCCCAAGGAAGCCGAAGGCGTCCCCAAGGGGCTCATGGGAGCCTTCTATCGAAAGTGGAAGGACCCGGCATTCCTCAAGCAGATCAAGATCCTCGCCGCCCACATGGCCAAGGATGGGATCGATGTCAAGGACTCGGGACAGGTCAAGGCCTGGCTGGAGAAAAATAAGGAAGCGATCGAGTCCGGCCGTCTCGGTGAGTTCCCGGCCGAAGGCAAGCCGCAAACCTACATCAAAACCGCTCCGGAGGTGGGCCGCAATGAGCCCTGTCCCTGCGGCTCCGGCAAGAAATTCAAGAAGTGCTGCGGCGCGGCAGCGACGCGTCCTGGCGATCCTCGGGAGAGACCTTGATCGCCACGGGCTGCGGCGCGGCAGCGACGCGTCCTGGCGATCCTCGGGAGAGACCTTGATCGCCACGGGCTGCGGCGCGGCAGCGACGCCGTGAAATTCGGACGTTTCGAGCTTTTCCCCTTAAGCGACGGCTTTTTCCGGCTCGATGGAGGCGCCATGTTCGGCACCGTTCCCAAGACGCTCTGGTGCCGCCACGAGCCGGCCGACGAGCACAACCGCATCCCGCTGTGCTTGGGAAGCCTTCTCATCAAGACGCCCAAGGGCCGGCACGTGCTGGTAGACACGGGGTTGTCCTCCAAATACGAACGCAACGCCAAGTTCAACGATATCTATCGCGTCGAAAGGCGCGTCACCCTGCGCGATGAGCTCAAGGGCTTGGGCCTTCTGCCTGGGGACGTGGATCTGGTCATCAACACGCATCTGCATTTCGACCACGCGGGCGGGGACACCGAATATTCCGATGAGGGGAAGGCCGTCCCGGCCTTCGAGAAAGCCCGCTATCTGATGCAAAAAGAAGAATGGGAGGATGCCAACCACCCCCATGAGCGCAACAAGGCCAGCTATATGGAGGAGAATTTCGCGCCCTTGCAGGATTATCGGCGGCTGGAACTGGTCAGCGGCGATTATGAGATAGAACCGGGGCTCAAGGTGCTCCGATCAGGAGGACACACGCGAGGGCATCAATGCGTGATGGTGGAGTCCGAGGGCGAAACCGCCGTGTTTTTGGGCGATCTGATCCCGACCAGCTCCCATCTGCCGCTTCCCTACGTCATGGGCTACGATCTCTATCCCCTGGATACCCTGGAGGCTAAACGCTCGCTGCTTGCCGAAGCGCGGGAAAAGAACTGGACCCTCATCTTCCAGCATGATGTGCGGCGTCGCCACGCGAAGATAGACCTGGTCGATGGCAAATACGTCGCGAAGGTGGAAGCCCCCGCCTAGTCGGCCTCTACGGCGCCGGCGCGGCGGCCGGCGGAGCCGGGACGACGGAGCCCAGGACCTTGCCCGTAAGCTCCGTCCGCGGAGCCTTCTTGGGCTCCAAGGGAATGGTGGCCTTGGGCTCGGGGAACTCGAAGCTGTCCACCTTGACTTTCTGGAAACGGCTGACATGGAGCCGCGCCACCAAGGCTTCGGCGAACTCGCCGGCCAGCTGATTCAACGCCTGGGGCCCCGAGCGTTGCCCGCGATAATAGACCGCGGGAAATATCTCCGAGTTCAGCTCGGTCGCCAATGGCCCCGGCGCGGTGGTCTTGCAGTCCGTGATGATCAAGTCCAGGGCGCTGGCGGTTGAGAAGCCCTTGACCGCGCATTCGAAGGCGATGGCCTCGGCATCTTGGGCGGCCGCGGGCGCGGCGACTATAGGAAGGATCAGCAGAAGAAGGCGGCTCATGGCGACTCCTATTGGTAAGCGGATTCTATCTGATTGAGCTGCGTCTGCCGATGGAGCCTCTCGGCGCCCTCTTTGATCGCTCCCAACTCCCTTTCGATTGTCCGGCCCAACCAGCGGCTCAACAAGAATCGCAACGGCACGAACAACCAGGGAAGGAGATAGCGCTCCTCGTGCGTGACCACCGTTCCCCCGTGGACCGGGCGCAGGTGATAGCCGCCGGCCACATGGGGCAGCGGCCCTTGCACCATCTCGGCGCGGTAACCGCCGTCGGCCGTGAAAAGAGCCTTGAAGGAACCGCTCCAGGAAAAGCCCAGGAAACGCCCGGAGACCTCCACGAGCCCGGAGCTAGGCCCCGATACCTCGACCTTGCGGACCTTGGGCTCGTACTCCGCGATCCTTTTAAGATCGCTCAGGTAAAGGCGCACCGATTCCTTGGGCGCGCTGATCAGTATGCGGCGGGTAAGTATCAGGGGATACATTAATCTGGAGCGGGCGCACCAGGCTTCGCCTGGCACAGCCCGATCCCATAATCTGGAGCGGGCGAAGGGAATCGAACCCTCGTCTGATCCTTGGCAAGGACCTGTTCTACCATTGAACCACGCCCGCGCTGAATCAGCATTATACCAAATCAGCTTTGGTGGTGACGCTCGAAGGATTGCTCTCCGCTGACTCCGGGGGGAAGGCGGTTGATCACCTCGTCCTCGAGTATGCGGCGGTTCTCCTCCTCCATGGCCGCGAGTATCTCGTCGAATGAGGCGAACAACGCCTTGATGACTTCCGGGTCGAAGAGCTTGCTCTCCTGGGACTTGATGTAGGACTTGGCGTCGTCGACCGTCCAAGCCCCTTTATAGACCCGGCGGGAGACCAGCGCGTCGAAGACGTCGGCGACCGAGACGATCCTGGCCTCCACGGGGATGTCCATCCCCTTGAGGCCGTAAGGATAGCCGGAGCCGTCGTAATGCTCGTGATGGGCGACCGCGATCTTGGCGGCCAGGCGCAGCAGCCGGCTTTCCGCGTTGGCCAGCATCTGGCTGCCGTAAAGCGTGTGCCTCTTCATCTCGTCGTATTCCTCGGCGCTGAGCTTGCCGGGCTTGCGCAATATGGCGTCCGGGATCGCCACCTTGCCGATATCATGAAGCGGCGAGGCATAACGTATCTCCTCGGATTCAAGATAGCTCATGCCCAAGGCCGCGGCGATGATCCCGGAAAACCGGCTCATGCGACGGAGATGCTTGCCCGTGTCCTGCTGATCGCGGAACTCGGCCACCAAGGCCATGCGATAGATGGTTTCCAAATGCGAGCGCCTGAGATCCTCGTAAAGCGTCGCGTTCTCGATGAACGAGGCGGCCATGGTCGCCAATATCCTCAAAAGCCCTTCGTCCTCGTCCGTGAAGGAACCCTTGCTCTTATTGAGGACCTCGAACACTCCCACGGGCCGGCCGTCGCGGCCCTTGAGGGGAACGGCCATCACGGTGCGCGTTTGATAGCCGACGACCCGGTCGAGATCCTGGGTGAATCGGCTGTCACGGTAGGCGTCGCGGATATTGACCGCGCTGCCGGTCTTGGCCACGAAGCCCGCGATCCCCTGCCCCATGGGCACGCGCAGTATCTTCTCCTCCGGGCCCACCAATATCTTGGTCCAGAGCTCGTTCTTGTAGGCGTCGACCAGGAACACGGAGCAGCGGTCGGCCGCCAATATGTGCCGGACCTCCTCCGCGATGATGGTGAGCAGCCCGTCGAGCCTGGTCTCGGCCGCTATCAGCCTGCCGAAGCGGGCCAAAAGCGTCTGACGTTTCTCGAGCTCTTGTCTACGTCCCATGGGGAGGCGGATTCGGAAGGCGCTCGGCGAGGAACTCGCTTAGATGCCTCACGGTGGCATCAGGATAGTATTTCTTAAAACCATGGGCAAGCTGGGCCAGGCACGAGGTCGAGCTGGTCAGCACCACGGACGCCCGCAGCGCCGCGATCCGGCCGATCTTGCGGCGGAGCACCTCATCGGACAGCTCGGGTTGCGTGAAGGCGAAGGCTCCGGCCCCGCCGCAGCAGACATCCGATTCCGGCAATTCGCGCCAGGAGCCGCCGCACACGGCCTTGAGCCGCTCTCGCGGGCCGGCCAGCCCCTGGCCGTGGCAGGCCCGGCACGAATCATGGTAGGTGACGACGCCTCCACGCCAGGGCGTCAAGCCTTCGGTGGAGCCGACCGCCTCGATGGAGTCGCGGACGCGCGCGGCGAAGGCCTCGGCCCGCGTCCGCCATGGGGCGTCATCCAGGAACAGCTGCGGGTATTTCTTGAGGAAGGCCGCGCAAGAGGAGCAATCCGCGACCACCGGAGCCGGGAAGGGCTCGCTGCCCTCGATCACGGCGCGGGCCAGCTTGCGCGCGTCCTCAAGGGAACCGTAATTATAGGCCATGAGTCCGCAGCAGCGAAAATCCAGGCATAGTCCAGGACCCTGAGCCTCAAGCAGGCGGACTGTCGCCCGGCCCACTCTTGGGTATAGATAATGTGTGCCGCAAGCGGCGAAATAAAGCCAAGCGGGCGACAGCGGTCGCGCTCTTTCCTTGAGCTCCTCGCACAGGAAGCGGCTCGGCGCCTCAGCGAGATGCTCGTCGGCCGAGGCCAGTCCTTTGAGCCCGAGCCGCTTCAAGAAAGGCCGCGCCAAACGCGACAGGCCCAAGCGCTTGAGCCAGAGGGCAGCCTTGAGGGCCTTGGGCAGCCAAGAGGGATGGGCGGCCAGCCGCCGAGCGAGCCAATGGGCGCCGATGCGGCGGCGCCCCTCGAGCACGATATCCGCGGTCGGCACATGCGCGTAACAAGCGGTGGAGCAGGCGCCGCAGAGCAGGCAGGAGGAGAGGGCTTGCTCGGCTGCGGCCGGATCGCGCAGTCCGCCTTCCCAGATCAACCTCACCAGCTGATTGCGGCCGCGCGGGGATTTGAGCTCCGAGCCCGTGGCCACGTAGGTCGGGCAGGCCTGCTCGCAATAGCCGCAGCGGCTGCATTGGCTGGCGGCATCATAGGTCGAGCGCTCGCCCAAGTCCGTCGAAAGCCTCTCGAGCGCCGCCCGGGTCATGGACCGAATATCCAGGGATTGAAGAGATTGGCCGGATCGAAGGCGCGCTTGATCGCCCGATGCCATCGGTTGGGTATGAAATCCTTGGGCGGCTGGATGGGCGCTATCGGCTGGGGCCGCACATGCAATCTCAGCGTGACCTCCAAGATCAGAGCCAATGCCCCCTGGGAGCCGAGCAAAAGACGGGCCAGGTCATAGCCGGCCACGTTCTTGACCACCTTGCCTCCCAGCTCGCAGACCTGGCCATCGGAAAGCAGGACGCGCAGGCCCAATAGATCCTCGCGTATTCCGGGCCAGGCCTTGGTGGCGAGCAGCCCGCCCAGCGTGCCGCCGCCCGAGGGTAATCGCGCGTGGAAACCGCGCTCGCTCAACCCGCCCTCCAAGGCTTGCAGCGGTATGCCCGCCTCGACGGTCGCCGTCAGATTTCCCTCGTCCAGCTCCACGATCCGATCCAAACCCCGGGTCTCAAGGGCGAGCAAGCCGGCGGGCCGCCGTCCGGTTCTCGAAAGCGAGCCGCAGATAGCCATGGGCCTGCGCTCGGCCGCCGCGCGGCCGACCCGCTCGACCAAGCCCTCGGCCGCCGGGCTCAGGGGCCGAAGAGCCGGCCTGAAAAAACGGGGGCTCTCGCCGCCGGCGCCCAAGGGAAGCATCTTGTCCGGGTTGGCGATGTTGTCGGGATCGAGCGCCTGCTTGAGGCGCCGGAAAAGGGAGAGCGTCTCGGGCGAGAAAAGCCAAGCCATGGCCTCGCGTTTGTCGACGCCGATTCCGTGCTCGCCCGATAGCGAGCCCCCCAGCTCGACGCAGGCCTGCAGCACCTCGTGGCCCGCGGACTTGACGCGGCGGGTCTGGTCCCGGTCTCGCTCATCATAGGCCATGTTGGGGTGGATATTCCCATCGCCGGCATGGAAGAGCAGCCCGGCCACCACTCCGTGCCGCGCCGTGACCTCCTGGATACGACGGACTATCTCGGGAAGGCGATCGCGCGGAACCACGCCATCCTCGACCAGGACGTTCGGAGCCAGCCTGGCCATGGCCGCGTAGGCGCCGCGGCGGCCTTGCCATAGCCGCTCCCGTTCCGCCGCGTCCGCGGCCGAGCGAACGCTCGCGGCTCCATGCGCGCGGCACAGGCGTTCCACCTCGGCCGCGTCGGCTTCGATCTGTTCGGCGGATCCGTCCAGCTCGATGAGCAACACGGCCTCGCTGCGCGGATAGCCCGCGCGGGAGTAGGCCTCCACCGACTCGACCGTGACCCGGTCCATGGCCTCGAGCACGCGAGGCACGACGCCCCGGCGCACTATCTCCGAGACGCACTCGACGGAAGCCCCGATCGAAGGGAAGCCGGCGAGAATGGTCCTGATCCGCTCGGGGGCCGGCGTGATCTTGAGCCAGGCTCGCGTGACCACCGCCAGGGTGCCCTCGGAGCCGACGATCAGGCTCATGATCTCGGGACCAGGATCGTCGAGGGCGAACCTCTCCACGCTCCCGTCCGGCATCACGGCCTCGACCGCCAGCACGTGATGCGTGGTCACCCCGTATTTGAGGCAGCGCGGCCCTCCGGCGTTCTCGGCGATGTTGCCCCCCAAGGTGGAGACCTTGAAACTGGCCGGGTCAGGGGCGTAAAAAAATCCCAAACCCTCGAGTTGCCGCTGCAGCTCGAGATTGACGGTCCCGGGCTCGACCACGGCTAAGCCACGGGCGGTGTCGATCTCGAGTATGCCGCTCATGGGCGCCATGGCCAGCACCACGCCGCCCCGCAAAGGGACGCAGCCTCCCGAAAGATTGGTGCCCGCGCCTCGCGCGGTGAAGGGAACGCGATTGGCGGCGCAAAACTCCACCGCGCGAGCTATGTCCCGGGCGCTTCGGGCCAGGACCACGGCTTCGGGCCTGCCTCGGTCCAGGGCTCCATC
Organism: Elusimicrobiota bacterium; assembly: GCA_016207665.1. Classification (GTDB taxonomy): domain Bacteria; phylum Elusimicrobiota; class Elusimicrobia; order UBA1565; family UBA9628; genus JACQPG01. The sequence goes on along the minus strand of JACQPG010000115.1, from coordinate 37,703 downwards.
GTAGGAATAGGCCAGAAGGGCGGCCTCGTCGGTCAGCACGACAGCAGCCGGAAGCCGGCCCGCCAGGGCGCTCAATCGGCTCACGGAGAGGGCGCGGTCTTCTGGATGGGCAGGGTGAAATAGAAGCGAGACCCTTTGCCGACCTCCGACTCGAGTCCGATCTCGCCGCCGTGCATCTGGATGATCTCGCGGGCTATCTTCAAGCCGAGCCCGAAGCCGGCCTTGCGCATCTTCTGCGCCTCCTGGCTCTGGAAGAAGCGCTCGAACACCCGGGCCTGATCCTCCTTGGATATCCCGATGCCGGTGTCGCTGACGCTCACCGTGATCGCGTTCTCTCCGACATTGATATCCAAGGTCACCCGCCCCCCCTCCTTGGTGTATTGGATCCCGTTGGTGCAGAGATTCTGTATGACCTGCCCGATGCGGATGGGATCACCGGCCAAGGCCGGGAAGCTTGAGGGGACCAGAACCGAAAATTCGACCTTGCGCTGCTGGGCCACGAACTCGATGCGGCCCCGAACGTCGTTGATCACCTGAGCCATGTCCAGGGGGCCGATGTTGACGCGCAATTTTCCCGATTCGATGGCCGCCAGGTCCACCAAGTCGGAGATCAGCATGTTGAGCGTCCTAGCCGCGGAATGTATATGCGAGGCGCATTTGAGCTCGACTGGAAGATCCTTGAGCCTCATGCCCAGCACCTCGCAATAACCCAGGATCGCGGTCAAAGGGTTCTTGACGTCGTGTGCCACCATGGCGAAGAATTTCTTCTGGAAGCCGTTGATCTGCTCGAGGGCCAGATTGGTGTCCTTGAGCTCTTTGAGAAGCCGGGCGTTCTCAAGCAGCAGATGGCGCTTTTCCAAAGCCCTGCGGATGGAGGATACCAATTCCGCGGTGTCGACGGGTTTGAGCAAAGCGCCATCGAGATTGAGCTCCACCGACTTGCTCACGCCCTGCAAGGCCGTATTGACGGGATAGCGATCGACCAGGAAGATGATGCGCAGATCGGCGTCGGCCTCTCGCAACTTTTGAGCGAGGTCCACGGCGGTCATCTGCGCGTAGGCCACGGCGCTGCCGATCACGGCCACATGGAATTTCTTCTCGGCCCGCGTGAATTTGAGAGCCTGGTCATTGTCCCGGGCCGGGAACACCTCGTAGCCTTCCTTCAACAGCGCCTGAGTCAATGTCTCGAGAGAATCCTTGTCGCTGTCGACGATCAGGACCCGTCCTTGGGCCGCGGCAGGCTCCTTCTCCTGCCCGTCCATGAGCAGGCTGGCCACCCGGGAGGACTGCTCTCGCATGAGGGCGGCCGGGAAATTCTCCCGCAGGCAGCGGAGAGCGGCCTTGACCGGATCCAGGCTCGAAACATGGTAGCAGACGGCCTGGGGGATGGCCTGGCGCAGGCGCCCGTCGAAGGCCTCGGCTTCGGGAAGGGCGCCGGTAAACAAGGCGATGGCCACCTTCCCCAAGAAGGCCGTAGCGGTCTCCTCCTGCCCTCCCACCCCGATCTTCTCCCAAAAGCTCTTGGTCTTGGGCCGGGCCGCCTCGGCCTGGGCCTGGGCCTGCTTGGCCATCAACTCCGTCAATCCCACGATGGATTCGACGCTGATAGCCTGCACGCCGGCCTGGGCCAGCGCCGTCTGCAGCGAACGCCCCGTAAACAGGGTCTGATCGACCAGGAAGACCACCAATCTCTCGGCCGCCCTGACCTGATCCAGGAAACCGGGGGGAGGCGGCCAAGGCAGGCGCCGGATCGCGGAAGGCTCGTTGGGCGACAAAGTGGCCAGCGTGTCTAGAAGCACCAAGGGGAATGTCCGCTCGCGGCGATGTATGGCCAGCAAGGCTTCTTTATCGCCTCGTGAAAAGCGGGAATGGTCGGCCACGACCGCGGCGAACTCCTCGGTGCCCAGATTCACCGCCGCCTCGCGCACCGTCGATACGGCCAAGAGCTGCAGCCCTTGGCCCTGAAGGGCTCCCTTAAGATCGCCGAGAAGAGTCTTATCCGACGTGATGGCCATCACTCGCCCCTTGTGCGCGGGAGCGCTCATGCCGGCTCCACCGCTAATTCCATTGGCTCCCCGGATGCGGGGAACACTCTTCGCAGCGGCAGAGCTTCCTCAAATGCTCGAAGGAGTAGATGCCGGTGCCATGGCCGTCCGAGAAGGAAAAAGAGATGGCATAATTGCCGACCAACTCGGCCCGGGCGGAGGTGGTATTGGCCGGTATTTGCTCCGGGTCGACCAACTTCTCCCCGGTCCATTCGTCCTGGCAAAGAGCGCACGGGCAGTTTTGGCGCAGATATTGGAAGGAATAGAGGCTGATATGATCGTCTTCCCATACGATTTTGAGCCGGTCATCGTCGACTTTTTCTATGTTTTTTGGGTTGAAATTAAGCATGAACCGCGCGTAGCCTTCATCGCAGCGATATTATATCATGGCAAACTCCACCAGGCCAGGTGGCCCGATCACGCATGCCGATCTCCCGACTGACGCCCCTACCAGCCTTGCTGATCGATTGGGTGATCACGGCCCTCTGGCCGCTGATCGGCCAATGGGGACTCAAGCATCTGAGCGGGATCGCCTTCGCCCAGGCCGGGCTATGCATCGGCCTGCTCGCCCTGGCTCCCGCCTTGGCCCGACAGGGCCGCTGGCGCCGCCTTTTCCAGCCCGGGATACGAGGCCCGCTTCTGGGAATGGGTTTTTTTGGCAGCGCCCTCGGGACGATATTGCTTCTGAGTTCGCTCCATTACACCACTCCCGGCAACGCCGCGATCATGGCCCAATCCGAGGTGCTTTACTCGGCGCTCCTGGCGGCCTGGCTCTTGGGCGAGAGCATCACGCGGCCACAGATCGCGGCCAGCCTGCTGATATTGGGCGGGACTTCCCTGGTCATGATCGACGGGCTTTCCACCCCTCGCTGGAAGGGGGATTTGCTGGCTCTCCTGACCCCCTGGATATTCCAATTCGGCCATGTGCTGGCCAAGAGGCTGCCGCGGGATCTCGACGCCTGCACATTGTCCGGCGGCAGGACCTTTTACGGCGCCGTCACCCTGCTGCCTTTTTTCTTTTGGGAGCTTTGGCGCGGAGCCTCGATCAGCCTGGGCGGGGAGGTCTTGCTCGCGATCGCGGCGCAGGGGCTGCTGATGAACTCGATCAATCTGGTGCTCTGGTATATCGCCATACGCCAGATCGATCTCTCCAAGGCCACGGCGATGCTCCTCTCCTATCCGGCCCTGACCCTGCTCCTCTCATGGGCGCTGGGCTTCGAGCGCGTGGGTTGGGCTCAATGGACGGGCTTCGCCCTGACTTTCGGCGGAGCCTTTTGGCTCTCGCGCCAAGTCGGCTCGGCGCCCGCCGGGCCCGCGCGACTCCCCGCCTTGCCGGCGCCTCTGGTACAATAGAGCATGGACCGCAAGGCCGTTCCCTTCCGCAAGACCGTGTTCGTCTGCACCAATATCCGTGCGGACGGCCGCCCCGCCTGCGCCAACCCCGGCCGAGGAGGCGATGAGATATGCCGGCTTCTCAAGGAGGAGATCAAGAAGGCGGGGCTCAAGGATCAGATACGGGTGGCCCGCTCGGGCTGCCTGGACCTCTGCGCCCAGGGGCCTAATCTGTTCCTTTATCCGGATGGTCAATGGTGGTCCGGGGTCAAACCCTCGGACATGCCCGAGATCGCGCGCCGGCTCTCATGACGTTGCTTTAAGCCTTGGGCCGTTGTCGAGCAGCCAGCGCCGGTGCCTTCTCCAATCCGGGCACCACGACTCCACCCGGCGCCAAAACCGGGGTGAATGATTCATCTCGAAGAGATGGCTCAGCTCGTGGATGACCAGATAATCGACCACCTCGATGGGAGCCAGCGAAGCCCTCCAGTTGAAATTGAGATTGCCCGAGTTCGAGCAGCTGCCCCAGAGAGTCCTTTGGTCCTTGATGCGTATGCGCCCGACCGAGACGCCCATGCGCCGGCGCCAATAGTCGACCCTTTCGGTGAACAGGCTCCGGGCCTTCTCTCGCAGCGGCGACTCAAGCCCGGGCCCTGGCTGTCGTGGCCGGGTATCGAACAGGCCGGGCAGCTCGGTCCTGAGCTCCCGCAGAAAGTCCTTGACCTCTCGTATAACGCTCCCGCCTAGCGACTCCATAGGCTGAATATCATAATCCTGATTCGCCTGCCATGTCTATCCGCTCCTGGCGGCGCAGATCGCAACCAGCGCACCTCAGCATGATAAACCTCGGCTGGCCGGACTGTACCTTTCGCTGCAGCCGAACGCCTCTCCCCAAGAGCTGTTGCGCGCGCTTCGGCAGTCGGCTCGGCGGCTGCGCTTGCCCATCGAGCGCCAGGGACATGGGCTGCCCGACGCTTCGCTCCTGCTGCGAAGCCTAGGCTCCTAGGCGGAAACCGAGACGGACGCCGGGGCAAAGCCAGCCACGCAACCCTCGTAAAGCCCCGGCCTCAAGGAGATCGCCTGGGTGGCGGCTCCGGCCAAGACCACGCAACCCTCAGGCAGCGCCAGTCCCCGCCGCGCCAACAGAGCGGACAAGGCCGAAAGGGATTGCGCGGGATGTCCGTAGATATCGTCGGAGAGACCTTGTTGCGCCGCCAGGCCGTCGACCTTGAGTGTCACGGCCAGGCCCTGGAGCGCCTCGAAGCCCGGGTTTTTCGTCCAGGGGCCCAGCGCGAAGGCGCAGCCCGAGCCGTTATCCGCGATCACGTCCTCAAGCTTGAACTTGAAATCGCGATAGCGGGAGTCCAATATCTCCAGCGCCGCGCAGACCGCGGAACAGCGCGACAAGGCCTCGCGCGGGGGCAGAGGACCGGCGATCTCGCGGCCCACCAGAAAGGCGATCTCCGGCTCGATGCGAGGCTGCACGGCGCGACCGAGCGAGAAAGAGCCGTCGAGCCGCATCCCGTCCGTCAAGAATCCCATGATGGGAGAGTCGACGCCCATCTGTCGCATCTTGGCCTTGGAGGTCAGCCCCATCTTGTAGCCCACGACTTTCTCGCCGTCGGCGGTGCGCAACTTGAGAAGCTCCCGTTGCACCTCGTAGGCCTCCTCGACCCCGAGAGAGACTGAGGAGCTCGGTTGGGCCACCGTCTCGAGCCCCTTGCGGGCCCGCTCGAGAGAGAGAGCCAAGGCGCCGCGTCGATCAGACATAACGCCAATCCACCCGGCCCAGGCCCTCGATCTCGACGCGGCATTCATCCCCGCGCGAAAACGGGACCACCGGGCCGAAAGCCCCCGAGAGCACGATGTCGCCGGGCTTGAGGCCCTCCCCCCACACCGCCAAGGCGTTGGCCAACCAGGCCACGGCCCGCGCGGGATCTCCCAGGCATGCGCTGCCGCTGCCCTCGGAGGCCAGGCTCCCGTTCTTCCACAACTTCATGCGGCAGCGGCGCAGATCGACGGATCCCGGCTTGATCCGTTCCGCTCCCAGCGCGAAATAAGCGGAGGAGGCGTTGTCGGCGATGGTGTCCTGTATCTTGATCCTCCAGTCCTTGACCCGCGAATCGATCACCTCGATGCAGGCGCGAATATGGTCCGCCGCCCTCATGACGTCCTCGCGGTCGACTCCGGGCCCCTTGAGCTCGCGCCCCAGGACGAATACCGCCTCCCCCTCGACCTTCGCTTGGATGAGCTCTCCGGCGCCGAGAGCCTCCCCGTTCTCGAGGCTCATGTCGGAGGTCAAATAACCGAAATCGGGTTGATCCACCCCGATCTGCCTCTGCACCGCCTCGGAGGTCAGTCCGATCTTGCGGCCCACGAGCTTCGCTCCCCGCTCGAGTCGGCGCTGGAAATTCAGCCTGGATATCCGATAGGCGTCGGAAATATCCAAACGGGGATGAGATCGCGTGGGCGGCTCGCAGCCGCGGGCCTCCAGCCGGGCCCGCCAAAGCCTATCGGCCAGCTCGCGCAGCTCCTCGCCGCTGAGCGCGTCATGGGTCGCTTTAGCTTCGGGCACAGGGCGCTATTTTAGTAAAATACCTCCCTTGAAGGTCCGCCCTAAGACAACGCCTCGCTATCACGATATCTCGCCGGAGATCAGCGATCGGATCGCTGTATTCCCGGGGGATAAGCCTTTTTGCCGCCGTCAGTCGCTCGCCTTCGGCAAGGGCGATCATTTGGACCTCTCCTGGATGGAAGCCACACTGCACGTAGGAGCGCACGCGGACGCCCCGAGCCATTATCATCCGGAAGGCGAGTCCATCGAGAAGAGAAGCCTCCACTATTACTTGGGACCCTGCCAGGTCTTGTCGGCCAAGGCGCCGCCCGGAGGGCGGCTGGCGCCCGAGCATCTGGGCTGCAGCAAGATAGCGGCGCAACGCCTGCTGCTCCATACGGGTTCGTTCCCCGATCCCTACGCCTGGCGCGACGACTTCAATTCGCTTTCCCCCGAGCTGATCCACTATCTCGCCGGTCACGGGGTGATACTCGTGGGCGTGGACGCTCCCTCGGTTGACCCGTGGAACTCCAAAAAGCTGGAATCCCATAACGCCGCCTTCGAGCATGACATGGCGCTGCTCGAAGGCCTGGTCCTGGACGGCGTCGAGGATGGGCTTTACGAGTTGATCGCGCCGCCTCTCAATATCCAGGGCGGCGACGCGGGCCCGGTGCGCGCTATCCTCAAGGAAAACATTGAATGAGTCCGGCAAGGCTCGAATCGATCCTCAATTACGCGGACGGCCGGTTGACGCCGCCGGCCTCAGGCCGCTTCTTGGATAATTTCGCCCCCGCTCGCGGGGCGCTTTATGGACGCGTGCCCGATTCGGATGAGCGCGACATGGAAAGGGCCGTGGCGGCCGCGAGCCGAGCCTTCCCTTCCTGGTCGGCGAAAAGCGCCACGGAAAGGGCCTCCTGGCTGCGCAAGATCGGCGACGCGATCGAAAGCCGGGCGGCGGAGCTGGCCCGCGCGGAATCTCAGGACACCGGCAAGCCCTTGTCGCTGGCCTCGGTCGCCGACATCCCGCGCAGCGCGCTCAATTTCCGATTTTTCGCCGACGCCATCACCCAGTTCTCCAGCGAGTGCCATTCGACGGACCAGAACGCGCTCAATTACACGCTGCGCCAGCCCCTCGGCGTGGTAGCCTGCATATCGCCTTGGAATCTGCCCTTGTATCTTCTGACCTGGAAGATCGCGCCGGCCCTGGCCATGGGCAATTGCGTGGTCGCCAAGCCCTCGGAGCTCACCCCCTTGAGCGCCCACCGTTTGTCGCTGATCTGCCGCGAGCTGGGTTTGCCCGCCGGCGTGCTCAACATCGTGCATGGAACGGGACGCAAGGCCGGCGCGGCGCTAGTGGCTCACCCGAAAGTCGCGGCCGTCTCTTTTACCGGAAGCACCAAGACCGGGGCCGATATCGCCAAGGCCGCGGCTCCCGCATTCAAGAAGCTCTCCCTGGAGATGGGCGGCAAGAACCCCAATATAGTGTTCTCGGACTGCGATTTCGAGGAGGCGGTCGAGGGCTCGCTCAAGGCCGCCTTCCTCAATCAGGGCCAGATCTGCCTCTGCGGCTCGCGCATCTTCGTCGAGAAGGCCCTCTACCCCCGATTCAAGCGGGCCTTGGTCGAAAGGGCCAAGGCGCTTAAGGTCGGAGACCCCGAGGATCCGGATACCGACCAGGGCGCCCTGGTCTCCGAGACGCACTTGGAAAAGATAGAGTCCTACGTGCGCCTGGCGCGCCAGGCCGGAGGCCGCGTGCTCTGCGGCGGAAGGCGCGCGGCGGTCAACGGCCGATGCCGAGGCGGCTGGTTTTACGAGCCTACCTTGATCGAGGGCCTGGGCCCGGAGCATCAGATCAATCAAGACGAGATCTTCGGCCCGGTGGCCACCCTGATCCCGTTTCGAGACGAGGCGGAACTGGTGGACTGGGCCAATCGCACCCGCTACGGATTGGCCGCCGTTCTTTGGACCAAGGATATCGGCCGCGCCCATCGCATCGCGGCCAAGCTCCAATCAGGCATAATCTGGATCAATTGCTGGATGCTGCGGGACCTGCGAACGCCCTTCGGCGGCATGAAGGAGTCGGGGCTGGGGCGCGAGGGCGGCCTGGAGGCCCTGCGTTTCTTCAGCGAGACCAAGAACGTCTGCGTGAAACTATAACATGGGAAAGAGAGAGGAGCCTATCCATTCACGTCGGGCCCCCGAGCCGGTGGGGCTCTATCCCCATGCCCGGCGGGTCGGCAATCTCCTGTTCCTTTCGGGGGTCGGGCCGCGGCAGCGCGGAAGCCAGAAAATTCCGGGCGTGGTTCTCGACAAGAAGGGCAACGTCGTCTCCTACGACATCGAGGCTCAGTGCCACTCGGTGTTCCGCAATGTGCGCTACATACTCGAGGAGGCGGGCTCGAGCTGGGACAAGCTGGTGGACGTGACCGTCTATCTGACCAACATGAAGGACGATTTCCCGGTCTACAACCGGCTCTATGCCGAGTATTTCAAGGATAACCAGCCTTGCCGCACGACGCTGGGGATCACGAGCTTGCCCACGCCCATCGCGATCGAGCTCAAATGCATCGCGACCCTATGAGCCCCCGAAGCCCCGGCCAGGAGAGACCCATGGACATCTCAGCGCCCATCAACTTCAAGAACTGGATCGACGAGCACCGCGACAAGCTCAAGCCGCCGGTCGGCAACCAACAGATCTGGCCCGATCGGGAATTCATGGTCACGGTGGTGGGAGGGCCGAATTCCAGGACCGATTTCCACATCAACGAGGGCGAGGAGTTCTTCTATCAGATCGAGGGAGACATGACCTTGCGCGTGCTCGACAACGGGCAGGCCCGCGACATCGCCATCCGCCAGGGCGAGATATTCCTGCTGCCTCCCAAGGTTCCCCATTGTCCCATCCGTCCCTCGGGCACCGTGGGCCTGGTGATCGAGCGGCGACGGCTGCCCAAGGAGAAGGACGGCCTCATGTGGCTTTGCCCCGGCTGCGGCGAAAAGCTTTACGAGGAGTATTTCCATCTCACCGATCTGGTGACCCAGCTCCAGCCCGTGTTCGACCGCTTTTACGGCGGACACTCCGCCTGCAAGAAATGCGGGGCCAAGGTCTCCCCTCCCCATGCGAGCAAGACCTAAGATCGACGTACACACCCATATACTTCCGGCCGAGCTGCCGGATCTCAAGGCTCGTTACGGCTACGGCGGATTCCTGAGCTTGGCGCGAGACGGCTCAAAGGGCCGGCTCTTGCGCGACGACGGCAGCCTCTTCCGCGAGCTGGACTCCAACTGCTGGGACCTGAGCCGGCGCCTCGAGGACATGGACCGCTGCGGCGTCGAGACCCAGGTGTTGTCGACCATACCCGTGATGTTCTCCTATTGGGCCAAACCCGAGCATGGGCTGGACTTGGCGCGGCTGCTCAATGATCATATCGCCGAGATAGGCTCGCGCCGGCCCGAGCGTTTCATCGGACTCGGCACTCTGCCGCTCCAATCGCCCGAGCTCTCGGTCAAGGAGCTGGAGCGTTGCGTGAAGACGCTCGGCCTGGCCGGAGTGCAGATCGGCTCCAACGTCAACGGCGAAAACCTCGATTGGCCCGGCCTGCGCCCCGTCTGGGAGGCCGCGGAGGCCCTGGGCGCCGCGGTGTTCGTCCATCCCTGGGACATGCTGGCGCCCGAGCGGATGCGCAAATATTGGTTTCCCTGGCTGATCGGCATGCCCACGGAGCTAGCTCTGGCGATGGCCTCGCTGGTCTTCTCGGGAACGCTCGAGAGGCTTCCGCGGCTGCGTCTGGCCTTCGCCCACGGAGGCGGCGCCTTTTGCGCTTTGATCGGGCGCATGGAGCAGGGATTCAAGGCTCGTCCCGATCTCTGCGCTTCCGACACCCGCCAATCGCCCGCCTCGTTTCTCGGCCGATTCTACGTCGATTCCCTCGTTCACGACCCGCGGCAGTTGGTCCAAATCCTGGACGTGTTCGGGCGGGACAAGGTGCTGCTGGGAAGCGATTATCCCTTCCCTTTGGGGGAGTCCGCGCCGGGCCGCTTGATCGAGAGCCTGACGGGGATCGGAGAGGCCGAAAAGGCCGCCCTGCTTCACGACAATGCCCTCCGCTGGCTGGGACGGACCCGGGAGAAAGCGCGTGCGCTTTGAGCCCGGCGAGGATTTCGCCCGCGCGCTGGACGCCGAGGATGGGCTGGCGCCGTTGCGCGATGAGTTCCTCATCCCCGCGAGCGGGTCCGGGCGGGCCCGCGTCTATCTCGCGGGGCACTCCCTGGGCCTGCAACCGCGCCGCGCGAAAGCCTACATCGAGCAGGAGCTGGCCGACTGGGAGCGCCTGGGCGTCGAGGGGCATTTCAAGGCCCGTAACCCTTGGTTTTCCTATCACGAGCTGGTGGCTGAACCCATGGCTCGGGTGGTCGGAGCCAAGGCCGGCGAGGTGGTGGTGATGAACACCTTGACCGTCAACCTCCACCTCATGCTGGCCTCGTTCTACCGCCCCACGCAGGGACGCAGCGCCATACTCATGGAATCAGGGGCCTTCCCTTCCGACCGCTACGCGGCCGCCTCGCAGATACGCTATCACGGCTTCGACCCGGAGACCTCCCTGCTCGAGCTCTCTCCTCGGGCGGGGGAGCACACGCTGCGAACTCAGGACATGCTCGATTCCATACGAGAAAACGGGCCACGCGTGGCCCTGGTGCTCCTGGGACAGGTCAATTTCCTCACCGGACAGGCCTTCGACTCGGCGGCCGTCGTCGAGGAAGCCCGGCGGCAAGGCTGCGCCGTGGGATTCGACCTGGCCCACGCGGCGGGCAATCTCGAGCTCCAGCTGCACGATTGGGCTCCCGATTTCGCGGTTTGGTGCGGCTACAAATATCTCAATTCCGGGCCCGGAGGCCTGGGCGGCTGCTTCGTGCACGAACGCCACGGCCGAGGCGACTCGCTTCCCAGGCTGGCGGGGTGGTGGGGCCACAATAAGGCCACGCGCTTCGCGATGCCGGCCGAGTTCGACCCCCTCGCGGGCGCCGAGGGCTGGCAGCTCTCCAATCCCCCGATATTCCCGCTGGCCTCGCTACGCGCCTCGCTGGAGCTCTTCGACCGCGCCACGATGCCGGCCCTGCGAAGGAAATCGGAAAGGCTCACGGCATATCTCGAGTTCCTGATCGGGCGACTGCCGGCAGGTTTTTGCCGTCTGATCACCCCCTCAGACCCGGCCCAGAGGGGCTGCCAGCTTTCCGTGAGAATCGGCGTGGACGCCAAGGCGCTGGTGGAGCGGTTGGCCGAGGCGGGGTTCATCTGCGACCTCCGTCCGCCCGATATACTTCGCCTCGCCCCGGTCCCTCTCTACAACAGCTTCATGGATGTCCATCGCTTGGCCTCAGCTCTGGCCCAACACGCCCATGCCCCGAGCGCCCCGGTCCGATAAGATAACTGTCGTCGGCGAGGGCCTGGTCGGCTCGCTCTTGTCCATCGGCCTGCGCCGGCGCGGTTTCGAGGTCGAGGTCTACGAGCGCCGCGGCGATCCGCGGGCGGGCAAGGCCGCGGCGGGGCGATCCATCAATCTGGCATTATCCGCGCGAGGCCTGCACGCGCTCAAGGAGCTCGGGCTGGATCAAAAGGTGCTCTCTCGCGCTATCCCCATGTACGGCCGCATGATACACCCGTTGTCCGCGGAGACCTCGCTTCAGCCCTACGGCCGGGATCCCTCGGAACACATCAACTCGATCTCGCGCGGCTGGCTCAACGCCGTTCTCATGGAAGAAGCCGAGTCGCTCGGCGCGAGTATCCATTTCGAGCGCCGGGCCGTGAGCTACGATTTCAAGACGGGGACGCTCGGCCTACGCGATACCGCCGGAAGAACCCTGGAACGGAGAGCTCCCGTGGTCATCGGCGCCGACGGCGCCGGGTCGGCAATCCGCCAGGAGATCATGAACCTGCCGCGCACGCGCTACTCGCAAGAGTATCTGGAGCATGGCTACAAGGAACTTTCCATCCCTCCCGGGCCCGGAGGCTCGTTTCAACTCGAGAAGAACGCCCTGCATATCTGGCCGCGCGGCCGCTACATGCTCATCGCCCTGCCTAATTTCGACGGGAGCTTCACCTGCACTCTCTTCCTTCCTTTCGAGGGACCGCTCAGCTTCGAGGCCTTGGACGGGCCAGACAAGGTCCTTTCCTTTTTCAGCCGGCAATTCCCCGACGCCTTGGCCCTCATGCCGCATTTGGCCGAGGAATTCTTCGCCAACCCGACCGGCCACATGGTCATGCTCCGTTGCCTCCCCTGGCATGCGGGAGGCCAGGCCTTGCTCATCGGGGACGCGGCCCACGCCATGGTGCCTTTCTACGGGCAAGGGATGAATTGCGGCTTCGAGGACTGCTCCGTGCTTTGGGAATGCCTGGATCAGGAGCCGCCGAGGCGGGGGAGCGCCCCGGGCGCAGCGGCCTGGGGAGCGCTGTTCGAGCGTTTCACCCGATTGCGCAAGCCCAACGCGGACGCCATCTCCGAGATGGCGCTCGAGAATTTCGTCGAGATGCGCGACAAAGTCGCCCAGCCCCGCTTCCAGTTGGAGAAGAAGGTCGAACGGCTCCTTCAAGAACGTTTTCCCGAGCGCTATATACCCCGTTACTCCCTGGTCACCTTTTCCCGAGTGCCCTATCGGCTCGCCCAGAGGGCGGGCGAGATACAGGCGCGGTTATTAAGCCAGCTTTGCGAGGGCCTGTCCCGGGCCGAGGACGTGGACTGGGCCAAGGCCGAGTCGCTCATCGGCCGCGAGCTCGCCCCTCTGTTAGACGACGAGCAAGTACAGGCCGGACTGGCCACCCATGCGAGGTTATCATGAGCCAAGACAAGACCCAGCTTCCCGATGGAGCGCACACCCGGTTCGAGGGCCAAATGAGCTACGGGGACTATCTGGCCCTCGATCAGTTGCTCAATGCCCAAAGACCTCGCTCCAAGAGCCATGACGAGACGCTTTTCATCATCCAACATCAGACCACGGAACTTTGGATCAAGCTGATATTGCACGAGCTAGACGCGGCCATCGCCCAGATCCGGGCCGGGGAGCTTTCTGCCGCCTTCAAGATGCTGGCCCGGATCTCGCGGGTGCAGCATCAGCTGGTCTCGGCTTGGGACGTCCTTTCCACCATGACTCCCGCCGATTACATGACATTCCGGGAGCAGCTGGGCCACGCCTCCGGCTTCCAGTCCTTTCAATACCGCCTGCTCGAGTACAAGCTCGGCAACAAGAACGCTGGCATGCTCAGCCCTCATGGGCATCGTCCCGACGTCTATCGGACGCTCGAGAGCGCGCTCAAGGCCCCCAGCCTTTATGACGAGGCGGTGATGCTGCTCTCGCGCCGCGGCTTCACGATCGCCGCGGAGCGGCTGTCCCGGGACTGGACCCAGCCCGCGCCGTCCGACCCGTCGGTCAAGCAGGCATGGATCGAGATCTATCGCGATCCGCGCCGGTATTGGGACCTCTATGAGCTGGCCGAGGAGCTGGTGGACCTCGAGGACGGCTTCGTCCAATGGCGCTTCCGCCACGTGGTGACGGTCGAGCGCATCATCGGCGGGAAGAAGGGGACCGGCGGCACGGCCGGCGTCTCATACCTCAAGAAGGCCGTCGAGATCCGCCTCTTCCCCGAACTCTGGGAGCTCAGGACCGAGCTTTAGCGCCCGGCGGGGAGGCCGGAGAGGCCCTTGAAATTGAGCCGCTCAGGGGTTAAGCTCTTTGAATACTCACCGGCAAGATGGCCAATATCCTGATCGTCGACGACGAGCCCTCGGTGGTGCTTCTCATCAAGTTCATCATGGAGACCCTCGGCCATCGGGTCCGGGAGGCTTATAACGGGGAAGAAGCGGTCAAGCTGCTGGGCATCGAGCCGGTGGATCCTTCGGTGACCCTGCCCGATCTGGTCATACTCGATGTGATGATGCCCATCATGGACGGGCACACCGTCTGCCTCAAGATGAAGAACGACCCTAGGACCTCCAATATCCCGGTGCTGATCGTCTCGGCCAAGGGCGATATGCGCCAGCTCTTCCAGGCCGTTCCCACGGTGACCGGGTTCTTCAGCAAGCCCTTCGATCCGCGCAAGCTCAAGGACGCGGTCGAAAAAGCCCTGGTCCAGCGCTAGGCGGCCGCCCCAATCTACGGGCGGCGTATCGCTTGTAACCGTAAAGGAAACGGTCCGCCTTCTGGCGCAAGTCGCCATCAAGCCTCTCGGTGCAGGCGACGCCGAATTGCACGCTGAGCGACGGCTGGTCCGGGTTAAGGGCATTGTCTTGCTGGACGCTACGCCGCAGGCGCCGTACCAGGGCCTGCGCCGTCGCTCGGGTGGTTCCCGGGCAATAGATGGCGAACTCGTCGCCGCCGAGCCGGCCGATCACGTCCCCGCGGCGGGCGGAGTTGCGCAGCAGCTGCCCCAGCCGGCTCAAAAGCCGGTCGCCGGCCGCATGTCCGAAGCGATCATTGACGGACTTAAGTCCGTCGACATCCATCATCACGAAGGCGGCCGGGCGGCAGCGACGCTCGAGTTGCCGAGCCCTCAAGGTCAGGGCATCGAAGCTTCCCCGATTGAGGACTCCGGTCAATTCGTCCACGCGGGCCTGGTGGCGCAGGGCTCGCATCCAACGGAAGAACACGGTGGCCGGGCCGGTCACTATCACGGCCCGCCTCCGGCCGTCCGGGCCGCGGAACGCCGATATTCTCTCGATGAGATAGTTTTCACGATGGCCGCGAACGGGCACTGGAGCGCGATAGACCGGCTTGCCGGTGGAGATCACCCGCCGCAAAGCGCAGCGGTTCTCGGGCACGCGGCAGCGCCAATATTGGCGGCAGGTCTGCCCATGAGCTATATCGGGCCTTTCTCCCGCCAGACGCCGGGCCTCCTGATTGATCTTGAGCACATGGCCGAACCGATCCACGACCGTGGCCGCCACCGGAAGATTCTCGAACAAGGCGCGCCACGGCATGGCCCTTAGACATAGTCCGATACGACGGACCAGGTCTCCCTTATCTCCCGCTCGAGCCGCCGTACCTGCTGGCTGGCCCGAGCGTTGATCGAATGTTCGAGAGACCGGCTCATGGTCTGGTTATAATGAAGCCACAGACCGGTCTCCTCGTCATGGAAATGCAGCCGCAGCTTCTCGCAAAATACGAACATCAGGTCCCTGAGCCGGCGGAAATCCACCTGGCCTTGCTGGGCCAAAAGCCCAAGAAGCTCCCCATGGAGCGCGCCGATCCTTCGATGCTGCCCCTCCACCAGCACCAAGAGCCGACGCGCCCCTTTGTCGCTGCGGTAGAGGGGATCTTGAAAGATCAAGTCTTCCATCTGCTCATGGCGTTTCAAGGCCGGGAGCAAGACGAGCAAGATGCGGCGCAGCTCGGCCCGGGCGTCATCTTCTCCGTACCGGAGCGAATGCTCGAGACGCGAGATCAATTGCTGAAAGAGCCGATGCTCCTTAGTCAACGTTAAGAAAACGCTCATGGCGGCCCCTAAGCGCCGGTGGCGCGAAGGCGTCGCGACGCACGCCATCTCGCCCTTGCCGATAGGAAAGCCTCTTGAGCACCTCCGCGTCGCTGACCGGCCTGAATTCATCATAATAATCCCCCAAACATACGAGGTCCTCGGGCCTCTCCAGAGCGACCAACTCATCGACGTAGCCCCTGATCTTATCCGACGCTTCGACGGAGGCGACCGGCAACGCGGCCACCAGGCGCTTGGGGGCCAACGCGTCCACCGCTTGAGCCGCGGCCAGAAAGGTCGAGCCCGTCGCGGCCCCGTCGTCGACCAGGATGACGATCCGGCCCGCGATCAGAGGCAGCGGCCTGCCGCCGCGGTAAAGCAATCGACGCCACTCCACCTCCTGCTTGGCCATGTGCGCCAGCGGCGGCTCGATGGCGCGATCGGCGAGCATAGTTCCTCTTTCGGTCACGGCGCCCAAGGCCAATTCCGGCTCTTCGGCCGCCCTTATCTTCTGGGAGATGAACACGTCGAGCGGAAGGCCCAGGCGGCGGCTCAGCGCGAATCCGACGACAACCCCCCCGCGAGGCAGAGCCAGCACGAGCCCCCCGTGGGCGGCTCTGTAACGCCCTAACGCCTCCGCCAGCTTCTCCCCGGCATCCTCCCTGTCGATGAACATAAACTAGATATGGTGGGCCGCCGTCGCCCTGAGGATCTCGGCCGCGAAACCCGAGCTCGCGTCTCTCTGCGTGAAATCATCGACGGACAGAACGCCGACCAGGCGCTCGTCGCGATCGACAACGGGCATCCGTCGTATCTTCCTTTCCTCCATGATCCTCGCCACGCCTCCGATCTCCGCCTCCTGATAGCAGCGAGTCGGATTGGTGGTCATGATCTGGCCCACCCTCACGTCATCGAGCTCCGCATCCTCGCTCAGGGCGCGCACCACGATGTCACGATCCGTAATGATGCCCACCAGCACATCCTTCTCGCACACGGGCAGCGTCCCGACATTGTGTTGCTTCATCTTTCTAGCCGCCTCTCTGAGGCCGCAGGAAGGCGCGACATAATCCGCGCCCTTGGTCATGATATGCCTAACTCGCATAAAACCTCCGATTCGCCAATGAGTTGGTCCGGCTCATTGCTTTCCCGCAACGGAGTTTCCCGACGGAGATTTAGCGGATTCCGTACTTCTTGAGCTTGCGCCAGAGAGTGGCCCGGGAGATGCCCAGGCGCCGCGAAGCCTCGCCAGTCCTCATGCCGCATTCCTGGAATGTCTTGAGAATATGGTCTTTTTCCGCCGAGGAAAGATCCCTCGGCTCGTCCGGCTGCTGCCAAACGTCGGCCAGGTTCTCCTCGGGAAGATCGGAAGGCCCGATCTGCATGCCGGGGTAGATGATGACCAGGCGCTCCACGAAATGTTGCAGCTCACGCACGTTGCCCAGCCAGCGCCTGGACTTGAGCGCGGCCAGGGCCTCCTGGGAGAATCGGGGCGACGGGCGCTGCAAGCGAGCGGCCGCCTTGCCGAGGAAATATTCGGCCAGCACGGGAATATCGGCGCAGCGATGGCGCAAAGACGGCACCAGCAGCGGAAAGGTGCTGATCCTGTAATAAAGGTCCTCGCGGAAGCGCCCCTGGCGCACGAGCTGGAGCAGCTCCTTATTAGCGGCCAGGATGAACCGGCATGAGACCTTGATGGGATAAACGTCGCCCACCCTCCTGATCTCAAGATTGTCTATGGCGCGCAGGAGCTTGACCTGCATGGCCGGGCTGGTCTCGCTGACCTCATCGAGGAACAGGGTGCCTCCGTTCGCCATCTCGAAGAGCCCGCGCTTGCTTTCCTGGGCTCCCGTGTAGGAGCCGCGCACATGCCCGAACAGCTCGTTTTCAAGGAGCGTTTCGGGGATGGCCCCGCAGTTTACCGGCACGAAGGGCCCGGTCGATGCGCGGCTATTGCGATGAATGGCCCGCGCCACCAGCTCCTTGCCCGTGCCGGATTCGCCTTGGATCAGCACCACGCTGTCGGTGGGCGCGACCAAAAGGGCCAAATCGAGCGTCTTCTTCATCTCGGGGCTGACATGGATTATGCCCTCGAAGGCCTTGGGAGATTGATATTGCCTGGAGTCTGGAGCGATCATATCCATGAGCAGCTTGAAGTCGACGGGCACGGCCATGACCTGCTCGAAGACTTCCGCCTTGAGAACCACGAGGCAACGGGTCCCTTGGGCATCAGGCGTGACCAGCAATACCCTGCTTCCAGATCGGCACGTCCGGATGCCTTGCGCCAGCTCGCCGCATGACTGCTGATTGTTTAAATCCGCGACAATGGCGTCGACGCGTTGATCGGGCAAGGGCGGTCCGGATCGGGAGTCTCCCTTGACGGCGTATCCCAGGCGCTCCAATTCCTGCGCGATCCGCCGCTGCAGCGAGGATTCGACGCCGATAAGCCAAGCCGCCTTTTTTTCCACGGATGAGGGTTCGGCAAGAATATTGCGTGATGACGCTATGCCGACACTCGGAATCGAGGGCTGCAACAATGAGGCCAGCGATGAATCATATTGAAACCAGCACGAGACTGCACTTAGTCCCCTCCCCAAGGATGGAGCTGATGGGAAGGCTGCGCATGGTGGATTGGATCAAGATGCCCGAGATGATATTCGCGCGGGAGATAGAAAAGCTAGAGAACGACTCGCTTTTTCGCAAGCTCCGATTCGGGGCCCCGGAAAGGCCCGTAGCCATCGGCCGCTCGCGCTGGCCCAGGTCCTCGTTCTACGGCGATTTCGATCTTTTGGTCCAACGCACGCCCTCATCCGGGGAACGGGTGCAGGTCGAGGAATTGCTCGAGACGCGCGGCAAGTTGATGGCCGTCATCCGCAAGATGGGACGCGCGGCTTTCGAGCGCTATTTCCTTTATGGGGACGAGGCCCTGCCATTGGCCGCGATCGCCGGCAGAACGGGGCTGACCCAGGACGAGGCCGAAAGGATACACGAGCTCGTATTGGAGATCGGCGTCCAGTCCGAGTTCAACGACCCTTCCGCCAGCCCGACCCGCGGCAGAGCCGCGACTTGCCTGGCGTCGATCTCATTGGAAAACGGCGAGCCCCATTTCGAGTTCTTCGCGCCGCATTGGGCCCGAGGCCGGTACGAGATCCATTACGACACCCTGGAGACGTGGAAAGACGCCAGCTGGCTGTCTCATGAGGAAATCAGGCGTCTGCCCATGCTGCTCAGGCGCATCGAGATCATCAATTTGAGGCAGAACACCTTGTTCCGCATATTCGACAGCCTGATCCGCCTCCAAGCCCCTTATCTGCGATCCCGGCGGGAGGAGCACAAATGCCCGATCAGCCTCAGGCGCTTGGCCCAGCAACTGGATCTCGCCCCGAGCACCGTTTGCCGGGCCGTAGCCGGACGATCGGTCAAACTGCCGTGGGGCCAAGAAGCGTTCATGGCCGATCTCCTCCCTGGACGCCACAAGGTCATACGGGCCATCCTCTCCCGCTATCTCGACCGCGGGCCCGCGCGCGACAAGGAACTGGCTCAGCGTCTATCCCGGGAACGCGGGATATTCGTGTCGCGACGCACGGTCAACGCCATCCGTCACGAGCTGGCGCCCCAACTCCACTAAACGGCGGCCAAGTTAGCAGAGTACGACTATTGCCGCTTCAGAGACTTAAACAGCTCTTTCAAATTCACGGTCTCTTTGCCGCCGCGAATCTGCCTAACGGCCTGGCGGGATGGCAGGTTGGGTCCGATCTTGTCCTTAATGATGCTTCTGACCTCTTCGCCGAACTGCTTGGTCACCTCCACATTCTTCAAGAGATGGTCCATCTTCTCCACGGAGTGGCGATCCTCCGAAGAATAGTTGGAAGAGATCTCCGCTTTCAAAACAAAGGCCTTCATCATCCCGGCCTTGCCGGTTGTACTGCTTCTGCCCACCTTATCCTCCAATAACGCATGAGTGACCACTGTGACGTCGGCGTCGGAAGGCTTGTTATCGAACCTGCCAAAGGCTGACTGAGAAGGCTTTTGGACCACAATCTGGATGACGGGATCGTTCTCGAATTCCCTGCGGACTTGCGCAACGAGTTGATCCTGCTTGGCTACCTTCGCTAGATCGACCGAAATCGTCGGTTCATACAGAAGTACCCTTATGGGATCGGAAGCCTGCCGCTTCTCCGCCGTCTTATAGGCCTGTGCCGCCGCAGCCTGCTTCTGCTCTTCCTGTTTCATGCGCTCGGCATTTTCGGGATTGGTCCATACCGACACCTCTTTCCCGTTCACTATTCGGGTAGTTTTCACCATGTTGCCGCAGCCCATCCCAACCGATAGAAACCCCGCCGCAACTATCGCCTGAAGCACCCTTTTCTTAGACATGCGATTCTCCTCTCAAACTGGACCCTCCATGATCCCACCAGTCGGGACCGCTATCCGGGCCGCTTCCAAGCTTAGCACTTCGGGCCTCATCCTGAAAACGTCTCCTGCCGCACAAAAAATTTCGCTGGTTCTGACTTGAAAATTTAACATCCACATTCCATCCTTGGCTCGGATGGAACAAGAAGGCTTCGACGCCTCCACGATCAACGACCTCGAGACGGCGCGGTTGGCGCTGCGCTGGGCGCTCGAGCGCATTCATAAGCTCGCGGCGGAATCCTCCCAACTGAAGGAAGAGCGTGATCGAGCCGTGGGCGAGCGCGGCCAGCTCAGCGAGCAGCTCGAGCAGAAGGAGCAGCTGGTCAAACGCTGGCGCGAGACCGTCCACTCCTGGGAATCGTCGATCAAGGACCACAAGCGGCTCGAGGAGGAGCTCCGAGACGAGCTTCGGCGCGAGATGCGCCGCGAGGAAACGCTCCAAGCTCGAGAAGAACGGCTGAACCTTCTCAAACAGCTGGAGCTCTACGAAAGACGGCTGGCCGAGCAAGAGTCGGAGATCGGCAGCCTCAGGCGCCTTCAGATCGACGCCGTAGCCAACGCCAAGAGCGAGTCCGAGAAGGAGATACAGTCCCTGCTCAAGCGCCAAGAGGGCGCTCTCGAGCAGATGCGGCAAGCCATGGTCGAGCGCAACCGGGTCCATGAGGACCTGTTGCGGACCAAGGAACAACAGCTCGAGGAGCAGACGCGCGAGACCATAGTGCGCTACGAGCGGGATCTGGAGGAACGATTTCAAGCCCGCTCGGCTGCTCTCAATGAGGAGCATGCCCAGCGCGTGAAGGCCCTCGAAGTCTCGGCGCAGAAGCAGCTCGAGCAGGAGCGCAAGCTGCTGGAGGAGAGGGTCGAGGCCGAGCGCCGGTTCGTCGAAGCGAGCCTGCGCGACCGCATGGGGCAGCTGGACGAGGACTACCGCAAGCGCCAGAAGCAGTTGAGCGAGGATTTCGAGGAAAAGAACGAGGAGCTTATTTCCAGCTCCCGGCAGCTGCAGGAGAAACTTTCCTCCAAGGAGCAGGAGCTCCAGCGCCAATACGAGCGCAAAGTCGAGGCGCGGCTCAAGGAGCTCGAGAGCTCGTTCTCGCATAAGGAACAGCTGCTGGCCTCTCGCGACGAAGACCTGCGCAACCAGTACCGGCTCAAGCAGGAGGAGCTGCTGCACAAATTCGAGCAGATGCAAGCCGCCTGGATGCAGCGGGAACGGGCGGAATGGGAGGCCACCCAACAGAAGCTGGTCGACGCCGTCCTGCAGCAGAGGCTCAATCTCGACCTGGAGAAGCGCCGCTTCCAGGAGGCCTTGGAGAAAAATCTCACGGAAGCGCAGGAGCGCATCGAAAAGGCCGAGGCGGGCAAATGGCAGGAGCGCGAGAAGGAGCTGGCCGCGAGGCATCAGAAGGCGCTCGACGCCTTGCACCAGCGCTACGCGGAGGCGGCGGAGCGGGAGCGGCACGCCCGAGAGGCGTTCTACGTCCAAAAAGAGCAGAAGCTGCTCGCCGAATACCAAGCCCGAGAGGCGGCGCTGCGCAAGGACCTGCTCGAGCAGCAGACGCAATGGGTCAAGGCCTGCGACGAGAGCGCCGAGGCCTTGCGCAAGGAGTTGGTCGAGAGGAATCTCAAGGAGGCCGCCTCGCTCCAGGCCCAATACGGACATCGCGTCGAGCAGCTCGAGCAGAGCCTTGCGCGGCGCCTGGCCGAGGAAAGGGATATCTTGGAGGAAAAGCGAGCGACCCTGGAGCGCGAGATGCAGGGTCGGGCGCGAGCCCTGGCCGCCCACTGGGAGGAGCAGAATCGGGTCGAGCTCGAGCAGGCGAAGGCCGAGGGACAAAAGGAGCTGGAGCAGGCCAAGGCCGCCCTCGAGCGGGACAAGGCCGATATCAAGAAACGGGCCGAGGAGGGCCTCTCGCGTCTGGAGGCCGCCCTGGCTTCCAAGGAAAGAGCCTTGCGCGAGGAGTTCGAGAGCCGGGAGCAGCGGCTGCGCGAGGAGCTCGCCAAGAAAGAATCCGGCTTTAAGCTCGAGTTCGAGGCGCGCGTCAGGGAGCTTCAGGCTCGCGAGGAGCAGCTACGCCAGGAGCTGGCCAGAAAGGAGGAGTTCCTCCGCCGCGAATGCGAGGAATCCGTCGCCCAGGAACGTCAGAGCCTGGCCGAGAGGCAGCTGGCGGCCGAGGCGGTGCTCCGGTCGCAAATCGAGCGTGAGCAGGCTCGCCTGCAGGAGGAGTGGCTCAAGCGCGAGAGGGAGTGGGCGGCTCAGCGCGACGCCCAGGTCGAGGCGGACCGCCGGCGGCTCGAGGAGACGTTCCGCGACAAAGAGGCGGATTTGGAGACCCTCAAGCGCGACAGCGAGGAAAAGCACGCGCTGCGCCTGAGGCAGATCGAGGAGGCCTCCGCCAAGAAAGCGGGCGAGCTCGAGGACAACTGGCGCAAACGGCAGGAAGAGGTGGAGGCTCTCCGCCTCCAGCTGGTGGTTTCCATGCGTAATCGCGAGACGGAACTGCAGGAAAAGTACCGTCAGAAGGAGGCCGAGCTGCGTCGAGCCATCGACGAGCGCCTGGCCGAGCTGGCTCGAGCCGAATCCGCCAATCAGGAGGCGTGGATCAAGCGCGAGGCCGAGCTTCAACGCACCCTGAGCGAGCGCGAGGCACAGTGGCTGGTCGCCCAGCGCCAGGCCCTCGAGAGCGAGCGGATCGAATGGGAGCGCAAGCGCGAGCAGGATCTCCAGAAGAACCGCGAGGAGCTGGAGGCCCGTTTCGAGCTGAGGCAGAAGGCGCTCGAGGAGATGATGACCCGGCGGCAGCGGGAATCCGAGTCGAGGCTGGGGCAGAAGGAGAAAGAGCTGGCGGCCGCCTACGACGAGCAATTGCGCAAAGCGCGCCTGGAGCTCGACGCCGCCATCCGATCCAGGCAGGAGGCGCTCGAGCTCAAGTATCTGGAGCAGGAAAAGAAGCTCATGGACGAGTGGGTGGGCAAGGAGAACGTTTGGAACGCCCAGAAAAGCGAGATCATGTCCCGCGAGCTGGAGGCCCTGCGCGCCAGCTTCGTGGAAAAGGAAGCGACGCTGGAGGCCCGGTCGCGGGAGGCGGAGCGGGAACTGGGCGAGCGCAAATCCAAGCTCGAGGAGGACTTCGATCGCAAGACCCGCGAAGCCCTGGCAGCCATGACGCGCGAGCGCGACGCCCTACGCGCCCAGCAGGACAAGAGGGTCGCGGAGCTCGAGAAGGCGCACCAGGATAAGCTGGGCCAGCTCGAGCAATCCTATCACGAGAAGTTCTCCCAGCTCGACCAGGAAAAATCCAGGACCGGCGCCTGGCTCATGCAACGCGAGGAAGAGCTCACGGCCCAGTTCCAGCAGCGCGAGCGCGACCTGCGCAACGAGCTCAATCTCGCTCGCATCGAGATGGCGGCCCAACACGACGAGAAGCTGCGAAGGCTGGCGGAGGAGCGCACCGCTCTGCAGAAGGATTACGAACACAAGCTCCGGGAGCTGGATATCCGCCGCGAACGCGGCTCCGGCGGCCACCCCAAGGCCGAAAGCTAGACCGAGAGCTCCGGATGACGCAAGAATATCACCTTAAACCGCGTTTCCTTTATGCTTAAGCCGCGCTCGACCGCCTTCCGATACGCCCGTTCTTGGGCGGAATATTTGAGCCGGCGCTTAGAGGGGTCCTTGTCGACCGACTTGTCGCTCTTGTAATCGGCGACGTACACCGTTGCCTCGAGGCGATAGACCAGGTCGATGACTCCCCTGACCACCACCCCCTCCTCCTCATAAGCGAAAGGAAGCTCCCGGCCCAGTATCTCCGCGGCGGACAGCTCGCGGGCCACGCTCGAGCCCACGAAGCCCCGCAGTATTTCCAGGCTCTCGGCCGCGACCTCGCTCCAATTCGACGCGAGATGGCGCAGCTTCAGCGCCTGGCATGCTTTGAGGACTCCGTCCTCGAGCTCCCCCGGCGCTCCGCTTCCTCGGCGGAAATCCCATCCCTGCAGGAAGCGATGGCAAGCTTCTCCCACCAAGGCCGGCTCCCGCGGCCCGGAAAACTCCGCTCCTTCCTCCCCCCTGGCAAAAGCCTGTTCCGCGCTGGGAGCCCGAGTCCAAGGGCTTCGTTCCAGCTCGCGGCAGCGCTCCAGCCTGCGTCGCCAGCGTTCAGCCAGGCTCCGGGGCGACTCGGCGTGCCCGCCGCCGGGCTCAGGCGGCTCGGCGGCTCGTCCGGGGGCATCGACAGGATCGGCGACGCGGCTTACGGAGATCGGGCTTCCACCCAGCTCGAGCTGGGTGAGCTCTTGCTCGGGCTCGGGCCAGGCCCCGGCGGCCCGCAACCATGAAGACAGGGCCGCCTTGTCGCCCTTGGCCTTGCCCACGACGAAAAGCCTTTCCTTGGCCCGCGTCATCGCGACATAGAGAAGTCTGACCGATTCGCTGGCCTCGCGCTTCCGGTTCTCCGCCGAAAGCCAGGCCATGGCCGCGTTGGCCGCCCCGCAGCCCGGCAGGCGCAAACCCACCAGGCCGGAGCTCCAATCCAAGGCGCTGACGCCGCTCATGGGCATGGTCCGGCCGCCGGAGGCGTTGGATAGGAACACCACGGGGAACTCCAGGCCCTTGGACTTGTGTATGGTCATGATGCGAACGGCCTCAAGATGCTCGTCGGCCAAGGGACTCTCGCCCTCGCGCGCGGAGTCCTTGATCTGCTTGGAGAGCCGCGCGATGAATTCCTTGAGAGTCAGGCCCTCGTCCGAGGCCTGCTCCGCGAGTCGGGCGAACTTCATCAGGTTGGAGACGGTCTGCTCGCCGAAATAGGCCTTGGCGCAGAGCTCGAGCATGGGCGTGCGCTCGAGTATCTCCTGGACGATATCTCCGACCGGAGCTCGCCCGACCTTGGCCCGCAGCTCCGCGAGGGCGGCGTAGAGCGGCGCCAGAGCGCTCTTGGCCTCGGGACCGGCTTGGCGCGGGATGGGCCTGAGATAATCCAATGCGCCTTGGCGAGCGAGGCGGTATAGGGCCTGATCGTCCACGCCCCCGAGGGGCGATCGCAGCAACCCGGCGAGAGCCGATCGATTCTCGGGCTCATCGAGCACGCGCAAGAGATTGACGAGGTCGACCACCTCTTGCATGGAATAAAAATGCCTCTCGACCTCGACGGCATAAGGGAGCTTCCTTTCCTTGAATGTCTCAAGCAATGCGGGCAGGGGCGTGGAGGCGCGCAGCAACACCGCGACATCCTTGAACCGGTAGAGCCGCCCCGGACCGCAATGTTCGAGTATCCAGCCGGCGATCCAGGCGGCCTCCGCCCTTTGCACGGCCTCGGCGCTGAAATCCTCCCGGCCCTCGGGCCGGTCCAGCACGACGAGCGAAATGCCCGAGCCTGGAGAAAACGCCTTGGCGGCGGACAAAGGCTTATAGGCTGCCTGCAAACCGGGGCGATGGCGCATGATGCGCTCGAAGGCCGCGTTGACCGGCCGAAGGAGCGCCGGCGAGCTCCGGAAGTTGCTCTTGAGATCGCAGCTCAGACCCTCTCCGGCGGCCAGCACATGCCCCGTAAAGGCTTGGTAGGCGGCGATATCGGCCCCGCGGAAGCGATAGATCGACTGCTTGGGATCCCCGACCACGAATAGGCGGCCGCTTCCCAGACGAATATCCTGCCAACGCGCGGCGCGCCCTCCGGGCCGCTCCGCCAAGAAAAGCAGCAGCTCGCCCTGGAGCGGGTCGGTGTCTTGGAACTCGTCGATCAACAGGCAGACATAGCGCTCCTTGAGCTTCTCGCGGATCTCGGCATGATCCCGCACCAGGTCCCTGGCCTTGCGCAGCAAGCCGTCGAAGGATACGTAACCGAGACGGTTATACAGGGAACGGAAATGGCGCGCGAAGGGAAGCGCCAGCGCGCAAGCGCGGCGCAGCAGGGTCTCGGAACCGGGGCTGGCCTCGGAGGCCGCCTGCAGGGCCTGCTCATAAGCCTCGGCCCCTTCCTCCCCCCACTCCTCGGGCCACCGCGAATGGGTCAGGGCCTCGACCGGCCCTGGCGAGGCCGTCCCTGCGGCGGCGGGCCCGGCCAAGCTCTCCCTTGCCAAATCCCTGAGCCGATGCGCCGCCGCGCGCGCCGATTCAAGCACGCGCGAATTTCTGGGCGGCTTTCGTCCCGCCACGGCTTGCTCCAGCCGCTGCGCGAGCTGCTCGAGCCTGCGAGCCGCCTCAGGCGCGGGACGGCCCACCGCCTCGAGATCGATACGCTCGCCGCTCAGCTCCCGCGCCAGGGCCTTGATATCCTCCAAGGGCGCCTGGTCCAAGACCTCGAGCCAGGCCTCCTTCCGTGGAGCCTCCTGGCCCAACTCCGTGTCGAGCCAACGGCTCCATTCCGACTCGAATAACTCGTCGAAAAAGTCGCCCTCGTCCACGCGGAAAGCCGGATCGACCCCGGCCTCCACCGGATAAAGGCGCAGAAGATGGGAGGCGAAGGAGTGTATGGTCCCTATCTGCGCCCTGTCGAGCTCCTCCAGGGCGGTCCGAGCCTTCTCCAGTATCAGTCCGGCATCGAGCCCGAAAGCCTCCCGCAATCGCGCCACGATCTCCGGGAGCTCCGCCTGCGGACGGGAAAGGGCGGCAACGATCTCTCCGAGGCGCCCGGATAAGCGAACCTTGATCTCTCCCGCGGCCTTCTCCGTGAAGGTCAAGGCGACGATAGCGGGCAAAGGAACCGCGGGCTCGAAGCCGAGCGCCTGGAACAACAGCCGATCGGTCAAGAGCGTGGTCTTTCCGGTTCCGGCACCGGCCTCGACGACCACGTTGCGCCTCAGGCTTGACCGAGCCTGCTCGCGGGAAAGGATATCCTCCACTTTATTCTCGCTCCAGCATGGCCCGCCGCCGCGACGGCCCATGGCTCTTGCGGCAAATCATGGCGTAGTCGCAGCGGCGACAATAGCCGAAATCGCCCTCGTCCGGGGAAATGGGAAAGCGGCCCCGGGATATCCGGGCCAGACGACGGTCGATCTCGCGTAAAAAAGAGTCGCGGGCCCGAGCCCAATCACGGGCCTCGTAGGACTGGAAGGCGGGCTTGCCCTTAGCCTCGGCGTCATCCAGGAAATAGAGCCTGGCCGATTCGAGCTCTTCCCCGAGCGCCGAGGCGACCAGCTCGACGTAGACCGGCAGCTGGCTATGCTCTCCCCGCTCGATGGCGGTGGAGAGCTTGACTCCTCCCCGAGAGCGCGTCTTATAATCGATGACGCGGAACCGGCCATTCCCGTCGCGGTCGACCCGATCCACGACGCCTCGCAGCCGAAGGCCCCGCAGCGCCGAGGGCGTCTCGCCCGGCCAGGGGGCGCTCAAGGCTTGCTCGAAGAGGGCGGGGCGCAGGCCCGAGCGGCGTATCTCCTCCAGATCCCGGGAGACGAAACGGCGCAGCACAGAGAAAGCCTGGCGCCTGGCCGCCTCCCACAACAACGGATAGAGGCCGAGCTCCTGCCAGCCCGATTCGGAGAACGCCGAATCGACGGCCCGGCTCAGCCGAGGCTCCCAGTCCGGCGAGCCATCCCAGAAATCCTCATCCAATCCTTCATAGAAGCGCTCCAAGCAGGAGTGATAGAGGCGGCCCTTGGCCCTCTCGTCCAACCGGCCGCGATCCGAGGGCGGCTGCTCCGCCTCCAATCCCAGGGCCCTCTGAGCGAAGAACCTGAAGGGGCATTCTCCGTAGGTCTCGATAGCCTTGGCGGAAAGACCCTGGGCGGAAAGCTGCTCGAGGAATTCCAAGGGCGGCTCGATGAGGCCGTCATGGGTTCCCGGAGAGGTCCATGACACGAGCAGTGGGATCTTCGACAGGCGATGCTCCAGCCAGCCCCCGTCCTGGCCGATAAGGTCGAGATAACGGGCGCTCGCGGCGCCCTCGACGGAGAGCCTCAGGCTCAATTCCTTGGGGCTAAGCCACGCGAGCTCGCGGCTCGCCAGCTTCTGCAGAGGCTGACGAGACACGCGTTGGGCCGTCTCCAAGGGCCGCTCGCAGGCGCGAGAAAGCTCCCTCAGATAGAGCGAGGGCACCTCCGCTTTCCCGCTCTCATCGGAGCGGGGATAAATCGCCCAGACCTTCTCCCGGGCCGAGGACAGAAGAAGATAAAACAGCGTCTTTTCCTCGTCATGGCCCGCTGCTTTAGGCGAAATCCAAAAACCCGCCGGATGACGCAAGGCCAGGCGCACCGGGTCGCGCAGCAGGGGATCCTCCTGGATCGCCCGCGGAAACAAGCCCTCCTTAAGCCCCAGCACGAACAGGAAGCGGAAGTTCTCGCCCCTGGCCTGCATGGCGTCGAGCACTCGCACCCCGCGCCCTGAGCCGCGGTCCAGCGAGGCCTCCTTGAGCTTGCGCTCGAGAGCCTCGAGCATATCCTCCCAACGAGCCGATCCCAGGGGATCGAATACCTGGAAAGAGGCGAGGGCCTGCTTGAGCGCCGACCAAACCTGGCCCTCGTCTCGGGAAGAGTCGTCGGGCAACGCGAGCCGCTGCTCCAGCAGCCGCCACGCCGCGCCGGAAAGCTCGCTCCAGGGACCTTCGGCGCCAAGGGCTTGGCGGATGGTTGAAAGCATCTCCCAAAATGGGCGCAACTCCGGCTCCTTATCCAGACGGCAAGCGAACTTTCCCTTCCATTGGGCCCATCCCCCATGGATGCCCGATCTGGCGATGCCGCGGCGCCAGCTCCGGCGCTGCGCCGGGGGACAGCGGAAATACGGGGAGGAGATGAGATCGAGCACCAAGGAGGCCGGGAAATCCCTCCTCCTGAGGTTGAGCAGGTTGAAGGCGGTCTTGGCGAGAGGATGGCTGAGCAAGGGCCGGCCCAACTCGCCGTGAAAGGGGATCGCGTTTTGCGAAAAGACGTCGCGAAGCGCTCCGCGATAGGGATCGAGACTCCGCGCCACCACTCCGATGTCCTCGTATCGGGCGCCGTCGCCCTCGACCAGCCGTAATATCTCCTTGGCAACCAACCAAGCCTCGTCCCGAGCCCCGGAAACGCTGAATATTTCCAGGCGCGAACTATCGGTAGGCGCGGTCCTGGCCGGGTCGAAGAGCGCCTCCAGCGCCTCTGACAGGGCGGAAGGCCGCGCCACCTCGGCAACCGCCTCATGAGGCCTTCCCCTCAGCTTTTGCTCGAAAAACGGCTGGGCAAAACGGAAGGCGGGATGGCCCGGCCGATGAGCGAAAAAAAGCTCGGCATCAGCCGCCGCGTCGGAAACGGCCTCGAAAAAATCCAGTTGGAGCCCCGTGAGATCGTAGAAGCCGTAAAACAGCACCGCTCCCAGGCCCCGTATCAAGGCTGATCGGCCGGCCTGCTCGGCCGCCGCGCGCAAAAGCGCGCCGTGAGAGGCTATGCCGAGCTCCGCCAAACGCCGCTCATAAGCGCGGCCCAGTGCCAACAGGGCCGTCAGGCCGCCGCGCTCCGAGCTCCCGCTGACCAGATCCTCGACGAAGGCCTCGTCGACTTCGGAGAACTCGACGCCGGCGTCAATCAAGTCCCTGAGGCTGGCGCGCGCGGCCGC
This sequence comes from Elusimicrobiota bacterium, assembly GCA_016207665.1. Classification (GTDB taxonomy): domain Bacteria; phylum Elusimicrobiota; class Elusimicrobia; order UBA1565; family UBA9628; genus JACQPG01. The sequence goes on along the minus strand of JACQPG010000115.1, from coordinate 8,388 downwards.
GCACATCGCCTTGGGGCGCCCGGCGCCGCCAAAAGCGCGGGACAAGCCTCGATCCTCGTCGATAAGACGCTCGACCAAGCCATCGTGAAAAATGGGATCGGAGACCACGCGCAGGCCCCCCAGCCCGCGCTCCTCGCAGAGGGCCAATGCGAGGCTATGGAAAGTATGGAATTGCGCGCCGAGCAGGGAGAGTCCGTTCTCGACCACGGCCAGGCGCTCGAGCTTGTCTGCCAGCCTGCGTGAGGGAGCGACCACCGCCGACGACCAATCCCCTCGACGCCGGAGCGAATCGACGAAAGCGCTCTCCAAAGCCTGGAAAGAACCGTAGCGTACTCGCAGCATCGCGACCAGGCCCGAGCTTAGGAGGCCGCGGCCCCGGGCGGCAGGAGCTCGTCGACAAGGCTTCGAAGCCGCTTGAGCTCGATCGGTTTCTCCAGGAAGCGGATCCTGTCCTCGTTCTCCAGGCCATAGCCGTATTTGATCTCGTAATACGGCGTCCCGCTGAGGAATATGGTGGGAATGAGCACTCCATCCTGCTTGAGCCGCCGGAACAGATCAGGGCCCACGCTGGCGGGCAACTGATGGTCGAGGATCAACAGGTCCGGCTTGACGTTCCGTATGATATCCATGGCGGCATGGCCGTCGGCGCCAGCATGGACCTCGAAACCCCATTCCTTGAGCACATGCTCGAGCATCGAGAGGACGGTCTCGGAATCGTCTACGACCACGATCTTCTTCATGATACCGCCTGCATATAATAGAATAGCGACATGGGTCTGTCCACTTCCCCTCCCTCCGGATTCAGGGATTTCCTTCCCGAGGCCTGCGCCGCGAGGCATCAGGTGGTCGAGACTATCTCGCGCGTCTACCGGGCCTTCGGGTTCCTCCCCATCGCGACCTCCGCCGTCGAGGACCTCGAGATGCTCATGGGCAAGGGCGGGGGCGATAACGAGAAACTCATATTCAAGATACTTAAGCGAGGCGAAAAGCTCGAGTCGGCTCAGGGAGGCGATCTGGCCGACATGGGCCTTAGGTTCGACCTGACCCTGCCGCTGGCGCGCTACTATAGCCGCTTCTCCGGTCAGCTTCCCCACCCCTTCAAGGCCTTCCATATAGGCCCCGTATGGCGCGCCGAGCGGGCTCAGAAGGGCCGGTACCGCGAATTCTTCCAATGCGACGCCGATATCATAGGCTCGGAGAGCCTCGTTTGCGAGATCGAGGTGATCTCGGCCATTTTGGCGGCCTTGAAGGCCTTCGATTTGGAGCCCGTCGTGGCCCTTAACGATCGCGGCTTGGCGTTGGGCCAATTGAGGCGCCTGTCCATCCCCGAAGACAAGCTCGGCGCGGCCTGCGTCATCTTGGACAAGATCGACAAGGCGGGCGAGGAGGCGGTGCGTGCTGACCTGGCCGCTCAGGGCCTCGAGCGCGCCTGGGAGTTGACGGGCCTTTCATTGGCCGATTTCGCCCCTGTCGACCGCAAGGCGGTCGACACGCTCAAGGCCATCATCGACTCGGTCAACGAGAGCAGCGGCCGGCAAGCCGTCGAGTTCTCCTCCTCGCTCATGCGCGGTTTCGATTATTACACGGGTCCGGTATTCGAGTTCCGCCATCCGAGACTCTCCGGCTCCTTGGGCGGCGGCGGGCGCTATGACCGCCTGACGGAGAAGTTCTCCGGCAAGCCGGTCCCTGCCTGCGGCGGGTCCATCGGCTTCGAACGGCTGATGCTGCTGCTCGATGAATCCGACGCCGGGGCCAAGGTCGAGGGGCCGGACGCCTGCGTGCTGGTCTTTTCCGAGGAGCTCCTGGGCGTCTCCTTGCGCGCGGCGGCCCTTTTGCGCCGGGCCGGCTGGAGCGTGGATGTCTACCCGGGAAGCGGCAAGCTCAAGGCCCAATTCAAATACGCCGACTCACGAAAGGCCAAGCTCGCCGTCATCATCGGTCCGGAGGAGGCCGCTTTGGGCCAGGTCAAGGTCAAGGAACTCTCCAGCGGGACCGAGCGCCTGACCACCCTGGAGGCGCTGGCTGCCTCCTAGCGCGCGCAAGCGGCTTGAAAAAACGCCGTTTCCGTACTAAACTACAACTATGGCGGTTCTCGACGAGAAAGCCCTGCGCAGCCTCGTCCGATTGCTGGACGACGAGGACCCCAAAAGCCTGGATCTGGTACGCAGGCATATTCTCGACGTGGGGGATCCGATACTCCCTTATCTCGAGGAATTGCGCGGCGAGCAGGACCCCGATTTGGCGGCCAAGGCCGACTCCATAAGCCGCGAGCTCCGCTTCCGCCAACTGCGCGAGGATTTCACGGCTCTTGCCCGAGCCCCCGAGCCAGATCTCGAGACAGGCGCCTTCTTGGTGGCACGATTCGCCTATCCCGGCCTGGACCCGGAACCGTACGTGACATGGCTTGACCGCGTCGCCGCCAAGATCGAGCAGGACCTGCCGCCCGAAGCGGATCTCCTGGCCACTTTCCAGCAGCTCAACCTGTTCCTGTTCCAGGCCCTGAATTTTTCGGGCAACCAGAAGCACTATTACGATCCCGACAACTCCTATCTCAACAGGGTGATCGAGACGCGACGCGGCATCCCGGTGACTCTCTCGGTGCTCTATCTGTTGCTGGCCAAAAGACTGCGCCTGCCCGTCTACGGGGTCGCCACTCCCGGTCATTTCCTGGTAGCGCTGCGTTCGGGCGCCCACAGCTGTTTCATCGACACCTTCCACAGAGGCAGGCTCATGGACCTGTCGGACGTGCGCCGCATGCTGATCCGAAGCGGCTATGAGTTCCGCCCCGAGTTCGTGGCCCGCTGCTCCAGCCGCGACATCATCATCCGCATGATGCGCAATCTGATCTCGGTCTACGAGAAGGCCGGCTCTCCGGAGCGCGCCGAGCGCCTGGGCAGCCTGGTCGAGATCCTGCTCATGCGCGGCAAAAAGCGCGTCGCCTAGCCTTGGCCCCGCCTCACATCCGCCACATCAGGATACGGCGCCTCGATTTGGCTCTGCGCGAGCCGTTTTCCATATCGACCGGCGCCAGAGCCGAGCTCCGCAACGTCCTGGTCGTCGCGGAGCTTTCCAACGGCATCCGGGGTTTTGGCGAGGGTGCTCCCATGGCCGAGTTCAACTCGGACAGCCAGAAGCTCACGCTCAGCGCGCTGGAACGGGCGACGGCCGCCTTCATCGGTCGGGAGGTATCGGATTGGAGGGGTTTGCTCGAGCTCGTAGACCGGACCCTGGAAAGCCGACGCGGAGCCGCGCGTGCCGCGCTAGGAATGGCCCTTCTGGACGCTTGGGCCCGCTGGCGCGATATCCCCCTGCGCCTGCTCTTCGGCGGCGCCGAAAGCACCCTGCGCAGCGACGTGACGGTGACCCTGGTCCCGGCGCCGCAAGCTCGCCTGGCGGCGCGGCGCATCCGGCGCATGGGGGTGGACACCATCAAGATCAAGGTGGGCAAGGACCTCGACGAGGACCAGGACCGGGTGCTCGCCGTGGCCGAGGCCGCTCCCAAGGCCGCCTTGATACTCGACGCCAACCAAGGCTACGGCCCGCGCGATTGTCTCAAGCTGCTGCGCCGCCTGTCCCGCCATGGGATCACTCCGGCTCTTTTCGAGCAGCCGGCCGACAAGGACGACTGGCAGGGATTGCGCGATGTCCATCGCTTCGGCAAGGTGCTCGTGGCGGCCGACGAATCGGTCTCAAGCCCCGAGCAAGCCTTGCGTATGGCCAAGGAGCGGGCGGCCCAGGTCATCAACGTCAAATTGATGAAGGCCGGCCTTCTCGCAGCCTGGGACATCGCCCTAATAGCCAAGGGCTCCGGATTGGGTTTGATGATCGGCGGAATGGTCGAGTCGCAACTCGCCATGGGCTGCGCCGCCCATTTAGCCGCCGGCGTCGGCGGATTCAAGTTCGTGGACCTGGATACGCCGCTTTGGCTCAAGGCCAGCCCGATGAGGGGATTGCGGATGGGCCGCGGCGGCCTCTACGACTTGGCGTCGAAAAGGCCGGGCATAGGTGTCCGCCCGGATTAAACCGCAGGGCTAGACCCATCCCGTCAGCTCCGCAGCCGGAGTCCGGAACGCAGCAATTGAGCCAAATGCAGGGAATGGATCGCGGCGCATTGGGAGAGCTGTTCGCGGCAACTGAACCCATCGGCCAAAAGGCGGGCCCCGGGAGGTTGCGCCTCCAGCGCGGCCAACATGCCTTGGCGAGCGATCTTGAGCGAGACGTCGCAGCGCTCGCCTTTCTCGAGACCGAAGGCCCCGGCCATGCCGCAACAACCGGCGTCGAGCACCGTGACCTCGAGGCCCATGGATCGCAGCAATTCCCGGTCCGGCTCGATGCCTATGAGCGAACGCTGATGGCAATGGGGCTGGACCAAGACCCGGCCCCGCAGCCGGGGCGGGCTCCATGCGCCGGGGTCACGAGCCAGGAATTCCGCCAGCACGAAGGTTTGGCGGCTCAATCTGCGGGCATCCGCGTCTTGGGGAAAGAGATTGATGAGCTCATCGCGGAACACCGAGGCGCAGGAGGGCTCCAGGACGAGGATGGGAATCCCTCGCTCTATCTCCCCGCGCAACCCTGCCATGAGGCGCCTGAGATAGCGTTTGGCTAGGCCCAGCATGCCAAAATCGTAAAACGGCCGGCCGCAGCAAAGACCGCCAGGGGAAAGGCGCAGCGCGAACCCGGCTTGTTCGAGCACATCGCAGGCGGCCTCCCCGATATCGGGATGGAAGTGCTCGGTGAAGGTATCGGCCCAGATCATCACCTCCTTGCCGCCGTTGCGATGGACGGGTCTGCGCGCGAACCGGCGCCTGAACGTATCGGAGGCGAAGGCGGGCAGGCGCCGGCGCGGATCAATGCCCGCCAGGGCCTTGGTTAAACCAGACAGGACGGGAGTCTGTGTCAGAAAGTTCGCCAACCGGGGCGCCCGGGCCGCCGCCGCAGCCCAGATCGGGATCAGGCCCATGGAGTAGGCGGCCAGGTCCACGCCGACGGGACAATCGCTCTTGCAGCCTTTGCAGGATAGACAGAGATCCAGTGATTCCTTGACCGCCGAGTCCCGCCAAAGATCCTTGGCGGCTCCCCGGAGCATCTCGAAGAGCAGATGGACCCTTCCCCGGGTGGCATGCTTCTCCTCGCGAGTGGCGCGGAAACTCGGGCACATGATCCCCCCATCGAGCGAGCGGCATTGGCCCGCTCCCACGCAGCGCAGGGCGGCGTTGGCGAAGCTCCCTCCATCCTCCGGGAATTGGAAGGAAGTTTGAACCACGGCCGGGCGATAAGAGGCTCCCAGACGGAGATTCTCGTCCATGCCAAAGGCATCGATCAATTTGCCTGGATTCATCTTGCCGTAGGGATCCCAAGCCGCCTTGAATTCCCTGAAGGCCTGGAATATCGTCTCGCCGAACATCTTGGGAAGCAGCTCGGCGCGGGACTGTCCGTCGCCATACTCCCCGGACAGGGAGCCGCCCAGCGATATCACCAGCTCCGCCGCCGCCTCGACGAAGCGGCGATAACGCGCGATCCCTCCGCGACTTTCGAGGTCGAAATTCAGTCGCGTGTGAAGGCAACCCTGGCCAAAAGGGCCGTAAAAGTCCCCCTCATAGCCGTGTCGTTCCATGAGTCCGCGCAGAGCCCTCAAATAACGGCCTAGCTTCTCCACCGGAACCGCTGAATCCCCCCATCCCTCCCAGCTCCTCGCCTGGCCCGGCGTCGCCGCCGTCGCTCCCAGGCCCGATTCTCGCAATCTCCAAACCGCCGAGACGCGCGCGTGATCCTCCAGGAGATTTTCCCCGGAACGAGCGCCGCCTATCCGGGACAGGACCTCGCCCGCCTTTTGACGGCAATGGGAGATGGTTTCGCCGGCGAACTCGAGCAAGAGCCATCCGCCGCCAGGGGGAAGCTCCCTGATCGCATCCAAGGCCCAGCCCTTGCGCCGGGCATGCTCGACCAGACCGCTGTCGAGGCCCTCCAAGGCCGCCGCGCCCGAGCCCGCGAGCTGGGGAACGTGCTCCGCCGCCTGATAGACGTCGGGATAGGCCAGTATCAGCAGGACCCGCGCCGCAGGCCTGGGAATGAGCCTCAGCCTCGCCCCGATGATCGTCACGCATGTGCCCTCGGAACCGGCCAGGGCCCGCGCCACATGAAACCCGTTTTCGGGCAGGAGCTCGGGCAAGTTGTACCCCGAGACCCTCCTGGGAATGATTGGGAAGCGCTGACGTATGAGAGCGGCGTAGCGAAGCACTATGTTTTCAAGCCTGCGAAAGAGATCGCCCTGGCGGCCACCCGAGCTTGATAGCCGTTTGAGCTCCTGGGTCTCGGTGGCGCCCACCGTGAGCCGCAACCCATCATAGGTGAGCAGCTCAAGCTCATCGAGATTGTCGGAGGTGCGCCCGGCGAGGAGCGAGCGCGGGCCGCAGGAGTTGTTGCCGATCATCCCCCCGACAGTGCACCAGCCATGCGTGACCGGATCGGGACCGAACATCAACCCATGGGCAGCGGCCTGGCTCTGCAGCTCGTCCAAGATCACTCCGGGCTCCACCAGGGCTTGGCGCCGGCGCGGGTCGATCTCAAGCACATGGTTGAGATGTTTGGAGAAGTCGAGGATCACGGCCGCATTGCAGCATTGTCCCGCCACGCTGGTCCCGCCGCCGCGGGATAGCACGGGCACGCCATGCCGGCGGCATGCGGCGAGGGTTTCCGCCACGTCCTCGACATCCTTGGGAAGGACGACGCCGATGGGCTCTTGCCTGTAGTTGGAGGCGTCCGTGGAGTAAAGAGCGCGGCTGCCCTCGTCGAAACGCACTTCCCCGCGCAACCTGGATCTCAGATCGTTCTCGAGAGCCAGCACCTCAGCCGGCTCATAGCTCCGCGACATGGAAGGAAGAGATATCCTCGCGCTTGAGCTCCAATCCCAATCCCAGCCGGGAGTTGTCCGGCCGAAGAAAGCCTCCCACTGGAGCCGGCACCCCTTCGAACAGGATGGACTCGATGCGGGAATGATCATGGAGAAACTCGATATGGCGCATGGGACCGATGCCGCAGGCGACATGCAAATGCACCGCCAGGGCGCCGTGAGCCGACATCGGCAGGCCGAAGGCTTCGCACAAGGCGGACACGCGCATCAAGCCCGAGATCCCCCCGCAGCGCGTGACATCGGCCTGAACCACGTCCACCGACCCGGCCTCGATCAAACGGCGGAAGAACATGGGATCCCACCCTCGCTCTCCGGCGACGATATCCATCCCGGCCGGCGCGCGCGCTCGCACCAGGGCCAGGCCCTCCAGATCCTGGAACGCTACCGGCTCCTCGAACCAGGTCACTCCCTCGGCTCTGAAGGTCTCGGCCATGGCCAGGGCTTGCTTGGCCGTATAGGCGCCGTCCGCGTCGACGAAGAGCTCCACACCCCGGCCTATCGCCTCGCGAGCCGCCCGCACCCGCTCCTGATCGTCTCGAGGATGACGGCCGACCTTCATCTTCACCTTGGAAATGCCGTGAGCGGCCCAGCCTCCCAACTGCTGGCGAAGCTGATCAAGGGAGTAGGAGCAATAGCCGCCGCTGCCGTAAACCGGGACACGAGACCTGACGCAACCCAGGAGGCGGGAAAGCGGGGCCCCCATCAACCTGGCCTTCAAGTCCCAGAGGGCGATGTCGAGCGCCGAGATGGCCATGGCGGCCAGCCCGGGCACGCCCATCTCCCGCACGGCGCCTCTCATGGAGGCATAGGCGAATGGGATGTCGGCCGCATCGATGCCTATGACTACGTCAGCCAGACGATCTCGGATGAATTGGCCTATGGCCGCGTCCCCATAAGTGTAACCCAATCCCCTCTCGCCTCCGGCGAAAAGCTCCACGACGACCACGCCGTTGCGCTCCCAGGAGAGGGTGGCGTCGGATTCGGGGAAATCGGCGGGAATGTCGAAATAGGATAGGCTCAATTTCTCGACGGGCGCGATCCTCCTGTGGGAATCCCACGGAGGCTGAAGCCGAGGCGCGCTGCGACGCAGGCTCATCCATCGCTTGGCGGCGGCCTCTTGTCTCGGTCCCATCAAATGATCTCCCTGACTTTGTCGGCAAGCACCGTCAGCGCTATCCTCTCCCGGTTCGGCTCCCCGCGCATCAGGGACTGGGCGACACATCCGCCGCCGAGGGATTCACACGCGCCCTCCAGGCTCAATCCCATGTTAGGACAGACCCCGTGGAATTACTATCGACCTTCGGTAACGCCTGGATGACGATCAGGCCGATCAAGCCGGGTGCATGACCCTCGTCTCGGAATTTTTCCCGTAACCGAGAAGTCGGGGTTGGATGAACTACGAGGCGGGATGCGCGGGGGTTCGCAGTGAGCGCTTGTGTCTATTCGCCGGAGCCGTGCTCACGCGAGGTCCTGTTTGC
>JACQPG010000007.1 GCA_016207665.1 Elusimicrobiota bacterium | reverse complement strand
GACGTGGGCGTCCACGGGGGGGGCTTTCGCGCGACCGAGGGCGTGGTCCAGCGCTTCCGCGGGGATCGCGTGAGCGATACGCCCCTGGCCGAGATCGGCCTCATGGGCGCCTCCGTAGGCGTGGCGAGCGGCGGCCTGCGCCCGGTCTGCGAGATCCAGTTCGACGGCTTCCTGCCCTCGGTTTTCGATCAAGTCGTCTGCCATTTGGGGCGTATCCGCAACCGCAGCCGGGGGAAACATACGGTGCCCCTGGTGCTGCGCTCGCCCCACGGGGGGTTGATACACGCTCCGGAGCATCACTCGGAATCGCCCGAAGCCTATTTCTGCCACACTCCCGGTATCAAGGTGCTCTGCCCGTCCACTCCGGAGGACGCCAAGGGCCTGATCATCTCCGCGATCAAGGACCCGGACCCGGTGATCTTTTTCGAGCCTAAGGCGCTGTATCGGGCGGCGCGAGGCCTCGTGCCCGAAGCGCCCTACGAGACTCCGATCGGGCGCGCGCGAGTGGCGCGCGAGGGCGGCGACATCAGCCTGATCTCCTGGGGAGCCATGGTGCATACCTGCCTCAAGGCGGCCGACCGGCTCAACGAGGAGGGGATCTCCGCCGAGGTCCTCGATCTCCGGACGCTGGCGCCATTGGACCTGGAAGCGGTCCTGGGCAGCGTGGAGAAGACGGGCCGGGCCGTGATCGCCCACGAGGCGCCGAACACCGGCTCCTGGGCGGCGGAGATCAGCGCCCTGATCGCCGAGCGAGCTTTGCTTAAGTTGCAGGCGCCGGTCAAGCGCGTGGGCAGTTGGGACATACGCATGCCGCTGTTTAGACTGGAACAATATTATATTCCGGACGCCGAGCGCGTGATCCGGGCCGCGAAACAAACTCTATCGTTTTAGTGCTGGAATCGGTTTTAAACCGGACTTTCTATTGAGGAGATAGCATGAACTACGAATTCAAGCTGCCGGACATAGGCGAGGGCCTCACGGAGGGTGAGATCGTCAAGTGGCACGTGAAGGAGGGGGATTCGGTCAAGGAGAACCAGCCTCTCTGCAACGTCCTGACCGACAAGGCCGAGGTCGAGATACCCAGCCCGAAGACCGGCAAAATATCCAAGCTCATGGCTCGAGCGGGGGAGAAGATAAAGGTCCATGCCCCCCTCGTCGTCTTTGAACTGGCCTCCGGCGGCGCGGGCGCGCCCCAGCCGCAAGCCACGCGTCAGGCCGCGGCCACTCATACCGCTCAAACCACCCAGCCGTCCACCCCGCGCGGCGCCGCCGGCGTCGCCGAGGGAATCTCGGTGAGCGCCACTCCGGCGGTGCGCAGGCTCGCCGCCGAGCTCAAGGTCGATCTGGCTCGGGTCAAGGGCTCGGGGCCGGCGGGACGGATCACGGAGGACGACGTGCGAAAGGCGGCCGGCGCGCCGGATTCAGCGCCCCAACCGGCCCCGGCCCCGGTTGGCGCCGGGGGAGGGGAAGATAAAGTCCCCTTCGTGGGCATACGCCGCCGCACCGCCGAGAAAATGGCGGAAAGCCATCGCACGGTGGCAGCCGTCACCCATATGGACGAGGCGGATTTCACGGCCTTGGTGGGCCTGAGAAGCGAGCTCAAGCCTCAGGCGGAAGCCAAGGGGCTCAAGCTCACCTATCTGCCCTTCATCATACGGGCCCTGGTCAAGACGCTCAAGGAATTCCCTAATTTCAACGCCGTGCTCGACGAGGCGGGCGGCGCGATCGTGCGCAAACGCGGCCATAACATCGGCATCGCCACATCGGCCGAGCAGGGGCTGATCGTTCCGGTGATCAAGGGGGCGGAGAACCGCGACGTCTGGGGCCTGGCCTCCGAGATACAGAGGTTGGCCGACAAGGTGCGCTCCGGCAAGATCGAGGTCTCCGAGCTTCAAGGGGGGACATTCACGATCACCAACATCGGCCCTATCGGCGGCCTGTTCGCGACTCCGATCGTCAACCATCCGGAGGTCGCCATATTGGGCGTCATGAAGATCAAGCCCCGCCCCGTGGTCAAGGACGGCGGCATTCACGTGCGCGAGATGGGCAATCTGGCGCTGTCTTTCGACCATCGCGTCGTGGACGGCGCGGAGGCCGCGCAATTCATGAACACCTTGGTCAAGCGCCTGGAAAACCCGAGGACGCTGCTCTAATGGCCATCGAAACGGAAGTGCTGGTCGTTGGGGCCGGACCTGGCGGCTATGTGGCCGCCATCAAGCTGGGCAAGTTGGGCAAGAAGACTCTTTTGGTCGACAAAGACAAACTGGGAGGAGAATGCCTCAATTACGGCTGCATCCCCTCCAAGGCCCTGATCCATTCCGCCGGACTCTATTCCAAGATGCAGAAGGCCGGGTCGTTCGGGTTGGAGACCGGAAACCTCAAGTTGCATTGGAACAAGGTGCAGGACTGGAAGGCCTCCATGGTCGCCGGCTTCAATCGGGGGATCGCGGCCCTGGCCAAGGGCAATAACGTCTCGATCATGAACGGGACGGCCACGTTGACGGGCCCTCATCGGGCCGAGATCGAGACCGGCTCCGGCAAGGAGTCCGTCTCCTTCCAACATGCCCTGATCGTCACCGGCACCAGACCCGCCGCGCTGCCGGGCTTTGCCTTCGATGGAAAGAACGTGCTGAGCTCGAAGGAGGCCCTGGAGCTTCCCGAGCCGCCTAAGAGACTGGTGGTGATAGGCGGAGGCGTGATCGGACTGGAGATCGGGACTTTCTACGCGAAGTTGGGCGCCAAGGTGAGCGTCGTCGAGTTCATGCCTCAGGTGCTTCCTGGCCTCGAGGCCGATCTCCTCACCCCGGTGCTGCGCAATCTCCAAAAGTTGGGCGTGGAGGTCCTGACCCAGTCCAAGGCCAAATCCTATTCCGCTTCGAACGGCGGCCTGGCCGTAGCGGTGGAGACGCCGAGCGGCGAGCGCAAGATCGAGGCCGACAAGATATTGGTCTCGGTGGGCCGGGCTCCGGTCACCAAGGAACTCGGGCTCCAGGCCGCCGGAGTCGAGACCGACGCCAAGGGCCATATCACGGTCAACGAGAGATACCAAAGCAGCGCCTCGCATATCTATGCCGCGGGCGACGTGATCGGCCCGCCGTACCTGGCGCACAAGGCCTCGCGCGAGGGCATACTGGCGGCGTTGGACATCTGCCGCTTTTCCGGCGAGGATCGCGGCCCCATTCCCTGGGCCGTCTTCACCGATCCGGAGATCGCCTTCGTGGGACAGAACGAGGCCGAGGCCAAGGCGGCGGGGCATGAGATACTCGTGGGACGATTCCCGTTCTCGGCCTCGGGGCGGGCCCAAGCCGTGCGCGAGCCCGAGGGCTTCGTCAAGGTCATCGCCCGCCGCGATAATCATCGCATACTGGGCGTGGGCATGGTCGGCCCCAATGCCTCGGATCTGATCGGCGAGGCGAGCTTGGCCGTGCGGCTGGAGGCGACCGTCGAGGACGTCGCCGCCACGATACACCCGCACCCGACGCTCAACGAGGCCTTCCAGGAGGCGGCCGAAGCCTGCATCGGCCAGGCCATACACATCCTGGCTCCCGCGGCCCGATCCGCCTAGGAGACCGCATGCTCGCGCGAATGCTGGGCGTGAAGGATTACAAGGAGGCCTGGGATCTCCAGAAGGACCTGGTCCTGCAGCGCCTGGGCGGAGCTATCGGGGACACCTTGCTGCTCCTCGAGCATCCGCCGGTCTACACGCGCGGGATATCCTCGCGCGCCTTGCCGCCCCTGGGATTGCCTTACCCGCTTTACGACGTGGAGCGGGGGGGAGATATCACCTATCACGGCCCGGGTCAGCTCGTGGGCTACCCGATCGTCCGCCTGGAGGAGCGCGGGCTCAATCCCCGCAGCTATCTTCGCGCGCTCGAGTCGATCTTGATCGAGAGCCTCAGGCCGCTCGGCATCGCAGGGAAGACCTTGAAAGGTTTTACCGGGGTTTGGAGCGGCGACAAGAAAGTGGCTTCGATCGGAGTGGCCGTCAAGTCGGGGGTCTCGTATCACGGTTTCGCGCTCAACATCCATTGCGACTTGGGTCCCTTCCACCGGATCTATCCCTGCAATCTCGAGCCCGAGCAACTGGGCACCTTGCAAGGCGCGCTCGGCAGGACGCTCCGATTCGAGGACGTGCAAGAGCGGATCGCCAGGTCCTTTCTCGAGTTCTTTCCGCCTCTTCCGCCGGCCGCGACTCCCAGGACGAGGGGACGACGGTTGGCGCCCAAGCCTACCCTATAGCAACTGGGGAGCGTTTTACCGGGCTTTTACTAAAGCGTAACCAGGCTGTAGCCATTAATATATATAATACCTAGGTCTATGGACCTATTCGGAAATAGGACCTTTGAACATGCCAGGCTGGAGCCAATGGCTCAGGAGCGCCGAGCGGCCGGATGCTACTCTGATCTTATGAAGCTATTTTCCGTGCTGGCGGCCCTGGTCATCCTGGCTTCCCCGGTTCTAGCCGAGAACCACTCCAATTTCGAGACCAGCGCCATCGATAAGGCCGCCCGGCCCGCCTATCGGGCCGTGGAGGAGGTTTCGGATCGCATATTCGATCTGATGCGCTCCCATTTGATCGGTCCCATGCTTCCCGACAGACTACGGAGACAGGTGGCAAGATCCCCGGAACATGACTCGTATCGCCAGTTTCACGACCGGCTCAGGGAGAAGCAATCGGCCTATGCCAGGCGCCTTCGGGAGCAATATCCTATACACAAGCCGGGCGATGCCGGGGCTCCCGCGCAGATGGCCGAGTGGCAGTCCTGGGCCTTGGAGGAGCAGACCAGCGTCCTGGTCGATTCGATCGGCGATACCCTGCTTGAGCGTTATGCCATTCCGGCTTTCGGCCGTGATTCCGAGCGCTACGCCAGGGACAGCCGCAATTGGGACCCGGATTTGCTCGCCTCGGCCGGCCTGGTGGGCGGCGGCTTGGTCTATCTCAACGGCCTGCGCGCCAGGACGCAGCTCGGTCCCATCGGCTTGGCGCTCAAGCTTCGCCCCGGCATGAGGATCGCGAAGGCCCTTCGCTCCGGCAGCGATGCCGCTCGAGTCGCCTCTTTCGATCTTTCTTATGAGGATAATCCCATCACGCTCGGCGCCGATTACGGCATCACCCAGGGCCAAATGGGAGCCGAGCGCCTCCGCCTCGAATACCGGCTTAGATATTAACCGCGCCGGCCTTCTTATTTACCCCTAGTTCAGATCACGATCCTTTTAATGAGATCGTACTGCCAGCGTTGGCAGTACGAACGCATTAAAGAGATCGGAACTTTTTTTCCTCCCAGTCGTATATAAGCATGAGAATGAAATGGGTCGTGGAGGATTATCAGAAAATATGCCTTCTGTTTGAATCAGGCGGGCGTTGGACTCAAGATGAGGCCGCGCGGAAACCAGGCCGACTGATCGCGCGGCTACGCCGTGGCTTGCAGCTAAGCCAGCTCCAGCTGGCCAGGAAGTCCGGAGTCGCCCAATCCCTGGTATCGCGAATCGAATCCGGCCGGGACGTGCGGCTAAGCACGCTTCAGCGGCTGTTGGAGGCGTTAGGCTGCGGACTGGTGCTCTTGCCCGCTTCCGAGGAGCTGTCCGCTCTCTTCAAAGCGCAAGCCGAGCAGCAACGCGTAAACGATGAGAAATGGCAGCTTATCCGCCGGAGATTCGGCCTGGATCGAGACGATCAGGCGCTTATGGAACTGACGAGGTCCGCCTCGAACGGGCACGACGCCGAGAACGAGGAGCAGCAGCCGCGCGAAGCTCGGCAAGAAAAAGCCTGACATCCGGCACGGCGTGATAGGCGGCCACCTTCTCGGGGCTTGAGAAAAGCGTGAGATAGCAGCCCGCGCAGAACGTGACTCCATGCCTATCCAAGACCTCCAGCACCTTGGCGCTGGAATGGCGAGAGATCATCTCGCCTAGGGTTTCGCGGCCGGGCTTCGCCATTGGAATGGTCCTCGAGGGAAGTTCATCGCCAATTTGATCGCCGTGTCGATATCCGCCTTGCTGGCCACTTTATCCTTAAAGGCCAGCTCCGCCTCAGAGATCACGGCACCAATCACCCGTTCCCAAGCCTCGGCGGGATCGAGGCCGGAGGAGGGAAGGCCTTCGGTGGCCCGAGGATTTTCCAGGGTCCGCTTGCCTCCCTCGTAGACATAGAAACCGCCGTTGACCTTCCTGCCCAGGAAACCCTCCCGAACGAGTCTTTCTTGAAGCGGACAGGGCTTGAAACGCTCCGGGCGGCCGAAGGCCTCATAGATGCCGCGGGTGATGGCGAGATTAACGTCGAGCCCGATCAGGTCCATGAGCTCGAAGGGGCCCATGGGCACTTGTCCGACATCTCTCGCCGCCCGATCCAAGGCCGCGATGCCGCAGCCCGATAGAGCGGCCCGTTGGGCCTCAAGATAATAGGGTCTCATCACGCGGTTGACGATGAAACCAGGCGTGTCCTCGACATCCACCGGGGCTTTCTTGAGTCCCATCAGCACGAAATCCCACGCTTCTTGGAACACCGAAGGCAGCGTCATGGGCCCGCGCACCATCTCAACCAGGCGCATGGCCGCCGGGGGATTGAAAAAATGCATGCCCAACACTCTCTCGGGCGAACGCGCCGCCTGCGCGATCCGCGTCACCGGTAAGGAGGAGGTATTGGTGGCCAGAATGGAGTCGGGACAGATATGCGAGACTCGCTCGAAGAGCCGCCTCTTGAGATCGAGATCCTCGCTGACCGCCTCCACGAGAAGGTCGGCGCCGTAGAGATCCTCCATCCGGGCGGCCGGCGCCAGCGAATGGAAAGCCCGCTCGGCCGCCGCCGTGGTGAGCTTGGTCTTGAGCACCGCCTCGTCCAAGCCCCGCTTGATGCGCTCCAAGGCCGAGTCCAAGGCCTCGGACGACGCGTCATGTATCTTTACGGCGAAGCCGCGTTGCAGGCAAAGCTGGGCGATGCCGGCGCCCATGGTGCCGGCGCCCACGACGGCGACACGCTGGATGGCCACTTCAACCGGGGATGAACGGCTCCTCGGTCATTTTTTCCGTTTCCGGCTGCCACTCGGGCACCTTGAGGCCGAACTGGCGGCATTTGTCCGCGATCTCCTTGGCGAAGGACTGGCGGACTTGGTCGTTGTCGCGTTTCTTGAGACCCAATTTGCGATAGATCGCGTTCTTGGGGGAGTTAGCCCGGCCGAAAATGTTCATGGTCCTGGGAAACCAACGCTCGAGGGCTTTCTGGGTGGCCTCATGGGTCTTGTCATCCTTGGCGAGGAGCTCGACCCATTGATCGCCGTGGGCCATGTGCATGGCCTCCTCCTTGAATATCCCTTCCATGCTGTCGCACCAAGGCTTGTAGGAGCAGTCGAGGGCATCCTCCAGTTGATGCCCGGCGCCGCGGTCCATGCAGAAGTTGAACATGATGAAGTCGTACCAGGTCTCGATCGGGTAATAGAAGATATTCACCCTCTTGTCATCGGCCACCCGCATGGTACCGATATCCCGTTTGTCGACGCGCAGCGTGAAATTGTGCTCCTTGAAATACTGGTCCACGTCGACGCCCATGCCTTCAAGCAGCCGATACATGACCCTCGCGTGGCGGACCTCATCCTTGACGATCTGCGACACCTGGAGGGTCTCCTTGATATCCGGGGATTTCATGATCCACGGCACATAGCCGAAGGCCCCGGCGAGCTCGGAGTCGGCCTGCATCATCATGAGATGGGTGAGGTGGCCGCGATATTCCTCGGTCATCTCCTCCATCTTCTCTATCTTTTGGCCCTTGGCCAGCCGCTCGGCCAGCCGTTCTTCCTTGACGCGTTCGGGTTCCTTGGCCATATCAATCTCCGGTGAACTTCGGGACTCGTTTCTCCAGAAAGGCGCTTACGCCCTCCTGGTGGTCCTTGGTCCGGCCCAATATCTCCTGCAGACGAGCCTCATAATCCATCTGCTCCTCGAATCCGCTTTCCAAGGACCGGTTGAGCGCCCTCTTGGTCAAGGCGACCGCTCGGGGCGGCGCCTGGCATAGCTCCGAAACGATCTGGCCGGTCTCGGACTCGAGCGCGGAGGCTGGCACCACGCGATTGACCCAGCCGCTGCGCAGCGCGAGCTCGGCCGTGATGGGCTTGGCGGTCCAGGCATGCTCGAGGGCCAAGGAGAGGCCGAGATGGCGGGGCAAAAAGTAAGTCATGCCGGAATCCGGCACGAGGCCGACCTTGACGAAGGCGTTGACGAAGCTGGCCTTCTCCGAGCAGACCTTGATATCCGTCGACAAGATCAAGCTGGCCCCGGCTCCGGCCGCGATGCCGTTGACCGCGCCGACCACCGGCTTTTCCATGCGACGTATCTGATCGATCAAGGGGTTGAATCTCAAGCGAAGCTCGTCTCCGAGCGAGAAGGCGGCCTCGCTCTGGCGCTTGCGCAGGTCGGCCAAGTCCGCGCCGGCGCAAAAAGCGCGTCCCGAGGCGGCGATCACCACGCAACGTATAGCGCGATCCTTCTCGGCCTTCTTGAGCTGCTCGAGCATCCCGCTCATCATCGGGAGCGTGAGCGCGTTGAGCACCTCGGGGCGATTGAGAGTCAAGGTAAGGGCGCCGCCTTCCTGACGAACCAACAACTCGGCGGCCTCGGTCTTGGTGGAGCTCATTTGCCGATGAACCTCGCTGCCCGCTTTTCCATGAAGGCGCGCATTCCCTCCTTCTGATCCTCGGTATCGAAAAGAGAATAGAAGAGCTTGCGCTCGAAGGCGAGCCCGGTGTCCAGGTCCATGTCCAAGGCCTTGAGCACGGCCTCCTTGGCCATGCGCACAGCGATGGGGGGTTGGGCCGCTATCTCGTGGGCCAATTTCTTGGCCTCGTCCAGAAAGGACTCGACCGGTACGACGCGGTTGACGAGTCCGTGTGCGAGGGCTCCCCGGGCGCTCAGCCGCCTTCCGGCCAATATCATTTCCATGGCCAAGGTCTTGCCTACGATCCGCGTCAGCCTTTGCGTCCCGCCGGCGCCGGGTATGACTCCGATCATGATCTCGGGCTGCCCGAAGACGGCGGTTTCGCTGGCCACGATCAGGTCGCAGGCCATGGCCAGCTCGCAGCCGCCGCCCAAGGCGAAGCCGCTCACCGCGGCGATCAAGGGCTTGGGACATTTGCCCACGCGGTCCCAACGCGACAGATGAGGGTCCCGGGACATCTCGGCCACCGTCGCCTTCTCCATCTCCTTGATGTCGGCCCCGGCCGCGAAGGCCTTGGCGGAGCCGGCGATGACGATGGATCTGATGGAGGGCGCCCTCTCGAAATCCTCCAACGCCTCGACCATGGCTTCCATGATCGAGTGATTGAGCGCGTTCAAAGCGGCGGGGCGGTTCAAGGTGATGACCCCCACCGGCCCTTCGGCCTCGACCAATAATTCCTTGGTGTTGCTGGCTAGTTGAGATCGATCCATACGCTTTTGAGCTGGGTATAGAGGTCCAGGGCATACTGGCTCTTTTCCCGTCCGTAGCCGCTCTGTTTGTATCCGCCCCAAGGCGCGGCCGCGTCCACGAAATGATAGCAGTTGATCCACACCGTGCCGGCCTTGAGCCCCTGCGCCAATCGATGGGCCTTCTTCACGTCCTTGGTCCACACTCCGGCCACCAGGCCATAAGCCGTGCCGTTGGCCCTTTGCACCGCCTCGTCGGGAGAGTCGAAGGGCATCGCGACGACCACCGGGCCGAATATCTCCTCCTGGGCGATGCGCATCTGGTCCTTGGCGTCGACGAAGACCGTGGGCCTGACGAAATAACCCTTGCCTTCGCCCGCCTCGCCTCCGCAGAGCAGCCGGGCTCCTTCCTTCTGTCCTATCTTGACGTAGTCGAGCACCTTCTCCTGCTGCTTTCGGGAAACCACCGGTCCCATCTGCGTCTTGGGATCGAGGCCCGGCCCCAACCGGACGGTTTTTGCCCGCTCGGCCAGCGCCGCCACCATGGGCTCGAACTTGGACCGTTCGATAAAAACCCTGGAGCCGGCTGAGCAGCATTGTCCCTGGTTGAAGAAGCTCCCGAAAAAGATACCCTTGGCCGCGGCCTCGAGATCGGCGTCGGCAAAGACGATATTGGGGGACTTGCTTCCCAGCTCGAGAGAAAGTTTCTTGAGGTTGCCGGCGGAGGCTTTGACGATCTCACGTCCCACCTCGGTCGAGCCCGTAAAGGTCAACTTGTCCACGTCCATGTGAGCGGCCAAGGCCGCTCCCGCGACCGGGCCGTGTCCGGGCACTATATTGACCACTCCCTCCGGCACGCCGGCTTCCAGAAGCAACTCTCCAAGCCTGAGCGCGGACAAAGGCGTCTGCTCGGCGGGCTTGAGCACCACGGTATTGCCGCAAGCCAGCGCAGGGGCCAAGCGCTCGATGGCCATGATGAGCGGGAAATTCCAAGGAACTATAGCACCCACCACGCCGACGGGCTCGCGCACGGTGTAATGG
>JACQPG010000112.1 GCA_016207665.1 Elusimicrobiota bacterium | reverse complement strand
TCTTGGCGCTGGCGATGATCTTGGCGGCTGTCTTCTCGCCGACGCCTTGCAGCGTCATCAGATCCGAAGGCTGGCACTGAGCCAGGCGCCGAATATCGGTCATGCCGCCCTTGACCAATATCTCCACGGTCTTCGGCCCCACTCCTTCGAGTCCGGCAAGATACTCGGCGGCCTTGTCCTGGGAGGCCTTGGATTCGGCGCTCTTTTGGCCCTCGGACTTGATCTCCAAGGTCCACCCCGTCAAGCGGCAGGCCAGCCTTATATTTTGTCCATCCTTGCCGATGGCCAGAGAAAGTTGCTCGTCCGGGACTGTGACTTCCGCCCTCTTGTTCTCCTCGTCCACGATGCGGACATTGGACACCTTGGCCGGAGCCAAGGAGTTGCCCAGGAAGGTCGCCGTATCCGGATCGCCGGGGATCAGGTCGATGCGCTCGCCCGCAAGCTCGTTCATGATGCTGCGGATGCGCGAGCCCCGAAGCCCGACGCAGGAGCCGACGGCGTCTATCTTGGAATCGTTGGACTTGACCACGACCTTGGCCCGAAAACCTGGGTCGCGCACGATCTCGCCCACCTCGACGATCTTCTCGTTGATCTCGGGGACTTCCAGCTCGAAAAGACGGCGCAAGAATAGAGGAGCCGCCCTCGAGAGCAGCACCTGTGGCCCTCGCTGAGCCTTATCCACCCGGAGTATCACCGCGCGCACGCGGCCGCCCACCGAATATCGCTCCCGGCGGATCTGCTCCCGCAGTGGGAGCACGGCCTCGGTCTTGCCCAAATCCACGATGATGTTGCGGTCCAGGAACCTGTGCACCGAGCCCGTGACGATCTCGCCCTCCTTCGGCTTGAACTCCTCGAAAAGGCTGTCTCTCTCGACTTCCCGGATCTTTTGCGTGAGCACTTGCTTGGCGGTCTGGGCCGCGATCCTGGCGAAATCAGCAGCCGGCGCCGGCATGCGCAGGTCTTCGCCCACCGCGACGTCCCTCTTGTAACGCTTGGCCTCCTGGAGGCTCACCTCCAGCTCCGGGTCGGCCACCTGCTCGACCACCTTCTTGACGATATTGGCCCGAAACTCGGCCGTATCCGGGTCGATGACCGCCTCGATCACCGTGGTCTTGCCCACGTGCTTGCGAAGCGAGCTGATCACGGCGCCCTCGATCATCTTGAGCACCTCGTCCTTCCTGATGCCCTTCTCCCGCTCGATCTGCTCCAACGCCAAAATGAGTTCTGATTTTGCCATGTTCAGGTATTGCCGATATCCAAGTCCGCGGTATAATCCAGACGCACCTCGTCGAGAAGCTCGGGAGCGAAACTCTTGACCGTTCCCTCGCACTCGACGAGCACCCTGCCTTCGCTCAGGCCCCGGAGCCTGCCCTTGAAATTGCGCTGCCCCTGTTCGGGCATCTTGAGCCTGAGCTTGACGGCGCGCCCGGTGAATTTCACGAAATCCTTATCCTTTTTGATGACGCGGTCCAGGCCTGGAGATGAGACCTCCAGCACATAGGACCTGTCGATCGCGTTGCTCGAGTCCAGTAAAGCCCCGATTCTATCGGAAAAATAAGCACAATCATCCAATGTGATGCCGCCCGGCTTGTCCAGGAACACGCGAAGCATCCAGTGGCGCCCTTCCTTGGCGAAGCACAGGTCCACCAGCTCGGCGGATTCCTGCTCCACCAAGGGCGTGATCAATTGCTCCAAGCCAGAAACGTCAATCATGGATAATAAAAAAAGTGGCTCAAACGGCCGCCACTTTTATCGTTACTCAAACTCCTTGGATTATTATATCAAGGCCATCAGGGCTTGTCAATCAACCGTTCGAAGCGTGTGAAGGGGCGAGAGCATTCTCGCGATCTTATCCGCGACCTGCTGATCCAAGGGCCAACGCTCCGGCTCCTTGAGGCCGCGCCGCCTGAACTCCACGATCTTGGCGTCCATGGTCTTTCGGGAAAGCACCAGGCGCAGGGGAATGCCAATGAGATCGATATCCTTGAATTTGACGCCGGGCTTGGCATCGCGATCGTCCTCAAGAACCTCGACGCCGCGGCTCTCCAACTCACCCACGAGCTTGTCCGCCGCCGGCCTGATCCGCCCATCGTCGGCCTCATCGAGCAAGACCAATGCGACATGATAGGGAGCGATCTCCAGGGGCCATACGATGCCGTCGGCGTCATGTCCCTGCTCTATGGCCGCGGCCACGACTCGCGAGACGCCTATCCCGTAACAGCCCATGACCATGACCTGCGGCTTCTGCTGCTTGTCGAGATAGGAGGCGGCCATGGCCTGTGAATACTTGGTCCCCAGCTTGAATGTGTGTCCAACCTCGATCCCCTTGAAGAACTCGGTGCGCGAGCCGCAGCGGGGGCAAGGGTCCTCGGCCGTCGCCTGGCGCAGGTCGAAAAAGCCCCTGACCTGGTAATCCCTGGAAAGGCTTACGTGCCGGGCGTGGGTATCGGCCTTGTTCGCGCCGGTGACGCCGCCGCCGACGCTCTTGACGGCGAAATCCGCGTAAATCGGAAGCCCTGGATGCCCTTGAGGACCAGCGAAACCCACCGGGCATCCCATGAACTTGACGTATTGCTCCTCGCTCGCCCGCGCTATATCGGGCCTGCCCACCGCGGCGGCAAGCTTGGCCTCGTTGAGCTCGTGATCTCCGCGCAAAAGGGCCATGACCGGCTTGCCATCCGCCATATAGATCTGAGTCTTCAGGAATCGCGATTTGGGCTCCCCCGTGATCCTCGATACATCCTCGACCGAATAGGCTCCAGGGGTAGGGAAATCCTCGACCGAATGAGAGGAAGGGGGCGCGGCCGTGCCCGCGTCCTTGATCTCGGCCCGCTCGATATTGGCCGCGTAATCGCACCGGCTGCAGGACACTATGGTCTCCTCGCCGGTCTCGGCCAACACCATGAATTCGTGCGAAAAGGAGCCGCCGATCGCTCCCGATTGCGCCTCCACCGGCTTGAATTTGAGTCCGCATCGGGAGAAGACCCTTTTATAGGCCTCATAGACCTGGCGGTAATAAGACGAGGCATCCTCTTCATCGGGATGGAAGGAATAGGCGTCCTTCATCAAGAACTCGCGTCCTCTCATCACCCCGAAACGAGGCCGTATCTCATCGCGGAACTTGAGCCCGATCTGATAGAGCATGATGGGAAGCTGCCGCCAGGAACGAACGTCCCTGCGGACCAAGTCCGTGATGACCTCCTCGGCCGTCGGAGCGAAACAGAATTCCGCTTCCTTGCGGTCCTTGATGCGCAGGAGCTCCTTGCCGTAAATCCTCCAACGGCCGGTCTCCTCCCATAGGTTCTTGGGCTGGATCACCGGCAGCGACACCTCCAATCCGCCGATCGCGTCCATTTCCTGGCGCACCACGCGTTCGACCTTGCGCAGGACACGCAGGCCCAAGGGCAGCCAGTCGTAGATGCCGGAGCCCAGTTTGCGTATCATCCCGGCCCTCTGCATGAGCTGGGCCGACACGTTGTCCGCGTCGGCCGGCGCCTCGCGCAGGGTCGGCAAGAGATACCGGCTCAACTTCATGCTAAGGGGTGGGGGGAGCGCTCTGTTCGGTCTGTCCCCGGTCCTGGAAAAACATCCTCTGGAAATCGTTGAACGTGGCCACGACCAGGAGCGAGACTAGGAAGGCCAGGCCCAGCGAGTTAGCCACCATCATCACGGGCTTGGGCGGCTTGCGACGCAAAATGCCCTCGAGAACGTACATCATGGCATGACCGCCGTCGAGCAGGGGGATGGGGAGTATGTTGAAGAATCCGATAGCCACCGACAAGAACCCGATGAGGAAGACGAAGTCCTCCCAAGCCGAGCGGGAGGCGCGGCTGATCATCTGACTGATGCCGATGGGGCCGGCCAGGTCGGGCTTTTGCTTGCGCACGATCATCGTGCCCAGGGTCTTCACCGTGGTCGCGGTCAAGGCGTAACATTGCCGGGCTCCTTCGGAGATCGATTCGAGGAGGCCTACCGGACGGTACACGGGCTTGGGCGTGATGCCTATCACCCCTCGGCCCGTCTCCGGCTCGGTTTGGGGAATGAGGCTCACTCGGGATCGGCGGCCCTCCCTCTCCAACAGCAGCTCCACGCGTTTATCAGGGAAGGCATGTATGGTCTTGGCCATCTCCTCCCAGGTGGACACCGCCTTGCCATTGATGGCCAGAACCCGGTCGCCGACCTGCAAACCGGCGCGGTCAGCCGGGAATTTGAGCACTAAGTTCCCTATGATGGGCTCGGGGCTCGGCTCGGGCACGCCCTTGACGAGGACCACCGTGGTGAACAAGGCGAAGGCCAGGAGATAGTTCATGACGGGGCCGGCGGCGACGATGGCCAAACGCCGGTGCCATGCCTGCGAGAAATACTCGTCCGGTTGCCCGGTATAGTTTTCCATCTCCTCGCCCGCCGGCTTGACGAAACCTCCCAGCGGGAAGGCGCAAATGGAGAAACGGGTCGGCCCTCTCGTGATGCCCAAGAGTTCCGGTCCGAACCCGAAAGCAAAGCGCTCGACCCTCACCCCCAAGATGCGACACAAGATGAAATGGCCGGCCTCATGCAGGAATATCACAAGCCCGAAAGTCAGCACTATCGCCGCCGCCGACTGGATCACGTCAAATGCGCTCATCGCTTTCCACAAACCTCCTGGGCGCGCCTGCGCGCCCACTGATCGACTTCCACGATCTCGGAGAACGAAGGAAGCCCGGGTATGGGCTTATGATCCCTCATCGTCCTTTCGATGACCTTGGGAATATCGGTAAAACGGATCTGCCCGGCGACAAACGAGTCGACCGCAACCTCATCGGCCGCGTTAAGCACCGCCGGAAGGCTGCCTCCGCGTCTCGCCGCCTCCTGGGCCAGGGCCAGGCAGGGAAAACGCCTGAAATCGGGTCGGCGAAAAGTGAGCTCGCCCACCGCCGTCAGATCCAAGGGCTTGATCACCGGCTGGGCGCGCGTTGGATACGTCATCGCATATTGGATCGGAAGCCTCATATCCGGCGGAGACATCTGGGCCAGGACCGAACCGTCGGAGAACTCCACCCCCGAATGGATGATGGATTGAGGATGTATGACGATCTCGATTTGATCATGCCGCAATCCGAATAGGTTCATGATCTCGATCGATTCGAACCCCTTGTTCATCAGGGTGG
>JACQPG010000111.1 GCA_016207665.1 Elusimicrobiota bacterium | reverse complement strand
GTCGATTCTAGCTCGATCACAGGAGCATTGGCCGTGTTGCCGGCTACATTGCCGGATAATGCCTGCGTAGTGATACGCGATACCGAGACCTATTCCGAGCAGGTCACCGTCCAGAACTTCGCCTTCACCTACGGCACGAACACCTTGAGGATCATGGCGGACCCGACATTCGTGAGCTCCGCGCCGGTGATCAATCCGCCGACATCCTCGACCGCGGCATTCCAGATCATCAACGCCAGCGTGACCATACAGAGCCTCCATATCCACAGCACCAATTCGGTGAGCTACGGCATATGGGCGTCCTCAGGCTTGCTCACCGTTTCGAGCGTCAATATCGAGTCCAACGGAAACATCTGGACAGCCGGCATCTGGACTTCGAGCTACAGCGCGATCTCTTATTCCAGCCTCACGGTTCAGCAGTCCATCGGCATCTGGGTAACCGGAGAGCTCAACAGCGTCACCTACAGCACCATGGCCGGCTCGGGCGATCCCTTTCCCACGGGGCTCTATCTGCACGGAGCCTCATCCAATACTGTCGCCGAAAGCGTGATTTCGGGACTCACCCTGTACAAGGCCAATTACAACACCATCAGCCATTGCTATATCTCCACTGGAACCGTGATTACAGGAATTTTTCCGAATGCCTCAAACTTCAATACCGTGACTCTTTCGACCGTTGCTGGGACAGGCGCCAATACCGCGGCCCTCTACATCACCGGCGACTCCAACATTATCTCCAACAGCGTCATTACTGATCCGCTGCGCACTGTTTCCATCGTAGATGGCGGTCTCAACACCATCAAGGACAGCGTGCTTAACAACTCCGGCAGCGGCGGGTTTGCTCTGGAAATACGCGGGTCCTCCAACAGCATCATCGGCAGTCATATCAAGGACAACCGTGATTCCGCCGTTTGGCTCTTCAGCGGGAACTCCCCAAGACTGCGCGGCAATAACAGGATCAGCCGGAGCACAATCACTGCTCCATCGGCAGGGGTCGGCATGGAGGACAGCGCATCGTTCGTTTCGGATAACCACATCACAGCCTCAAGCGGAGTCTTCATCCAGCATGCCACCGCAGCAGTGATCTCGGCCAATGACATCATGGCATCGGGGCCGGGGGTATTTGCCGCGGGCAACAACAACGGCATGACGATCAGCTCCAACGCCTTTTTCGGAGGCAACCTGACAGGCGCAGTCATGATCGAGGGCAACAATCGGGGAAGCATCCTTATCTCAACCAACACCCTGTTGCCTGGCTCGCGTTATGGCATCTCTGTCGCAAGCCAGGCGGCCGGGACATCGGTATGGATCGGCTCCAACACCGTCGTCTTGAGGGCAAGCTCTTCCGGGGATATATATGGGATCCGCCTCAACGGCCTAATCACCGGCGCGACCATACAGAACAACGCGATCGTACTACGCCAACCTGCCAGCGCCGGCGCCAATACCCTGTACGGCTTCTATGTCCAAAACTCGAGCGGAATTAATATCGATCACAACAGGATCAACAATCCCGGCATGATCGCCGGCGGGAAATATACAGCGGCCTATTTCACCGGCAGCAGCGCCATCAACTTTAAGTTCAACGACGTCAATTCCACGGCCTCGGCCACGCTGGAACAAGCCTATCTGCTCCAGTTGATTGGCTCGACAGTCACGATCAGGAACAATATTTTCGTCTCTTCCGTGGCTGTCAGCGTCTCCTCCGCCAGCCTGTTGGCGGATGTTGCCTCGGGACTGGACAGCGACTACAACGATTGGTTCTCATCTAACACCTACAATACGATCCAGTGGGGCAATCAGACAGCTCAATTCTCCTCCGGTTGGCTCGGCAAGGACGCCAACTCGGTCTCCGCCAACCCGTTGTGGTTCAACGCCTCGGCCGGGGTGGAGGATTTCCATCCCTTGTCCATGCGGGGACATTATGATCGCAGCGACGGGACCATAGACCTTGACGGGCAGACTTCCGAGACCATCGACGCGGCCGATCCCGGGGAGCCGGTAGGCGATGAGAGCGCGCCCAACGGCGGACGGGCCAACCAGGGCTCGCATGGGCAGACCGTGGAGGCATCCCGCTCCGCGCCTCCTCCGGGCTCGCCCGTGATCACGACGGTCAATATCTCGAGCGTGACCGTGAGCTGGGGTCCCGTGGCCTCGGACGGTTACGTGGCCGAGGCGTCCCTGAGCGCCGCCTTCGGCGCCATCGCGGCCTCATCGTCTACGACCAATCCGGGCTCGGACCGCCTGGCTCCCCAGGCCCTGATCCCGAACACCACCTATTTCTTCAGAGCCGGCGCGGTCTATGGCTCCAACGCCAACCGGCGCAATACGGTCCCGGCCTCGACCGCCACCCTGGCGGCCCAGCCGGCCACCCCGCCTAATCCGTTCCTGGGCGTGTTCTTCACCAGCGTGACCGTGCAATGGTTCCCGAACAACAACCCGAACAACACCGAATTCTGGGTGCAAGCCTCCACGGATTCCAATTTCAATGGCACGTTGTTCTTCCCATCCGGAGGGGCCGCTTGGGTGAACAACACCACCCAGACCGTGGTGGGATTGGCCATGGGCACCACCTATTATTTCGAGGTGCGGGCGCGCAATCTTAACGGGATATTGACCGGCTTCGAGGTCTTGGGCTCGACCAGGACCAGGGCCTTGAGCCCGCCGGATTCTCCCATCATCTCGGCGGTCAATCTCTCGAGCATAGCCGTGACTTATGGCTTGGTAGGCTCGGACGGTTACGTGGTGGAGGCCTCGACCGCCGCGAATTTCACCGGGACCATCCATTCGTCGGCCTCAGCGGCCGCGGCGAACACCCTGGCGCCTCAGGCTCTCTCGGCTAACACGACCTACTTCCTGAGAGCCGGCGCGCTGTGGGGCAGCGTCACGAGCTACGCCAATGCCACCCCTATTTCGACCGCGACCCTGGCGGCCCAGCCCGCGACCCCGGCCAATCCGTTCCTCGGGGTGTTCTTCACCAGCGCCACGCTGCATTGGTTCCAGAACAATAACCCGGCCAACACCGAGTACTGGGTGCAGGCCTCCACGGATTCGAATTTCAACGGCACGCTCTTCTTCCCGTCCGGCGGAGCCGCCTGGGTGAACAGCACCACCCAGACCGTGGTGGGACTGAGCTTGGGTACCAGCTATTATTTCGAGGTGCGCGCCAGAAACTGGAACGGCGTGATGACGGGATTCGAGGTGCTGGGAGGGACTCAGACCAAGAATCTGGCTCCTCCAGGCTCGCCCATCATCTCGGCGGTCAATCTCTCGAGCATAGCCGTGACTTACGGGCTGGTGGGATCGGACGGCTACGTGGCGGAGGCCTCCACCGCTTCCAACTTCACCGGGACTTTGTTCTCCTCGGCCTCGGCCGTGGCGGTCAGCACCCTGGCGCCGCAAAATCTTTCGCCCAACACCACCTATTTCCTGAGGGCCGGAGCGCTGTGGGGTAATGCCACCAGCTATGCCAATACGGCCCCGACTTCGACCGCGACCCTGGCCGCGCAACCCGCCGCGCCGGCCAATCCCTTCCTGGGCGTGTTCTTCACCAGCGCCACGGTGCATTGGTTCCAGAACGATAACCCGGCCAACACCGAGTACTTCGTGCAG
>JACQPG010000002.1 GCA_016207665.1 Elusimicrobiota bacterium | reverse complement strand
GCGCCAGGCTACAATAAGGGTATGCGATTCCTAGAAGATGGCAATATGATCGGCCGGATCGGGGCCTTGGCCGTTCTGATCGCCGCGGGACTCTGGATGGGCAAGATCAGCTACGGGTGGCGGCTCTGCCCGTTCTGCCCGTCCCAGGGCTCGCATTGCTCGACTCCGCCGGCGCCCTAGATAGGCCCACAGCCTCGGCTATATTCTTCCGCTTTCTTCCTCGCCGGTCAGGAAATGGTGGGCGGCCAAGAGAAGCACCGTCGCCAACACCAGGCAACAGCCCAAGGCGTTGATTTCCGGGGTCACGCCGAACTTCATCATGGAATAGACCTTGATGGGCATGGTGACGATGCCGATGCCCGCGATGAAGAAACTGGTCACGAAATCCTCGAAACTCACGGTGAAAGCGAGAAGGGCGCCGCCGAAGATGGCGGGCCAGGCCAGGGGCAGGGTGATCTTGTAGAAGGCCTGCCAATCGCTCGCGCCCAGATCCATGGCGGCCTCCTCCAGACGGCCGTCCTTGAGCGAGAGCAGCCTGGCGCGTATGGAATTGGTGGTGTAGGGCAGGGCGATCATGGCGTGGGCGAAGGCCAGGCTCCAGAAATTGAGCGGGATCCGGCTTCTGACGAAGAAGCTCAGCAATGAGACGCCGATCACGATCTCGGGCAGCATCAAGGGCACGAGAAACAGGGAGCCGTAAAGGGAGCGCCCTCGGAAGGAGGCATGGCGGGTCATCGCATAACTGGAGAGCAAGCCCAGGACCGTGGCGATCGCCGCGGCGATCGCGGCCAGCTCGAGCGTGGTCGCCAGCGCGCCGAGCAGCTCCACGTTATGGAAAAGGCTCGAATACCAGCGCCCGGTGAAGCCTTTCCAGGCGACATTGCGCCGGGCGTCGTTGAACGAGAAGGCGATCATCACGGCGAGCGGAAGATAGATGAAGCCGTAAAGCCCCAATGAATAGGCGGCCAGTCCCCGTCCCCTCATCGCTGCCAGCTCTCCTGCGCCTCCAGCCTTCGGTAGAGGGCCATGCCGCCGGCCATGCACACGAGAAGAAGAGCCGTCAGAGCGGCGCCGAAAGGCCAGTCTTGTCCCATCAGGAACTGGTTCTCGATCAAATTGCCCAGCAAGTAGGAATCCGGCCCTCCCAGAAAGCTCGCGGTCAGGAAGTCGCCCAGGCAGGGGACGAAGGTCAGTATGCAGCCCGCCACGACCCCTGGGAGGGAAAGGGGCAGCGTCACCTTAAAAAAAGTTCGGAAGGCCCCGGCTCCCAGATCGTAGGAGGCCTCTAGGTAGTTTCGCGGGATCTTCTCGAGTGAGCCATAGAGGGGAAGGACCATGAAGGGAAGATAGAAGTAGGCCAGGCCCAGTATCACGGCGAAAGGCGTGTTGAGAAGGTTGAGCGGCTCATCGATGAGACGCAGTGTCATCAGCAGCGAATTGAGCAGCCCTTCCTGCCCCAAGATGATCATCCAGCAATAGATCGCCACCAGAGAGGATGTCCAGAACGGGATCATGAGCAGTATCAGCAGCCGGTCCTTCCAGCGGCCCGCGTAGAAGCTGATGAAATAGGCCAGGGGAAAGCCGAGCAGCAGGCAAAGGCCGGTGGCCGCGCCGGCATAGGCCAAGGTGCGCAGCACCACGGGGAGATACTTCGCGTCCAGGGCCCTGGCGTAGTTCTGGAGATTGAACGACCAGATGAAGGAACCGTAGGGTCCGCTGCGGATGAACGAAAGCGCGATGAGCCAGGCCAGCGGAAGGACCAGGAATACGGCCAGCCACACCGTCGCTGGAGCCAGCAAGACGTGGCTGGCCCGGCGGTCGCGGCCCCGTATGAGCCAGGAAAGCCCGCGATCGAGGTGAGAAGCCAGGACGCGCTTCATCCGAGCTTTATGTCGCTCCAGGTCTGGTTCCAAAGCTGCGTGGTTTCCGGCGGAAGGAGGGCATGTATGCGGAGGCGTTTCATCACTGAAGCCGGCGGAAAGACCCGCGGATCGCTCAAAAGCCCCGGGTCCAGGAGCTTGCGGGCCGAGGCGTTGGGCGAGGCGTATCGTACGAAGCTCGTGATCTCGGCGTTGACCTCGGGCTCGAGGAGGAAGTCGATCAATTGCAAGGCTTCCTCGCGATTGGGGCCTCCTCGCACCAGAAGCAGGTTGTCGACCCAGAGATAGCTCCCCTCCTTCGGTATGACGTAATCGAGCTGAGGGTTTTCCCTGGCCGCTTGGAGCACGTCGCCGGACCAGGACATGGCGAGGCTGATCTCGCCGGTGATCAGATTGTCGATGTAGGTGCCGCTCGAATACTGCTTGACCAAGGGCCTTTGGCGGGACAACATCTCGCTGATATCGGCGAAGGCCTTGGGGTCCGTCGTGGTCTCCGGATAACCCTTGAGCAGAAGAGCGGTGGCTATGTTGTCCCGAGCGTTGTCGAGCATGGATATCTTGCCGCGGTAGCTTTCATCCCAGAGAGCCCACCAGCTCTGGGGCGGAGATTTGACCTTGCCGCGGTTATAGCCGATGCCGGTGGTGCCCCACATGTACGGGACGGTGTAGCTGTTGTCGGGATCGTAGGGAGTAGCGCGGAATTTCGGGTCTATATGGCGGAGATTCTTGAGGGCTCCGGCCGGATAAGGGTCGATGAGGCCCAGCTCGCGCATGCGCGGGATCATGTAATCGGAAGCCACCACCACGTCGTAGCCTCCCACCCCGGCGCGGAGCTTGGCGAACATCTCCTCGTCGTCGGCGATCTCCTCGTAATTGACCTTGATCCCCGTGCGCTCGGTGAATCGAGGCAGGGTCTTGGGAGAGATGTAGAGCGACCAATTGAAGAAATTGACCACCCTTTCCGCGGAGCGCTTGCACGCCAGCCATGGGAAGGCCGCGGCCGAAAGCGCCAAGCCGATGAAATCGCGGCGACTATAGCGGCGCGTCACTGGGACTGATTTCCGTTGGGCGAGGGTTCGAGCAGGAGAAAATCGCGCGGCCGGATATCGGCCCACAACGGCGAGCCGATCTGGCGTTTGGCGCGATGCTGGGGCTCCAGCGACACCGATAGCAGGGCTCTCGTGTTCTTGGCGAAGGGTTGAAAGAATATCTGGCTCGCGTTGCCGACGTAGACGTTCTCGACCAAGGAGCCCTTCAGCCGCACGCTGCCGTCGATCTCGGCGTTGTCGACCCGATACCTGATGGCTATGCGCTCGGGACGTATCGCCACGTTGATCGGCTCCCCCACGGGGACGGGGACCTGGCCCGCATAGGGCAGCTCGAGCTCGAGCTCATCCTCGATCCTCACGCGGACCCGGCCCTCGGAGGCCGACAGAAGGCGAGCCGAAAGCACGTTGGCCGCGCCTATGAAATCGGCGACGAAGCTCGTCTTGGGCCGCTCGTAGATTTCCTCCGGAACGCCGATCTGCTCGATGCGCCCGGCGTGGAATACCGCGATGCGGTCGGAGAGGGTCATCGCCTCTTCCTGGTCATGGGTCACGTACACGAAGGTCATATGCAGCTCGCGTTGGATGGTCTTGAGCTCCAGCTGCATCTCCTTGCGGAGCTTGAAGTCCAAGGCGCCCAGAGGCTCGTCGAGCAGCAGCACGGCGGGCCGGCCCACGAGGGCTCGGGCGAGGGCCACCCGCTGCATCTGGCCCCCGGAAAGCTGCGTGGTCCGGCGGCTCTCGAATCCGGAAAGCTTGACCAGGGCCAGGGCTTCGGCCACCCTTCGGACTATCTCAAGCTCGGGCAGTTTCCGGATACGCAAGCCGAAGGCGATGTTTTCGAAGACGTTATAATGCGGAAACAGCGCGTAATGTTGAAATACGGTATGGAT
>JACQPG010000113.1 GCA_016207665.1 Elusimicrobiota bacterium | reverse complement strand
TCTTAAAACACGTCCAGGAGAGGACTCGTGAAACCAAGAAATGGAATCGAAACCGCGCCCGCGCGGAAACTGCCGAAGATCAGCGTGACGGAGAACCAGGCCAAGGTCATCAAGGATAAGTATCTCAGGGACGCGGCCAGCATCGAAGCCTGGATCGACGGGGTCGCGCACAATATCGCGCTGGCCGAGATTCTATTCCATCCCGACGCCGAGAAATGGGGCGCCTTCGCCGGCGTCAAGCGCGAGGCCAAGGTCTACGAGGGTCCCGCGGGCGCCAAGGCCGGGGTCATGAATCTCTTCCACTCCGCGCAGCCCGAGTCCAACCAGCGCGAGGCCAATTTCATGCGCCTCATGCGCAATCTCGAGGCCGCTTACGCCGGCATACCGGAGGCCCGCAAGCTCGTCGACTCGTGGTCGAGCAAGTACTTCGACTTGATGTCGCGCTGGGACTTTCTTCCCAATTCGCCCACGCTCATGAACGCCGGGCGCGAGCTCCAGCAGCTTTCCGCCTGCTACGTGTTGCCCGTTCCGGATTCAATGGAGGCCATCACCAAGTCCCTGTCCGCCCAGTCGCTGATCCAGAAATCCGGCGGAGGCACGGGATTCGCCTTTAGCCAGCTCCGGCCCAAGGGCGATCTCGTCAAGAAGACCCAGGGGGTGGCCTCGGGCGCCATCTCGTTCATGCAGCTTTTCGACAAGCTCACGGACGTGGTCAAGCAAGGCGGCACCCGGCGGGGAGCCAACATGGGGATACTCCATTACACCCACCCCGAGATCCGGGATTTCATCACCATGAAGGCCCAGGCCGGGGTCATGGAGAATTTCAACGTCTCGGTCGCCATCGACGATAAATTCATGAAGGCCGTGGCCTCCGATGCGGAATATGATCTGCTCAATCCTCGCACCAAGGAAGTAGCGGGCAAGGCGAGGGCTCGGGAGATCTTCGACCTGATGGTGGAGTACGCCTGGAAATCCGGCGATCCGGGCTTCATCGTCATCGACCGGATCAATAATTCGGGCTCCAACCCCACTCCGGCCATCGGACAGATCGAGAGCACCAATCCATGCGGAGAGCAGCCCCTGCTGCCCTGGGAGCCTTGCAATCTCGGCTCGATCAATCTCTCCAATTTCGTGGAGGGAGAGACTCCTCAGGGAACCTTCAATTACAAGAAGCTGGCCCAGGCCGTGCAGCTGGCGGTACGATTCTTGGACGATGTGATCGAGGTCAACAATTATCCCCTGCCCGAGATCGAGATATTGGCCAAGGGCAATCGCCGCATCGGCCTGGGCGTGATGGGTTACGCGGAGACGCTCGTGCGCATGGGCATCGCCTACGACTCCGAGGCGTCGCTCGAGTTCGCCACCAAGCTGATGCGCTCCATCAACGACAGCGCGCTTTCGGCCTCCGAGTCGCTGGCCAAGGAGCGCGGGGTTTTCCCCAACTGGAAGAACTCCATATACGACAAAAACGGCCTGCATTTCCGCGGCGAGGCGAGAGCCCCGCGGCATTGCGCCCGCACGACCATCGCGCCCACGGGAACCATAGCTATCGCGGCGGGCTTGCAAGGCAGCGGGATCGAGCCCTTCTTCGCCATCGCCTACACGCGCTACAATGCCAAGGCCTTGGACGCGGTCAAGAAGGGCGAGCAGCCCGACTCCAAGGACGTGTTCTTCGAGGTCAACCCCTTGTTCAAGGAGATCGCGGAAAGGAACAATTATTTCGGCATGGGCGAGCGCGAGCTCTGGGCGCGCATCGACGAGAACCACAAGGCGGTCCGGGGAATCGCGGAGATCCCGCCGCACATACAGCGGTTGTTCCCGACCGCTCACGACGTGCCGGTCGAGACGCACGTCAAGATCCAAGGAGCTTTCCAGAGGCACACGGATAACGGCGTCTCCAAGACCATCAATCTGCCCAATTCCGCGACGGTCGAGGATGTGCGCAGCGCCTATATCCTGGCCTATGAGCTGGGCTGCAAGGGCATCACCATCTATCGCGACGGGTCCAAGGCCCAACAGGTGCTGAACCTGGCCCCCGCGCCCTCCAAGACGCGCAGGCGCGATCCCTCCACGGCCTTCGGAGTTTCCTCCGAATATTATCAGATCAAGACCGGCTACGGCCCCCTGCACATCCACATCAATTACGACGAGCGGGGGCCTTATCAGGTCTTCACCAACATCCCGCCCCTGGGCACCGAAATCTCGGCGCTCAGCTCGCTGGTCGGCATACTGCTCTCCAAGTATCTGGCCGAGGGCGGCGATCCCCTGCGCATACTCAAGCACCTCAACTCGGTCAAGGGCGACAAGCCCATCGGCTTCGGGGAAGGCCGCGTCCACTCCATCGCCCACGCGATCTCGATCGCGCTGCGCCAGCATCTTAAGAAAACCGGCTGGCTGACCGACGAGGAATCGCCCAAGGAGAAGGTGGAGGTGATCGCCTTGCCCAAGGCGGAGTATTGCCCCAAGTGCTACTCCTCCAACATCGCCTATGAGTCGGGCTGCTCCGGGCCCACCTGCCATGACTGCGGTTTCTCGGAGTGCAGCTGATACGGCATAAGGACAAGCGGCCTCGCCGCAGAGAGCCTCCTCTAGTAGAGGAGGCTCTCTCATTTCCTGACATTCGCTGACCTTTTGCGCTTGAATTGGCGAGAATACGGTCCTATACTTCGTGTTGAACATGCGACGGGATAGACGCGGCGTCACCCTGGTCGAGCTCATGATCGCCATGGCCATTCTGAGCGTGGCGATCTTGGGCTTCGTGGGCGCATTCCGTTTCATCACCCGCTCTCTTTACATATCACGCTCGCGCATACTCGCCACGAATCTCGCTCAGGAAAAGATAGAAAGCCTCAAGAATCTCAAGTATTACGGCCTCTTGTTGACCACCGCGCCCGCGACCTTCTCCGGCATCACCTATGACACGGGCAGCTATCCCCCGGAGACGCTCAACGTGGGAGGCATCAATTACACCCGTTACACCCATGTCTCCATGGTGCAAGTCGACAATGACGTGGTCTCGGAGGTGGCCTACACCAATCCCGACACGGGCATGAAGCAGGTCAAGGTGCATGTCACCTGGACCGACGGCAACACCCTCAAGAAATGGAGCCTCACCAATCTCTTCGAGAATCCTAACGTCAATCCGCTCGATGCCAGCATCTCGGGTTACGTGAAATGGCCGGACGGCACGGCCTTCCCCTCGGCCGTGGTCAAGGTGCAGGAAAATCCGGACTGGAACGCGACCACGGATTCGAGCGGCTATTACAATTTCAGGGTCTATCACGGCAGCTATACGATCCGGGCTTCCTCGGCGGGCTTTAAGGACGCGATTTCCGCCCAGATCGTGGCCAACCAAGGGTCCAACACCACACTCGCCGACCTGACCATGAACGCCATCGCCTCGGGCACGATCGCCGGCTATGTTTGGATGAATCCCACCGTGCTCATCAGCCAGGTGGTGTCTTCCACCGTGACCTTCGCCGACGGCACCGACAACGTGGACGTGGAGTTCGTCGAGCTGTTCAACCCGACCACCTACACCATCACCGTGGGCGTGGGCATGAACATCACCCAGCTCTATGTCGGCTACAAGCGCAGTGGCGGAAGCGCTTTTTGCGAAACCGCGGACCGCCCGGTCACCTATCCTGTTCCTGGAACCGTCATGGAGCCGGGGGAGTATTTCCTCATCGCCAACGCCGCCACCTTCATGCATTTCGGAGTGATGAAGAACGCGGACGGCTATTGGCACTCGGCCGGCGTGCCTGATCACGCCGACGGCATACAAAACGATCAGTCGGGCTGCGTTTACTTGACCTACTCTTGCCCGGCCAGCGCGGCTAATCGCCCCATCGACGCGGTAGGCTGGAGCAAGTCGGGCGCCGGGCAATCGCCTCCGTCGGAGTGCACCGAGGACGCGACCATCCCCCAGAGTCAGGGGCTCGAAACCGGCGAGCAGCTCGTGCGCATCTCGAGTCCGCTTGTGGTCAGCAACGTCTATGGCCGAGCCTATGACTCCAACAACAACGCCAGGGATTTCATCTATCCCCACTCCGGCTATACCCCGTCGGATCTGCGCTATCAAACTTTCAATAACGCGGACGGGACCCAGACCGTGATCGCCGGAGTGCCGGCCCACGGCGCCTATGTGACAGCCAGCGACTCGAACTCGGGGTCGACCCAGGCATATACGACCTTCGTCTCGAGCAACGGGTTGAGCATCCCCTATGCCCGCTATAAACTCATAGGGGTGAGCACGGGCTACTGGACCGTGGAGATAGCCAGCCATGGCTTCTATGCCAGCATATCAACGCCCTTGGTCAATCAAAACCAGGTCACGCTCGCGCCCCTGGAGGAGAGCACCCCTTCCTGGCGGGTGGCGGGCTTTCCCGCCGTGCATCTTAGCACCTCGTTCGTGGGAGGATTCGTCAAGGGTATAGTGAGCAACTCGAGCAACAACCCCTTGAGCGGGATACAGATCATCGCCGGAGCCCAGATCAAGTTGACCGGCTCCAATGGTGAGTATTTCGCCTCGGTCTCAAGCGGACCCGTGACCATCGTGGCCAATCCCAGCAACGCCAATCCCGCCTATACCCAAGAAACGGTCTTCCCTACGGTCGAGTCCGGGCAGGTCTATACCCAGAACTTCACGCTTCAGCTCGGCGGCTCGCTCTCGGGGTACATCACCACGGGGACGGGACCCCTTCCCAATTTCCCGGTCACCGCGAATATGGGGGGCAATCAATATGGGCAAGGCACCACCAATACCACGGGGGTCTTCACCATACGCAATCTCTCCAGCGGAACCTATACCGTCAGTCCCGTGGTTCAGGTGGGACAGGATTCAAGCCCCAATTCCCTGGAGGGCACCGTGGTGTCCACCACCACCATATTCGTGGGCACCTTCACGATCACGGGCTCCTTCGGCAACATCATCGGAACCGTCTCGAAGGACGGGGCCACCGTCACCTCCGGAGCGCTGTTGCTGGCTTCGACGGGCACCGTGGGCTCGACCCCTCCCTCCATCGCCGCCTCCTCGGCTCCGGCGCTGACGCCGATCTATGCGATCTCGAGCCGCTCCGACGGAAGCTACGTGTTGCCGGTGCGCGGAAATAACACCTATTACCTGACCGTGTACGTGCCGGAGATGTCCAACTCGGGCTCGGTGACGGTCTCCACCAAGACCTACGCCGACATCATAGTCAGTCCGAGCCAGAACACGACGCGCAACGTGGTGCTCCCATGAACATCAGGCGCAAGAGCGGCTATACCGTGACCGAGCTCATGATGGTCACGGTGATCGTGGGCATCATGGCCAGCGTGGCGCCCACGTTGCTCATCCAGCTCAACAACTTTTATCTCATGACCACGGCTCGCAACGACATACAAAGGGACGCGCGCAACAGCCTGGACACGATCAACCGGTTCCTGAGGCAGGCGATCGACGGCACCATCGTGATCTCGACTCCCTCCGGGCAGGGCCCCTATTCCCGCATCAGCTTCAAGCATATAGACGGCCGCACCATGATGTTCTACCAGAACGGGAACAAATTGATCCAGAACATCAACGGCAACGACACCGTCATGAGCCAGAATCTGGTCTATATCGCCTTCACCTTTCCCCAAACCGACGATCCGACCATCGTGAGCGTCGCCATGACCATGGGCAAGAGCATACAGCGCGGCCGGCGCAAGGTGCTCGAACTATCGGTGGAAAAGGTCCGGGTGATGAACTGATGAGAATCCTCGACAAGATCCGTTCGCGCGACGGCCAGATACTGGGCATAGTGCTGGTGGTGATGCTGCTGGCCAGCATCATGGTGCCTATCATGGTCTATTACAGCCAGCGCGAGGCCGTCTGGACCGCCAAGCAAGCGGCCAGCACCACGGCCTTCCACTTGGCCGAGGCCGGGGTGGAGAAGGGCTATCTCGCGCTCACGATATCCACCGCCAATTGGAGAAGCGTCCAGGACGGCAACGAGCTCAACAATTATCACTTCGACAAGATCTACGAGGACGTCTCGGGCGGCAGCTATGTGATCTCGATCACCAGCGGCCCAGCCAGCCAGCAGGCCACGATCCTCAGCATAGGCAAGGACATCCGCAATCGAGAGGTACGCTCGCTGCAAGTGGTCTACACCAACGCCGCGCTTTCCGACATAGCCCTATTGGGCGGCGGGGGCGTCAATATCAGCGGCAACAACATGAACGTGGAGTGGGGAGCCATCGTCAGTCCGAGCACCATCACCGTGGGGGACAAACTCCATCCCACCTTTTGGAGCGCGGGAGCCCTCGACAAGGACACCAACGGCACCACCCTGCCCAATTGCGACAGCCCCAACTGCTGGTGGTGGCGCTCCTATTACCCCGACATTCCGCCCCAACCGACCCTGGATTTCACTTCCTACGAGAGCTCGGCCATCGCCAGCGGTGTAGGCCCCTGCGGCGCGTATCACGTCAACGGAAACAAGAGCGGGAGCTGCAACGACACCAGCGGCAAGCCCTATTATGTCACGGGGAATTGGACCTCGTTCGAGGGCTGCGTCAAATCCGATATCATCGTGCTCGGCAATCTGACCACGCCCAACGGAGCCCTGGGAGGCTGCGCGGGGACCACGGCGACCATGCCCCAAACCGCCTGGAAGCAGTACTCCAACGACTGGTCCTATTACAAGACCAATTTCGACGCGGCGGCTCCCGCGGGATTCCCGGGGCAATACGCGGATTACCTCTCGGCCTCTAACATCACGGAAACCATCAGTCCCGTGGTGGTGGGGCTCCTGTACGTGGGGGGCGACTTCACCGGCCCTACAGGAGGCGGCAACTCGGACATCGTCTACGGCGTGATGTATGTCAAAGGCATGGTCAATCTCAACTCCAACTCCCATTGCACCATCTGGTACAACAAGAACACGGCCAGCGCGGTGCAGACCTCCAAGATTTTCCTCACCCGCAGCAGTTGGAGGGACGTGCTTCGCAACTGGCCGCTTTAGGGTGCACCCAATAAATGTGGGCAGCCCGCCTGTGGGTGTGTCCAAAACCAATTTTTGATTTCTCCGAGGAGGGTTTTCGGACAGGCCCTGACTTTCTCCTCCAACCCAGAAAAGCCAAGTCCCTGCATGCTATTTTAGCTCGACGGACAATGTATCCAGCATGGAACACCGAGCCATAGCCCCCAAGGGAGCTCTAACATGCAGGGAAGCGTCGAGATTAGCACAAATGAACCGAAGCAGACAAATGTCGTCGTAGTAATGCCCGAGTGGTTGGAAGAGAAATTGTTGCAGGAGCTTCGGCAGTTGTATGCCTACAGCGTAGAACAGGCGGCAAAGGTGCCAGAGCAGGGATTGAAGGCCCTGGAAAACGGGATGCGGGAAAAGATGGCGAGCTTGGGCGGGCCAATCATGCAGGTAGGTCTTGAGCGAGGCCTTGGGAGGGGATATCAAGGCAGCCGCATGCGGTGCTTTGGATGCGGAGGGTGGCGGCGATACGTTGAAGATCGCGATAAGATCGTGACAACATGGTTCAAGGAAATACGAGTTGGGAGAGCCTATTACCACTGTGAGCATTGCCAAGACGGAATCGCGCCTCTTGACTCGATGCTAGGAATTTCTGGAAGCAGCGTTAGTCCTGCAGTACGAGAAGCGATATGTCTGGCCGATGCAATTGCCATTTGAGCAAGGCAGGGAGTTGCTCGAGAAGTTCAGTGGGATAAGAATCAGCGTGGAACGCGGGCGCACCATTGCCGAAGGCCTTGGGAGCGAATTAGAAAATCTGGCGCAAGAAGAAATAGCGCGAGTATGGCGACCGAAGGCACCCGGGCCCCGAGAGGCCTGCCGTGTGCCGGAGCGATTGTGTTTATCGCCTGACGGTACCCATATACCTATTCGCGGGCAAAGAGAGCAGACCCGCTATGTGGCTGGCCCAGAAAACGCCGAGAGGTTTTACCAGCGG
Organism: Elusimicrobiota bacterium; assembly: GCA_016207665.1. Lineage (GTDB taxonomy): Bacteria > Elusimicrobiota > Elusimicrobia > UBA1565 > UBA9628 > JACQPG01. The sequence goes on along the minus strand of JACQPG010000113.1, from coordinate 9,986 downwards.
TTATACGTGGAGGCACTAAAGCAAGGGCTCGATGAGGCCAAGGAAGTTATCGTACTAGGCGATGGTGCCGAATGGATATGGAATCAAGCTGAGCTGACATTGCCCAAGAATCGGGTGGAGATCATCGACTATCGCTGCCATGAGGCCAATAAAGCCGCGATCGTAGGGGTTATTTTATCGGTTCGGGGGTAACGGAAAGCAGTTGCAAGCATTTGGTTGGATCGCGGTTAAAATAACTGGCAAAACTCAACGGCCGCTGGAATCATCTGTGGAGCTGAACGGGCCTGTCCGAAAACCCTCCTCGGAGAAATCAAAAATTGGTTTTGGACACACCCACAGGCGGGCTACCCACATTTATTGGGTGCACCCGCCGCTTTAAACCTACGCCAAGCACATTTGCTAAAATGAATAAATGCGAGGCCGCTTCATCGTCCTCGAGGGCCCCGATAAATCCGGAAAATCCACGCAAGCCGCCCTGCTGATCCGGTATTTAAAGGCCCGCCGCATCCCCGTCCTGCATAGCCGGGAACCGGGGGGTTCGGCTCTGTCCGAGGGGATTCGCAAGCTGCTGCTGCATCCCCGCTACAGGGTCCATCCCTTGGCCGAGCTGCTGCTCTATGAGGCTGCTCGGGCCCAGCACACCGAGGAGACGCTGCGCCCCGCCCTGGCCCGCGGCCAACTCGTGATCTGCGAACGCTATACATTGGCCACCTTGGCCTATCAGGGCTTCGGACGAGGCCTACCCATGCCCATGGTGCGCCAGCTCAATCACATCGCCACCGGAGGACTCAAGCCGGATCTGACCATAGTGCTCGATATCCCAGACTCGGAATTCGACTCGCGGCCCAGGCTCAAGCACGACCGGTTGGAGAGCGAAGGCGGCGATTTCCGCAAAAAGGTCAGGCGTGCCTATCACGTCTTGGCCCGGAGAGAGCGCGGCGTGCTCCTCCTTAACGGCCGCGAGGAGCCTCAAACCCTCCATGCGAGCATCGTGGCCAAGCTCGCCCGATTCCTGCCATGAGCTGGTCTCGAGTCCTGGGCCAGGAGCGGGCGATTCGGACGCTGCGCGGCTTTCTCACAACGAGACGGCGCCCCCCCACACTGCTGATGGCCGGACCGGACGGTGTGGGCAAAAAATTGGCCGCCTTGGAATGGGCTCGAGCCTTGCTCTGCGGCCGGCAAGACGCCGAGGAGGAATCTTGCGGGTCATGCCCGGACTGCCAGGCCGTCGAACAATCCACTCATCCGGATCTCAAAAGGGTGGATGCGGCCTACCAGGCTTCCTTGAGAGAGGACGACCCGGGCAAACAAAGGACCATCCGGGTCGAGACTATACGGCAATTACGCAAGGATATGTCCCTTGAGTCTTGGAGCGGACGCTGGAAGGTGGCGATACTCGAGGACGCCCATACCCTTGAGATCGAGGCGGCCAACGCCCTGCTCAAAATATTGGAGGAACCGCCCCAACGCACCGCCTGGGTCCTGCTCTCCTCAAGGCGCCAGGCCCTGCCTCAAACCGTGCTTTCCCGCTGCTTCACGGTCCGTTTTTCGCCCCTTTCCGAAGAGCTCGTGCGGACCATGCTGGGAAGCCACGGTCTCGAGCCGGAGGCGGCCCGGCAAGCCGCGGCCCTGTGCGATGGCTCGGCCAGCCGCGCCCTCGCCCTGGCGCAGCGGGGATCCCTGCCCTCGGGCCCCATGGCTCCATTCCTGGCGGCCGACGCCTTGCCCAAGGAGTTGCACCTGGCCCGCGGCCGCGCCGAGCTGGAGATATACGCTCTGACTCAGTCCTTGAGGCTCAAGCTGCTCAGCGGAGACCGCGTTCCTGGGTTAGAGGGTCCCCTCTCCGATCTGCTCGCGCTTTCCCGCGCTCTCCGGACCAATGCCGACCCTCGGCTGGCTCTGACGCTGGCCTATTTCGCGGCCGAGGCGACTCGATGAAAAAGTTCTATATCACCACGCCCATCTATTACATCAACGCGGCCCCCCATATCGGCCACGCCTACACCACGATCGCGGCCGACGTGCTCAACCGTTTTCTTCGCGCCCGGGGCCGGGCGACTCATTTCCTCACCGGAACTGACGAGCACGGGGCCAAGATTGAGCAGGCCGCCCGCGAGGCCGGCGTCGGCCCCCAGGACTACGCCGACCAGGTTTCGGACAAGTTCCGCGCCCTTTGGACCCGGCTCGACATCCGCTACGATGATTTCATCAGGACCACGGAACCCCGGCATAAGCAGCGCGTGCAAGCGACGTTCCAGAAGCTGCTCGATTCGGGCGATATCTATAAAGGCAATTACAAGGGCTATTATTGCCTGTCCGACGAGACCTTTTGGACCGAGACCGAGGCTCCCGAGTCCGGCGGCCGCAGGCTCTGCCCCAACCCGGACTGCCGCAGGCCTCTCCAGCTCGTGAAGGAGGAAAGCTATTTTTTCCGGCTCTCCAAGTACCAAAAGAGCCTGCTCGAGCACTACGAGAAAAATCCCCAATTCCTCTCGCCAGCGCATCGAGCCCCCGAGATACTGAACTTCGTCCGAGCCGGTCTTCAAGACATCTCCGTCTCTCGCAACAAGGTCAAGTGGGGCATCCCCGCTCCCTCGGATCCGGAGCACACCGTGTATGTCTGGTTCGACGCCCTGCTCAATTACGTCTCGGCCGTCGACGGGCCGGAGTTCGCGCGCATCTGGCCCGCGGACGTGCACATAGTCGGCAAGGAGATCTACCGCTTCCATACCGTCATATGGCCGGCCATGCTCCTGGCCCTCCAACTGCCGCTGCCCCGCCAGGTATTCGCCCACGGCTGGTGGACCGTCGATGGCCAGAAGATGTCTAAATCCAAGGGCAATTTCGTCGATCCGGATGAGATCTTGCGGGAGTTCGGCGTGGACGCCTTCCGCTATTTCCTGATGCGGGATATCCCTTTCGGCCACGACGGCGATTTCTCGCGCCAGTCCCTGCTCAAGCGCTATAACGCCGACCTGGCCAACGATCTCGGCAATCTGGTATCCCGGGTGGCGGACATGGTCGACAAATTCCTCAACGGCGATCTTCCCGGGAAATCCGTCCCGGAGAAGGACCGTTTCCGCCAGCTCATCGCCCAAAAGACGACCGCCATCGACCAGTCCCTGGAGCGGCTCGACTTCACCGGAGCCCTGACCCAGATATGGACGGTTGTGGGTGAGCTCAATCAATACGTCAACGAGCAGGCTCCCTGGAAGCTGGCCAAGACCGAGCCGGAACGCGTCAAGGACGTGCTCTTCGACCTGGTCTGGTCCCTCCGCATCGTGGCCGGCTGGATCGAGCCCTTCATGCCCCAGACATCCGCCAAGATCCATTCCCAGCTCGGCGTACGCCAATTTCCCGCTCCCTTGTCGGCCGAGCAGGTCCTGGCGGGGGTGCAGACCGGGACAGGCCGTATATCGAAAGGACCACCTCTCTTTCCGCGGAAAGCATGACGATAGCTCTTAAGGCCCTTTACGCTTCACTGCCCACGCGCAATGTGGGGCGCTGGGGCCGGGCCGGCGATCCCTTGAATCTTTTATTCAAGGGGACCGAGCCGGCGGTTTGCCGCGCTCTCGAGTCCGCGGGATGGACTCGGGTCCCCAACTCAATCGCCGGGAGCTGTCTGGCAGGGCTCAAGGAGCTTTGGCAAGGCCGGAAACTCACCCGCTTTCCGCCCATGAACGCCTATCGCGTGCTTGGCCGGGTCCAGGACATGAATTGGGCGCAGACGGTACGTCCCCTTGAAGAAAGGCATCATTTTCGTCTTTGGAAAACAGAGCTTTCCGACTCCGAGAGACGTCCTCTTTGGTGGGGAAGCGGCAATTACGACTTATCCATACGCTGGATCGACCTGTCGCATCGTCCTGACCCGGACATGGACTTCGAGCGCGATCATATCGCCCGGACCCTGCGCGGCTCTCCCTGGGTACGCGAACTGGAGCTGGTCTCCCTGCCCCAAGTGCCCCGGGCGGGCTCCAACGACAAGGGCCACGCCTTCCGCAACGACGGCCGCGTGCTGATCGTGGATTTGCTCTAGGCCTAAAGTCCCATACGACTGATGGCCCAATAGGACCTCGACGATATCCCGTGGCCGCGCTACACTATTGCGCATGAGACGTCTTCTCGTCGTAGCGGCGCTATTGGCTTCGGCCTCCCTTTCAAGAGCGACTCCACCCGAATGGGTGGGCAAGGCCGGCCATTTCGGAGAGTGGCAGATCTTCGACAAGGGAAACGGGCAGTTCTTATTCGGCCGCTCGAACGAGGTCTTGGAGCTCTATCAAGGGAAGAGCGACAAGCCCGTGATCCTTTACCGCTTGTTGATCCGGTCTGATTCCACTAATTTCTGGGATTGGATCAAGTTGACTCTCAAGAAAAGCGGCGGCCCCGCCATGGTCGCCGAATACCAGCTGAAATACGAAAAGGAAGGGGCCTTTGTCCTTCCCTACGCGATCAAACCCGGCGCCGAGCCCGCGAGGCTTCGGAGTCTGGGCACGGGAAGCTGGTTCCACGCCCTTAACATCACGGATATCAAGAAGCCTGAACCCGCGCAGGCCAAGCCCCGACCCAGCCCGGCGACCCCCCAAAGGCCGGAAGGAACGCCGGTCAAGCAGCCGCCTGCCAGGGGAAGCAAGGGAAAGGCCGCGCCTCCCGAGGACAAGGCGAGCAGCAAGCCGACGCCCGCGCCGGAGTCTCCCTCCCGAACCGATTCCAACAGGGAGCTAGACGAGGCCTTGTCCGCGCTTTATCCAAATGAAGCCGATAAGGCGAAAAGGTATCTAATCAGGCAATTCCTCCTTTCCAAGGACAAGGCCTACCGGGACAAGTTCATCGGAGACGTGCGCAAGGCCCAGAAAGACAATCAGCTCTCCGCGTTTCGTGACAGCTTCCTGAAAGAGCTTTGCGCCCAAGAGCCCGGCTCGAGCAGACCCGCTGCCGAGCTACCTGCTCGAAAGGCCTTCGAGGAGGCGCGGCGCCTGGAGCGTCAATCCCAGCAAGCCGGCAAGACCATCGAAACGGCCAAGGATTACGGGCATTTCGACGGGCATCAAAAGGATGTGGCGGCTCCCGTCGTGGTCGCTGCTCCGGCCACGCCCAAGAGCGCGCTATGCGCCCAACTGAGCGTGATCACGCCGGTTCCGCCGCCTTCGGCCCCGCCCGGCCAAGGGGTCAATGATCTCACGGTCAAGGACCTGCAACCGCAGGGATTAGGAAGCAAGGCCAGGGGCAATGCGGGCGACTCCAGCGCATCCGATAAGAAGGGCTTTTTCAGCGGGATGCTGGACAAGATCAAGGGAGCCTTCGATTCCGACACGGCCGTGGGATCCATCGCCGGAGCCGCGGCCGGCTGGGGCGTGGGCGGCTTGGTCGCCCTGTCCTTCGGCTTGGCCACGGGGCCCTTCATCGGCGTGGCGCTGGGCGCGGCCTTGATCGGGGCGGCAATCGGTTTCTTCTTCTTTAAGAAGTAGGCCCGTCCGCGTCTCGAGGCCGGGGCTCCGGCTCGAAGCGCTTCCAGCCAATGAGCCTCGACAACAGACGCAACCCCCAACCCACAGGCCCCAGCAGGGCGTAAAAGAGGAACACGACGAATATCGTGTTCTGGGGATAGATGAATATCAACAGCGCGCCCGTCACCACCCCCAGCAATATCTTCACCGAACGCGGCTGCAGCACATTGGGCTGCTTGAACGCGGGATAGGGGATGGTCGAGATCATCAAAAAGGCGATGGCCAAGACCATGAATGGAGCCAATCCGTAGAGAAACGGCACCTGGTCCATCAGGAATTTCCAGGTGTGGGCCGGCTTGCCCTCCTCGATGATCTGGTAGAGGAGCACGAAGGACGCCAAGAAGCCGGCGCCGCCTGGTATGGGCAGCCCCGTGAAATGGCTCTTGCTGGCCCCGGAATCATGAGCCACCGCGTTGAAGCGGGCCAGGCGCAGTCCCCCGCACATGGCGAAAAAAAAGGCCATGGGATAGCCCCAAACGCCATAGTCCTTGAGCATGAAGGCATACATCATGTGCGCCGGAGCGATTCCGAAAGTCAGGAAATCCGAAAGGGAGTCGAACTCTATGCCGAAAAGCGACTCCCCGTGGACAAGACGGGCCACCCGGCCATCCAACGCGTCGAAGGCGATGCCTGCCAGTATGGCGGTCGCGGCCGCCACGAACTCGCCTTGATGAGCGGACAAGAGCGCGTAGAAACCGCAAGCCATATTGCCGACGGTAAAGAGCGAGGGCGCGAGCACTTGACCGCCCCGCTTGAGGTTCAATTTTTCCATTCCGCGATAGGAGTCATGCCGGCGACGGCCCGGTCTCCCGGTTTGACCAGGCAACGCGCCGAACCCGGCAGATGCAGAGCCGCCTGCGAACCGAAATAGATGATGCCGTAGCGTTGTCCGGCGGACAGCTGGTCGCCCGGCTTGGGCCAGCATTCTATGCGCCGCGCGATCAGTCCGGCTATCTGCTCGACGACCACCGGCTCGGAGCGGCCCTCCGGCTTGAGCGTCATCACGCAGCGCTCATTGGCCCTGGCCTCATCGAGCATGGCGGCGCGGAAGCTGCCCTTCTGATAGACCACCTTTTCGACCACTCCCGCGGTCGGAGCCCTTTGGACGTGCACGTCGAAAATGGACAGGAATATGCGCACGGTCACGATATCGGAGGGGCCCTCCCGAGCCACGCTCAATACGCGCCCGTCTCCGGGCGAATAGAGCTTGGCGGGATCCGAAGGCGCGGGGCGCTCGGGATCCCGGAAGAAATAGGCGCAAAAACCGGCGAACAGAAGGCCGAGCCCCGCCAGGGATAAGCCGGCGCGGGACCAGCCGAAATAGGCCGCCAACCAGCCCAGCGCGACGCCCGCTAGACCGAGGCCGATGAATATATAGCCTTGGGACGCGATCTTCATATATAGATGTGGGCAGGGCGGGATTTGAACCCGCAAGGCCTTGCGGCCGAGGGATTTTAAGTCCCTTGTGTCTGCCAGTTCCACCACCTGCCCCGAGTTTATTTTAGGATATTTGGCTCGAACGCAGCAGCTCGGCAAAAATAATTCGACAGCCCCGTCCTCGCCATGACACCTCCATCTGCTAAAACGACGTGGGACCGGCGGGACACGCAAGCACAAGGGCCTGCTATCGCGCTTGAGCGAAAGAATACCCGCGCGAGTCAAGGTGGCTGGAGCTATCGGGGCGGCCAGGGGAGCCGGACGGGAAGCCTATCGCGAGACGCGGGAAAAGATCAAGCACGGCTTAGGCTATTGATCCGCTCGCCGGCGCAAGCCGTCGAGAACCAGGGCCCGGCGCCATTTGAGCCAGCACCACAGGGCGCCGGAGCCGAAAAACAAGGAAACGGACCAGATCGTGGGGTCCGCGAAAAGGGTTGCGGCTAGTCCGCCCAAGGCCAGGCCCAATAGCGACCAGCGCGCCGCCTTCATAGCGACCTTGCTCCCCATGTCGTTATTATAGGCATCTAATTCCATGGGTCAAGTCCTAGGCCTAAAGGCCTAAAATATAATGGGTCTTTTGGCCTAAATATGCTATGGTCTCGCGGTAGTGATTTCTCAAACGGAGGTGTTTATGTCCAAATGGCTATGGATCTTCGCCCTGGCGCTGGCTCTGGGATCCCCGGCGCGGGCGCAATATGCCGCCCTCACCGCCCAAGGCGCTGAAGACCGGCTCATAGTCGCGTTCCAATCGGGCATTTCGACCCTGGACCAACGGCAGATCGTCGATACCGAGGGCCTCAAGGTGCTGCGCGAGATACCCGCCCTGAAGGTGATACTCATCGAGGCCCCGCGCGGCCAAGCCTCGGCTTTGGCGCGCAGGCTCGAGCAGCATCCTCAGATCGCCCGCGTGGCGCCCGATATCTGGAGGAGGTGGATCGATTCCAATGCGAGCCTCCAGGACGTCTCGCTGCCGGCCGTCGAGGCGCAGATAAGGGCGCTCCCGCGCTTCAAATCCAACGCTTTCCCATGGCGCCCACTCTCGCCCGAAGCCCCTTGGGGAGTTCGCCGGGTCAACGCGATGGCGGCTTGGCCCCGCAGCCAAGGAGCCGGCGTCAAGGTGGGCGTGGTCGATACCGGTATCGATCCCAATCATCCGGATTTGAAGGGCCGCGTCAAGGGTGGCCACAACTCCCTAGATAAGAACGCCCCCTGGCACGACGATCACTTCCACGGCACGCATGTGGCCGGCATCATCGCCGCCGAGCTCAACGGCTACGGAGTGGCCGGAGTCGCGCCACAGGCCGATCTTTACGCGGTCAAGGTGCTGACCAAGGACGGAAGCGGCTCGCTCTTCTCCATCATGGACGGCATCATCTGGTGCGCGCAGAACGGGATCAACGTCATCAACATGAGCCTCGGAGCCGCCCAGGAGATACCCTTCCTCCAGATGGCCCTGCAAATGGCCGCCCAGCAAAGCACGATCGTATGCGCGGCCGGCAACGGCGACGGCAAGGGCAACTCGAGCCCGGTCGGCTATCCGGCCAAGTACGAGGAATGCATCGCGGTCTCGGCGCTGGATCAGAACGACGGAATCACCCGCTGGTCCAGCCGCGGACCCGAGGTGGACTTCATCGCCCCAGGCCTCCAGGTGCCTTCCACCGTGCCGCTCAGCCACGACCCGAGCGGGGTCAAGGCCTATTCGGGGACCTCTATGGCCACGCCCCATGTCAGCGGCCTCGCGGCCTTGGCCGTCTCATTGGGAGCCGCCACCCCGGATCAGGTCAGGTCGGCGCTCTCGCGCGCGGCCCAGCGCCTGCCGAACCTCTCCTCGGACGAGCAGGGCGGCGGCGTGATCAACGCGGGGAATCTGGCGCGTTAGCCGACGGATATAGCGGCGCGCCGGCGCGAGCCTTATCGGGACTTGACCTCCAGGCGCCGGCGCGCCGCTCTTAGTCGGTCACGGAGCCCTCGAGGGCTCTGATGATGGCCTCTTGCAGTCTTTCCGGCTTGATCGGCTTTTGCAATATGTCGACCACGTTGGGACAGGCCGCGATGCGGTCGCGTATCTGATCGATGAAGGCCCCGGTGACCACCAGGATGGGGGTTTTCGAGGCTCCCCCGCTCTGAAGCATCTGAAGGATGTCGTAACCGCTCATGCGGGGCAACATCAGATCGAGGATGATGAGATCCGGCTTGTAATACGGGATCTTCCCCACCGCCTCGACCCCGTCCCTGGCCGTCTCGACACGAAGCCCGTGCTCCTGGGCCACGCAACCGAGAAGCAGGCTCAACCCGGCATCATCATCGACGACCAGGACTATCCTTTCCTTGGGCACGGTTCAGTCCTTGGACTGTATAAGAGTGTCCTCGGGAAGCGCTGTCTTCTCCGGGCTCTTCTTTTCGGCCGGCTTCTTCTTCGATTTCGACTTTTTCTTGACCGGCTTGCCGCTGGCGTCGAACCTATAAGTGGAATCCTCGGTCAACTGCCGATAAACCTTGTATTTCGACTGATCATAGTCATAAGTCTTTTTGGATTTCGCTTTTTTCTTGGGACGCCCTGCTGGAGCGGCCATGCCGGCCGCGCCGTAGACCAACACCGCGATGAGGGCTAATATCCAGGGCCGTCTATACATAAAGGAGCCTATGCCTAAGCTTAACAGAGCGCGAGACACTGTCAATACCTAACGGCTTTCGAGCCATTCTTGGACGCGAGCCTTCAGGGTATCGGCGGCCAGGGACCGAAAATAGTCCAAACTCTCCCGGAATCGGATCAAGTCGCCCGCTCGCAGGAGGCTGCGAGCCGTGACGATCACGCAGCTCGGATAGGATCGGCCATCCAAAGAAACAGTCGATGGCAGGTTCTCGGGAAGCTCGAGGACTTCGATGCCGAATCGATCCGCGAGCCGCTCGACGGCCCCGAAATCCATGACCTCGCAGTCGAGCCCCGGCTCGGAAGGCTCCGGAGCCGCGCGCTCTCGCGAAAAATCGTTGAGCCGCGCCGCCAACAGATCCAGCTCGCTTTCGCCGCGCCGCCCCGCGGGCCCG
>JACQPG010000117.1 GCA_016207665.1 Elusimicrobiota bacterium | reverse complement strand
GCAGCTGATTGAGGATTGTGTTAGAATGCACGTGAAGAGTCCTCCGTCGGTGGATTTAGGTTGCTCGACACAACCAGTCTACCAATGACGGAGGATTCTTTGTTTTTAACCGGACACGAGTGTCGCCGTATAATGGATTCAGGGCGCTGTCGGGGGCGTTTCTGATTTTCGGCTCGCTGTTCTGTTCCGACCTCTTGGCGTGGTCATTCAGGCAATCCTCACGGTGGGCGCTGGCCCTCGGGCCCATCCTGGGTTGTCAAAAGCAACGGAGCTTATCAGGGGAGAACAACGTCGTGACCGTCACTATCGCCCGCCATACCGACTCCCTTCCTTCTGAACGGTCTTTTGAGACGGAACTCAGGGTTTTATGCCATGTGATAGGCACCCTTCAGAATTTGCCGCATCCGTGCCCGATAACCGGAAGGTGCTCAAGAAGAGATGCGGTGCTTCGGAGTCCCCCGTCCCGGCCTGCGTGTTCCTGAAGGAGAGGGACGGGGTCAAACGCGTAAAGGAGTCGTTCTCAGCTTCCGCCCTGTCCGCTCGCCGACAACGCTCAGTCCTGAGGCGGCGGTGGTCGCCTTGTTGCACCAGCCCAGGTATGATTGATTTGGGTAAACGTAAACGGTATACTTTAAATAGTCGTTCCCCCGTTAAAACGATGAGATACCTGTCTGGCCCCACGGATTTCAGGAGCTGATATCGTGAGTAAGACCAACACAAAGCCGAAGAACCAGAAGCAGGAGACGGCCGAGGAAATCGACTCCGTCACCATCCGTTTCGCCGGAGACTCGGGAGACGGCATACAGCTGACCGGCATGCAGTTCACGACCTCGACGGCCTTCGCCGGCAACGACCTGAGCACCTTGCCGGATTTCCCGGCCGAGATACGGGCCCCGGCGGGAACCTTGCCCGGAGTCAGCGGCTATCAGATTCATTTCAGCTCCCGCGAGGTCCTGACCCCGGGAGACGCTCCGGACGTGCTGGTGGCCATGAATCCCGCGGCGCTCAAGGCCAATCTCAAGGATCTCAACAAGGGCGGCATTTTGGTGGTCAACACCGACGCATTCAGCTCTCAGAACCTCAGCAAGGTCGGTTACGCCGCGAGCCCGCTCGAGGACGGCTCGCTTTCGGATTATCGCGTCATCGCCGTCGAGCTCAGCCGCCTGACGGCCAACGCGCTCACGGGGATGTCCTTGACCAAGGTCCAAGCGGAACGCTGCAAGAATTTCTTCGCCCTGGGAATGATGTATTGGCTTTACGATCGACCCATGGAGCCGACCCTGCGCTGGATCGAGGCGAAATTCAAGAAGACCCCTCTGATGGTGGAGGCCAATCAGAAGGCGCTGCATGTCGGCAACGCTTTCGCGGAGACCGCCGAGATATTCGGCCATCATTACCGGGTCAAGAAGGCCCCGATCTCTCCCGGGCTTTACCGGAACATCACGGGTAACGAGGCGACGGCCCTAGGCATGGTGGCCGCCTCCCATTTGGCGGGGATCGAGCTGTGGTACGGTTCCTATCCGATCACTCCGGCCTCCGATATACTCCACGAGCTTTCCAAGCACAAGGTCTTCGGCGTTCGCACGTTTCAAGCCGAGGATGAGATCGCGGCGATCGGCTCGGCGGTGGGCGCGGCTTTCGGCGGGAGGCTGGCCGCCACGGGAACCAGCGGCCCGGGCGTTGCTTTGAAGTCGGAGGCCATCGGCTTGGCCGTGATGGTGGAGCTGCCGCTGGTCATCTTGGACATACAGCGCGGAGGGCCTTCGACGGGCCTTCCCACCAAGACCGAACAGGCGGATCTGCTCCAGGTCGTCTATGGGCGCAACGGAGAATGCCCCGTGCCGGTTTTGGCCGCCGCCACCCCCGCTGACTGCTTCAACATGGTCCTTGAGGCCTTTCGTATTTCCATCAAGTACATGACACCGGTGTTCTTCATGTCCGACGGCTACCTGGGCAACGGCTCGGAGCCCTGGCTGGTGCCGGAGGTGTCGAAGCTGCCCAAGCTCCAATCCCCGGTTCTTCCAAGCAAGGAGCAGTTCAAGCCGTATCAGCGCGACGACGCGACCCTGGCTCGTCCTTGGGTTTCGGCCGGGACGCCGGGTTACGAGCACCGCATCGGCGGGCTTGAAAAACAAGACGTCACCGGCAATGTCTCGTATGACCCGGAAAATCACGAGCGGATGGTCCGGCTGCGCGCGGCCAAGGTCAACAAGATCGCCCAGGAGATCGGTCCCACGCAGGTCTTGGGCCCGGGAACCGGGAAGGTGCTCGTGGTCGGATGGGGGTCGACCTACGGCGCGATCACCGCGGCCGTCAAGAATTGCCAGGCTCGGGGAGAGCCTGTCGCCTCGATCCACCTGCGCTATCTGAACCCTCTGCCGCCGGACTTGGCCGAGATTCTATCCCGTTACGAGAACGTGCTCGTCCCGGAGCTGAATATGGGGCAGCTGCTCAAGCTATTGCGCGCCAAATACCTGGTGCCGGCGGTGGGGCTCAACAAGATCAAGGGCCAGCCGTTCAAGATCTCGGAGATCGAGAACGCGATCAAGGCGCTGATCGCCGGAGGCAAACCATGAACGACGAGGAACTGACATCGCTGCCCGCTTCCGGGCCCATGCTCACGCGCAAGGATTTCGTCTCCGATCAGATGGTGCGCTGGTGCCCAGGCTGCGGGGATTTCGCGATTCTGGCGACGGTGCAGAAACTTCTGCCTTCCCTGGGCCACCCGAGGGAAAAATACGTGTTCATCTCTGGGATCGGCTGCTCCTCGCGCTTCCCTTACTACATGAACACCTACGGCTTCCATTCCATCCATGGCCGGGCTCCGACCTTCGCCACGGGGCTCAAATGCATGAGGCCCGACCTGCAAGTCTGGGTGGTCACCGGCGACGGCGACGGGCTGTCCATCGGCGGCAACCATCTCATCCATGCCCTGCGCCGCAACGTCGACATCAAGATACTGCTCTTCAATAACAAGATCTACGGCCTGACCAAGGGCCAGACGTCGCCGACATCCGAGGTGGGCAAGAAGACCAAGTCCACCCCTTACGGTTCGGTCGATTATCCCATCAACCCGATATCGATCGCGCTGGCCTCGGAGGCGACCTTCGTGGCTCGGGCGGTGGATACAGACCTGAACTTCCTATCGGATGTCCTTTCCCGCGCGGCCAAGCACAAAGGCTCCGCCTTCGTCGAAATATTCCAGAACTGCATCGTGTTCAACGATGGGGCGTGGGAGGAAGTGTCGGAGAAGTCCATGAGGGATGAGACCACGGTGAACCTCGCGCACGGCCAGCCGCTGGTCTTCGGCAAGAACAAGAACCGGGGCATCAGGCTCAAGGGGTGGATGCCGGAAGTGGTGGCTTTCGAGCCCGGCAAGGCGCCCTCGGATCTACTCGTGCACGACGAGAAGGCGCCGAGCCCAGCGCTGGCTCATATGCTGGCCCGGATGGAACGACCGGATTATCCCGTTCCCCAGGGGGTATTCCGCTGCGTGGAGCGTCCCGCCCTTCATGAGCTCATCAACGGCCAGGTCGCGGAGGCCAAGAAAGTCGGGACGCCGGATCTTCAGAAGCTTCTTAGGGGCGGCGAGACCTGGGTCGTGCAATGAGTCGTGCAATGAAAGGATAGAGGAGAGACTATCATGGCGGAGCCCCAATCGAGCGCGGACGCGCTGCTGCAGTCGGTCAAGAAGCCCGAATCCTTCGCGGCCGGCCTCGAGGGCGTGGTCGCGGCTCGGAGCAAGCTGTGCCAGATCGACGGCAACCTGGGCAAGCTCTATTACGCCGGCTATCCCATCGAAGAGCTCGCCGAGGGCTCGACCTACGAGGAATGCGCCTTCCTGCTTTGGCACGGCCGGCTCCCGCGACATGAGGAATTGGAAAGCCTGAAAGCGGAACTGCGCAACAAGCGCACGCTGCCGCAGCAGGTGGTTGATTTCATCGCCATGATGCCGCACACCGCCCATCCCATGGACGCTTTAAGGACCGTGGCCTCGCTTTTGGCCACCTTCGATCAAAACCCGGAGCGCTCGCCCGAGGCCAATCTTCACCGGGCCGTCGCGCTCACGGCTCAGTTTCCGACCATTGTCGCCACTTTCCACCGCCTGCGCCAGAACCAGAAGCCCGTCGAGCCCCATCCCAAACTGGGGCATGCCGCCAATTTCCTGTACATGCTCTTCGGCAGCGAGCCCGACGAGGCCACCACGAAGGTGATGGACGTGGCCATGGTGCTCCATCTCGACCATGAGATGAACGCCTCGACCTTCGGCTCGCTGGTCGTGGCTTCCACCCTTTCCGACCTCTACTCCGCCGTCTCGGCCGGCGTGGGGGCTCTCAAGGGGCCGTTGCACGGCGGCGCCAACGAGGAGGTGCTCAAGATGCTCCTCGAGATAGGGGATCCGAAGAACGTGGAGGCCTACGTGGATGAGGCCCTGGCCAAGAAGGTCAAGATCACGGGCTTCGGGCATAGGGTCTATAAGAGCTATGATCCTCGCGCGCGCATCCTCAAGGAGTATGCGCGCAGGCTTTCCGAGAAGACCAAGTTTTCCCGTTTTTTCAAGGTTAACGAGAAACTGGAGAAGGTCATGGTGGAGCGCAAGGGCAAGCAGGGGATATTCCCGAACGTGGATCTTTATTCCGGGATCATCTACCACCAGATGGGCATCGCCACCGATCTATTCACTCCGATATTCGCCATAGCGCGCGTTGCGGGTTGGACCGCGCACGTTCTCGAGTATTGGCAGGAGAACAGGCTGTTCAGGCCCAATTCCATTTACGACGGGCCCGCGCCCCGTAAATTCCTTCCCATCACCCAGAGATAGGACAGCGATGAAATTCCTCGAATACGAAGCCAAGGAACTTTTGCGCCCGCATGGAGTGCCGTTGCCGCCCTCCGGCGGCGTGATCAAGACCGCCGCGGGCCTGCCCGCGGCTTTGCGCCGGGCCGGTAAGGGCCCCTGGGTGATCAAGGCCCAGGTGCTTGCCGGAGGGCGAGGCAAGGCGGGCGGGATCAAGCTGGCGAAGACCGCCGCGCAAGCCAAAGCGGCCGCCAAGTCCATCATCGGCATGAATCTGGTCACCCATCAGACCAAGGGCCAGGGCATCAAGGTGCGGGAGGTGCTCGTCGAGGGGGCTGCCAAGATCGAGCGCGAGATTTATTTCTCGATATTGATCGACCGCCGCGGCGCCTGTCCGGTCGTGGTCGCCTCGGCCGAGGGCGGGATGGAGATCGAGAAGCTGGCGGAGGAGAAGCCGCAGGCCATACTTCGCCTGCCTTTCGACCCGGTGGCGGGGCTTCGGGATTACGAGGCCCGCAGGCTTGCCTTCGACTTGAAGATACCCGCGCAGCGCGTGGGGGAATTCGTGAAGCTGGCCAAGGCCCTGGCCACGGTCTTTATCCAGTACGACTGCAGCCTTCTCGAGATCAATCCGCTGGCCTTCACGCCCAAGGGCTTGCTGGCACTGGATGCCAAGTTGATCACCGACGACAACGCCCTATTCCGGCACCAAGAGCTGGCCAAGAAAACCGACCACGAGACGAGCTCTCTGGAGCGGGAGGCGCGCAAGGCCGACATCTCTTATATAGGACTCGACGGCAATATCGGTTGCATGGTCAACGGCGCGGGATTGGCCATGGGGACCATGGATACCATCGTCCTGGCGGGAGGCCGCCCGGCGAATTTCTTGGACGTGGGGGGATCGGCCGACGAGGAACGGGTCACCCGGGCCTTCCAGATCATACTCAAGGACAGCAAGGTCAAAGCGATACTGGTCAATATCTTCGGCGGCATCGTCAAATGCGACATGATCGCCGCGGGAATCCTGGCCGCGGTCAAGAAGGTCAAGCTCAAGGTGCCGCTCGTCGTGAGGCTCCAGGGAACCAATGTCGAGCAAGGGCGGCGGCTCCTGGCCTCCTCCAGCCTTTCCGTGGTCCAGGCGGAGGATCTGTGGGACGCGGCGCAGAAAGCGGTGCAGGCCGCGCAGAACAACGGGCACCGTAACGGAGCGGCGTCATGAGCATATTGCTCAGCAAGGAATCACGCATCATCGTCCAGGGCTTCACCGGTTCGGCGGGCAGCTTTCACGCCAAGCAATGTTTGGATTACGGCAGCCCGATCGTGGGCGGCGTGACGCCCGGCAGGGGCGGGCAGACCCATCTTGAGCGGCCGGTATTCGACACCGTGCATGAGGCGGTGGAGAAGGCCGGAGCGGACACTTCGCTCATCTTCGTTCCCGCGCCTTTCGCCGCGGATGCCATCATGGAGGCGGCCGACGCGGGCATCGACCTGATCATTTGCATCACCGAGGGGATGCCGGTCAAGGACATGGCCGTGGTCAAGCGCTTTCTGTCCGTCAAGTCCCGGCCACGCCGGTTGATCGGTCCCAATTGCCCGGGGGTGATCACTCCCGGCCAGGCCAAGGCCGGTATCATGCCCGCCTATATCCATACGCCGGGACCCATCGGCGTGGTGTCGCGCTCGGGAACCTTGACTTACGAGGCCGTGCATCAACTCACCCGCAACGCGCTGGGCCAATCGACCGTGGTGGGGATCGGGGGTGATCCGATACCGGGAAGCTCGTTTACCGATATACTGGAGCTCTTCGAGTCAGATCCGCAGACCGAGGCCGTCGTCATGATCGGCGAGATCGGCGGCTCGGCCGAGGAAGAGGCGGCCGCCTTTTTCAAGCGCAAGATGAGCAAGCCCGTATTCGGCTTCATCGCTGGCCGCAGCGCTCCGGAGGGAAGGCGCATGGGGCATGCCGGCGCGATCGTCGAGGGAGGAGCCGGCACGCACGCCTCCAAAATCAAGGCGATGAGAGAAGCCGGGATCGTCGTGGTCGAGAATCTAAGCGAGATCGGGGACGTGGTGTCTCGCTCGCGGCAGGCGGCCCCGGCCTCCCGCTAAGCTCCTTACTGCCCTGAGCCGGCCCCGGGTATGTTCTTGAGCATCTCCTGCACGTTAGGCGGGACCTGCGCTCCCGCGGGCATTTGAAGCATGTTCGGGATGGACGGGACTTGCGGATTGGCGGCTTGGGTGCCTAACCCAGCCCCCGATTGGCCTCGGAAATTGGAGAACCCCTGCACCGGCTTGAGCTTGGGCGGCGCGAAGCTCTTCTTGGCTTGCCTTGAAGGCTCTTTCTTGGGGGGTTTTGCCGGCGCGGCCGGCTTGGGCTTGGGTGGCGCTGCGGAAGCCGCTGGTTTTTCTTCCGGATAATAGTCCGAGCCTCCCCGGATAAAGCTCATGGAGTCTTGCGAGGGAGCCGCCTTCGCCGCGGGTTTTGACTGGCTGGGCAGCGGTTTCTCTGGCCGCACCGAGACCGGAGGAGCCACTACCGGCGAGGGCTCGCTTCTACGGCTTCCCGCCTGCCTTTGCGAGAAAAAGGCGCCGGTGCTGGCCCGTATTTTGGGGCTGTTATCGCTCAACTTCAAATACGCTAGGCCGAGCAGAGGTAAGACCAGAGAAAGAACCCCGCCGATGGTCAAATAGAGCTGGCGCCGGCGTCTTTCCTCGATCTCATCCTTGGAAGCGGCCATGATTTTATTTTAACAGCCTCATCGCGGCGATGCAAGGCCCTCTAGTGAGCCTCGGTGGCTCATGGTCGAGCTTAAATGAAAAAATATAGGAAATATAAAGAGAGATATCCTGTCCCGTGTCACCGTGACACAGGGCGATAGTTTTCGACTTATTTTTACAGGATAATCTGGTTTCGACGTGACCATGGGAAGTTGTTCTGACCGCTCGCCAACCGCGACTTCCCAGGTCTTTTATGGGCCTTGACAGGTCAAGAAATCCGGCTATACTTAACTAGTTTCGTGGAAGCGATACCCTCTGCGTAATCGCAAGGGGGTACCAGGCAGTCGTAAGGGTCTGGTAAAGGCAAACCCGCTGTAAGGCGGGGGCGCAAAGCCGTGACTCCCTCGGGGAGCGTCAGGCTGCCGAACACATGAACGAACAGAGAAAGAGAACTCTGTCTTGGAAGTCTTTTAAACCATTCGCGGTTATTCATTTGGCCGCAGTGGTTTTAATATTTTCAGAGCCTTCCGCGATGGCCCAATCCAACGGGCAGCCGGGCGCTTTCATGTCCTACGGCGTGGGAGGGCGGGCCCTGGCCATGGGAGGGGCCTATTACGCGATATCGGACGACGCCACCGCCGCCTATTGGAACCCCGCCGGCCTCTCCCAGCTCCAGCGCAAGGAGCTGACCACCATGCAGGCCAGCCTCTTCGCCCAGACCAAGCTCATGTACATCGGCTACGCCCATCCGCTCAAGGGCGGCAGCGTCTTCTCCCTGAGCATGACCCAGCTTTCCTCGGGCGGATTCGAGAAGGTGGATGTGACCTATAATCAGGCGACGCAGGAGCCCTCGGTGATCAACAAGGGCGGGTCCTTCTCCGATCAGCAGAGAGCCATCGGCCTTTCTTGGGGCAAGAGCGTGACCGAGACCGTGGCTTTCGGCGCGACCATCAAGCAGGTGACCCGCCAGCTCGACAGCTCCTCCGACGATTTCAAGACCCTCGACCTCGGCACCATGAAGGTCATGGGGCCTTATCGGCTGGGGTTGGGCCTGCAGAACGTCTTTTCCCAAAGCACGGGCGACACCGACGACAAGCTTCCCGTGGTCATCAAGCTTGGAAACTCCGTTCGGCTCTTCAAGGAGAGGCTGACCCTGGGGCTAGACGCCAGCCGCCCGCTCAGCGGTACGGTCGACCTTCGTTTCGGCGGGGAGTATTGGGTGACCCGCTGGTTCGCCTTCCGCTTCGGCCTCATGGGCGTGCCCGCCATCCAGGAGACGGACTTCGGCTTCGGTCTCAATTTCCGCAGCTTCGGCATCGATATCGCCCAGGGCCTGCATGACCTGGGTTCGAGCACGCGCTTCTCGTTCAGCTTCCGCTTCGGCCAATCCAAGGGCGACCGCTCCTCGGCGCAGATCAAGGGCGTGCTCAAGCAGGGCTTCGACGCCTTCAACGAGGGCAATTTCGCCCTGGCCGTCCAGAAGTTCAACCAGGCCCTGGATGGCCAGCCCGGCAACAAGCAGATCCAGGCCATGCTCGCCCGCTTGATGAACGTCACCTCATTCGTGTCCCAGGCCACGGGCGGCGAGGAGACCCAGGCTTTCGTGCGCAAGGGCGTCATCTCCTACGTGGACGGCCGCGACCTGCGCGGCGCGGTCAATTCCTTGCGCTACGCCTATAACAAGAACCCCAAGGACGAGAAGCTGCTCAATCTGCTCAACATGGTCGAGAAGGAGGCCGGCGTCGCGGAGATGACCCGGCGCATGGAAGGCCCCGAGCAGTTCACCTGGATCGACCAGAAGATCTACGACGCCCGCCAGGCGGTCTACGACGGCAAGTACGACGCCGCCATCCGCCGCTCCCAGGATGTCCTGGACCTCGAGCCCAATAACGTCACCGCCCTTGAGATCATGGGCAGCGCCTTCTATCTCATGGAGCAGAAAGACAAGGCCATCGCGGTCTGGAAGAGGGCCCTCGAGCTCGATCCCAACAACAAGGCCATCCGGGAATTCATGCAGAACATCAAGTAAGCATGCCCGGGCCGCGCCTTGAAAATTTAACAAGCGCCGCCTACACTTCTAGAAATGTCTCATAGCCGATACGGGAGTCTTGCCGCCGCGTTGTCCCTGGGCTTGGCGGCCTGGGGTTGGGCCGCCGTTTCGGCTCCGGATATCGGCCTGCTGCAGGAGCAGAACCGCATCAAGAAGGAATCCGAGGAGAAGATACAGAAGGATATCCTCGATCCGATGCTGGGCAAGGGCATGGCCATGGTCTTTGTCGACGTGGAGATGGAGGTCAAGGTCGAAAGCGAGCAATCCAATCGCACGGGCATGGGCTTGGCCGAGAAATACCGCGAGAAGTCGGGGGCCGGCCAAAGGGCCGGGCTGCAGACGACCTTCGTCCTTCCGGGCATTCCCAAGCCCAGGACCATCACCCAGGCGGGAACCCCGGATCGGCCGGAATCCGCCTCGGCGCAGCAGGCTCAACAGGTCAAGGGCATCCAGGAGGAGCGTTACGCGGTCAAGACCATCTTCAAGAGACTGGGAGTGACGGTGGCTCATGACGAGGGGGTGCTGCGCGAGAAAACCCAGATCGATTTGGTGCGCAACCGCATCGTCGACGCCATGGCGCAATACAAGCTCGCTCCGGACCAGGTTCTCTTCAGGCCGACACCGTTTTACAGGGGCAAGACGGATTGGAGGGAGGATCTCAAGCGCCCCGAAGTCTATATCCCGCTTTTATTCGCCCTTCTTCTGCTGCTGTTCCTGCTCTTCCTGTTCGGGCCTCTATGGCGGTTCTTCAGGCAATACGTGGCCGCCTTGCGCGAGAAACCCGCCGCCGAGGTCAATATAGAGAACGAAGGGGGAGGCGAAGGGGAGGAGGGTAAGGGCGAGGAGACGAGCAAGGTCGAAGAGCAGAGCAAGATGGACATCACTTTCCAGACCAAGCCACCCGAGCCGCCGCCGGAGCTCGAGGAGGAAGATGATATGAAGAAATTCGAGCCGTTTTCCTACATCAACGAGGATAACATCAAGCGCCTGGCTTACATGTTCCTGCTGCGCAAGGAGGAACCCTGGGTGGTGGCCGTGGTCGCCAGCTACTTGCGCCCCGACTTCGCCAAACAGCTCATCAGCTGCCTGCCCGTCGATCTCCAAGCCAAGGTGGCGCTCGAGGCCCTGAGGGTGCGCCAGGTCACGCGCGAGCAGGTCATCGCCATCGACACGGACATCAAGGAGAACGTGGACTTCGTCGTGGGCGGCATGGAGAGGCTGACGGCCATGCTCGACGAGGTCGACGTCAATACCCGCAACAACATCCTGAACTATCTCAAGAACGAGAAGCCGCTGATCTACGAGCAGGTGCGCAAACATATATTGGTCTTCGAGGACGTCGTGGGCTTTCCGGACAGGGATATGCAGGTCATCGTGCGCGAGCTTAAGACGGAGAGCATGGCCCGGGCGCTCCAAGGGGCTTCGCCGGAGGTGATCAATAAATTCTTCTCGAACATGTCGCAGGGAGCCTCCTCCTTGCTCAAGGAGTCCATGGAGTACACCAGCAATCTGACCCCGGCGCAAGTGGACGAGGAACGTGTCAAGATCATGGAGACCATCAAGGTGCTGGACCGCGAGGGCAAGATCACGGTCCGCAAGAAGGGGGGGGATGAGGGTTTCGATCTCATCGAAAGCCTTCAAGAGGATTTGAGCGCCCAGGAAAGGCGTCGCGACAGGTTCACGGCCGCTCACAAGCAGCAGGAGCAGGCCGCGGAGCCGGCGCCAGCCGCCGCCCCGGCGGGCGATCCGGCGCAGGCCCAGGCCTATTTCGATGCCGGGGTCTCTTATCATTCCGCGGGACAGATGGAGCAGAGCCTGCGGTATTTCCAGGCCGCCTTGTCTCTCAACCCGGCCCTCTGGCAGGCGCATCAGTACTTGGGCAATGTGCTTCAACAGCTGGGACGCACCAGCGAGGCGTTGGCTCATTACGAGAAACTGCTCCAGTTCAACCCGGATCCGCAGATCCGGCAGTGGGTGGAGAGCTTCAAGGCTCAAGCTGGAGCCAGGGGATAAGACATGGCCGAAGAACCTAAGGACCCGAAGAAGAAACTGCCGCCCTTGCCGTCCCTCGGACCCGGGAAACAGCCGCCTCCGCCGTTGCCGGCGTCGGGGCTGCCCGCGGGCCTGCCTCCGCTTCCATTTCTACCTCCCGGGCCCGCGGCAAGCTCGGCCTCTCCGCCCAACCTGCCTCCGCTTCCTGGACTGCCCAAACCCCAGATGGGCGTCGCCTTGCCCCCTCTTTCGCCCGGTCTTCCTCCTCTGCACATGGCGCCGACTCCTGCTCCGGCGCCGGCCGCTCCGGCGCCTCCCAAGCCGGATTCATTCGAAGAGAAGCAGAAGGAGTACGAGAAAAAACTCGCCGAGCTCGAGAAGAGTTTGCAGTCGGAGCGCGAAAAGGTGCTCATGGCCAATCTCAAGGCGCAGGAGGAAGTGGCCACGGCCGCCCGGGTCGAGGTCTCCATCAAGGAGCTTCAGGAAAGGCTGCGACGGGACCGGCGCGATCAGGAGCAGGAGGAGCTTCGGCTCAAGCTCGAGGCTAGGCTTCAGGAGATGGAGGGGAAGCTCAATACCGAGCGCGAGACCTGGGTCACGACCTTGCGCAATCAGATGCAGACCCGCGAAACCCAGGACAAGGAGATCGAGAGCCATTTCGCGTTGCGCATCCAGGAGATGGAGAGGCGCTTCCTCGATGAGAAGGCTCAATGGCAGAAGCTGGCCCTGGCCAAGGACGAGGAGATTCGCACCTTGAGGACCCTGGCCGAGAAGCTCAAGGGCGCGGACCTGGAGCTCGCCAAGGCGCTGGGAGACAAGAAATGGCTTTCAGAGCGCCTCGAGGAGCTCAATCGTGAACGGGCCGAGACTCAGGCCAGGATCCAGGGGGCGATGGAGAAGGAAAAGGAGAACGTCCAGCTGCGCGCCGACCTGACGGTGGCCCGGCAGCAGATCACGGCGGTGCAAGACCGGCTCGAGCGCGAGCAGCGTGAGCTGGCGACATTGGGGGAACGGCTGAGGTCGGAAAGCGAGATGGAGATAAGGCGCGTGCGGGCCGAAGCCGAGGCCGAGCACAAGCGCTCCCAACGGGAGCTCGAAAGCGCTCTCGGCCAGCTCAAGGAGCGCGAGGAGCGGCTCTCCGCCGAGAAGGACAGGCTTCAGAAGGACCTGGCCACCCTGTCGGAGAGGCTGCGCGGGGAGCATGAGTCCGAGATGCGGCGCATACGCGTCGAGGCGGAGTCGGATTTCCGCAAGCAAAAGGACGCGGCCGATAGGGCGAACGAGGAACTGCAGAAGGTCCGCGGCGTGGCCGCGGCCCTGGAGAGGCAGCTTTTGGCGGCGCGCTCCCAGGCTCAGGAACTGCAGGCCGGCCGCCAGCAATGGGAACGCGCGCAGGAGCGCTACAAGGCCGAATTCATTGTTCTGCAGAAGCGTTGGGCCGAGCGGGAAAAGGAGATACGCGCCGAGGCGCTCAAGCAGGCCATGCAGTCGGTCGAGGGAGAGAAGGCCCGGCTCAGGACGGCGGCGCAGGAGGAATTGAGCGCCCGCCTTTCGAAGGTCAGCGAGCAGGTCCAACGGGATCAGGCCTTGGAACTGTCCCGCAAGGAGACGGAGCTGCGGGATCATGTCGAGCGCCAGATGGCCGATCGCATCCGGAAGATGCAGGCGGACTGGGACGAGGCACGGAGGCAATTCGAGGTGGAAATCGAACGCCTGCACAAGGAAAGGCTCCAAAAGGAGCAGGAATGGTCGCAGAGGCTCGCCTCCAGGCAGGAAGAGGCGGCGCTGGAGATCTCGAGGGAAAAGATACAGCTCCAGCGCGAGCTCCAGTCGTCGCGCGAGGAGGTGGAAGCCCTGGGATCGAAGCTCAAGGAGGCGCAGGAGCGTCTGCTGGGCTTGGAGAGCGAGCGCCAGTCGCTGCTCACGGACAAGGACAGGCTCGAGAGGCTTTGCTCGGCCCAGGCGGCGCAGGTCAGCCAGATCGAGCAGCTGGTCGAGCAGCTGCGCGCCGAGCTGGCCCGCCAGTCCCATATGGCGCGTTACTACGCGCAGGAGCGGGACGCGACGCGCGAGCAGGGAAGCAGCCCCCTGCCGCCCCAAGGCGGCGGCGCGTGATCAGGCTGCATAAGCTCAATGGCGCGGAGGTTGTCATCAACGCGGAGCTGATCGAGAGCCTGGAGACGGGACAGGAGACGGTGATCTGCCTGGCCACGGGGAACCGTTTCCTCGTGCGCGAGAGTTCCGAGCAGATCATGGCGCTGGTCATCGAGTACCGGGGCAAGGTCAACGCGCAGTCCAAGGCCGTCAACCCGATCAAAGGATTCGAGAGAAAGGAGCCGTAAATGGATATAGCGACAATCGCTGGCATCGTGGTCTTTTTCGCCTTGGCCGTCATGACGATCTTCCATTCGGAGGGCTGGGCCGGATTCCGGCCTTTCGCCAACATGGAGGCCCTGCTCGTGGTGATGGGCGGGACTTTTTGCGCGACCCTGGTCAATTACCCTTTAAGCCAGGTCGTGGGCCTGGGCCGCATACTGCGCAAGGTGCTGTTTTCCACGGGCGAGGATACCTCCGATATCGTGGGCACCTTCGTGTCACTTTCGCAAAAGGCCAAGAAGGAGGGATTTCTCGCCTTGCAGGGCGACCTCAAGAACATCCAGAACGATTTCCTGCGCCGCGGCATCCAGCTCGTGGTCGACGGAGCGGATCAAGAGTTCATCCGAAACATGCTTGAGACCGAGATCGGCTTCATCCGCGAGCGGCATAAGGTCGGACAGGAGATATTCAACGCCATGGGGACCTATGCCCCGGCTTTCGGCATCATCGGCACGGTCCTGGGCATGATCATGATGTTGTCCTCGATCGAGGACGTCGCTGCCGTGCCTCGCCGCATGGCCCTGGCCTTGGCGGCGGCCTTTTTCGGCCTGGGCTCGGGCTATCTGATATTCCTTCCCATGGGCGGCAAGCTCAGGCGCCGCTCGGAGGAAGAGCTCCTGGTCAAGGAGATCATCGTGCGCGGGGTGCTCCTGCTCCAAAGCGGCGCGACGCCCAGCGTGGTGGAAGCCAATCTGAAGGCGTACCTGGAGCCGGCCAAGAGGTTGATGGTCAAGGCCCCGGCCGCCGCCCCTCAGAAGCAATAAAGCCATGCCACTACGAGCCCCGAAGGGATTCATCGACGAGACCGATCCCAAGGTCTGCCAGATCGGGCATCCCGCCCCGGCCTGGCTGGTCAATTACGCGGACTTGATGACCGAGCTGGTCTGCCTCTTCGTCATCCTCTACGCCCTTTCCGCCGCGCTCAACAAGAACGTGCAAGCCGCGGCCAAGCAGGTGCAGGAGATGATGGATCAAGGGCAGATGAAGGGCAGCGTGAAGGTCGATAACGAGGGCCTGCACATCACCCTCCAGGAGCAAGGCATGGCGTCGTTTTTCGAGAGCGGCTCATCCGAGGCCACCGCCGAGATAGACGCGATGCTCTCGAAGCTGGCTCCCGCCTTGCGCAAGCTTTCCGAGCAGAATGACATCATTATCGAGGGCCATACCGACAATCAGCCGATTTCGAACCAATATTTCGACTCGAATTGGGAGCTTTCCACCGCGCGCGCCACGGCGGTCGCCAGGCTCCTGATCGAGAAATACCGCCTTCCCGCGGCGAGAATGGGCGCCATCGGCTATGGAGAGCATCGCCCCATCGCTCTCAACGATAGGCCCGAGAACCGGGCCAAGAACCGGCGCGTGGTATTCTTCGTCAAGAATTCGCCGCAAAAGCCCGCGCCTGCGGCCGCTGCAGCTCCGTCGAAAGCGCACTAAAATGCTAAAATTCGGCATGATCGGCTCCAGGCCCTTGCTCGCGTTCCTGGGCGTTCTGCTCGCCTTGGCCGGATGCGGGCCCGCCAACAAGAAGATCGTGGTCGAGGACTTCGCCGAGGGCAGGACGGTCGACCTTTCCATCACCGAGAAGCTGGTGGGCAATCGAGAGATGCTTTTCATTTCGCTTCCCAAGAAGGCCAGTTTCCTGGAGGGTTATATCCAGGGAATCATCACCGACTATCAGGATAGCCCGGTGCAGGGAGTGGTGGTGCGCGCGGTGGCCGTGGGCGAGAGCCAGATCGAGGAAGGGGATTATCGCAGCGCCACCCCGATCAGCTCCTTCGACCCCGGGGTGAGCGATACCAACGGCTATTATCGCATCCGTTTTTCCCTTCCCATACTCAAGGGAATCGTGGACGTGCGCGGCAAGCTGATCTATAATCCCGGGTGGGAGCAGGAGCGCGAGAACCTGGGCAAGGCCTATGAGCCGCAAATGAAGCAGAGCGCGTTCCGTTTGTATTACGAACGCAAGAAGGGGCGGATCACGTTCACCGAGGGCATACGGAAGGCGATCGTGGCGCCGGTGACCGCGGCCCATGGCGGCAAGTCCGCCCTGCCGGGGACCAAGCCGGCCGCCGCCGATAAGGCCGAGAAGCCCTCCGACGAAAAGAAAGGCGAGGACGATTTGTTTCAGGGATTCGGTTTCGGTCAGTGAGAAAGTCGCCGGTCTATCTCGATCATAACGCGAGCACGCCGGTACGCCCGGAAGTGCTCGAGGCCATGCTCCCCTACCTAAAAGGGGAATTTGGCAATCCCAATAGCGTGTATTTCCTGGGCCAAAGAGCGCGCAAGGCCGTGGAGAACGCTCGAGCCCAGGTGGCGGCCCTGCTGGGAGCGGCCGAGGACGAGATCGTCTTTACCTCCTGCGGCTCGGAGTCGGACGTGGCGGCCATCGCGGGCGCCGCCTGGCAGGCTCATGACGAGTCCCGCGGCGCCAAAAAACATATCGTGTCCAGCGCCATCGAGCACGACGCGGTGCGCGGCCTGCTTGGAGAGCTTAAGCGTCGCGATTTTTCCGTCTCCGAGGCGCCCGTCGACGGCCTGGGCTTGGTGAGCCCGGCCGCGGTGGAGGCCTTGATCAACGGCGGGACGTCGTTGGTCTCGATCATGCACGCCAACAACGAGGTCGGCACCATACAGCCGATCGAGGCCTTGTCCGCGCTATGCCGGGCTCGAGGAGCGCTCTTCCATACCGACGCCGTGCAATCCGCCGGCAAGATCCCGCTCGACGTCAAGAAGTTGGGCGTCGACCTCCTCTCCATCTCCGGACATAAGATCAACGCGCCCAAGGGAATCGGCGCGCTCTACGCGCGGCGAGGGATACGGCTCTCTCCTCTCATCACCGGGCATCAAGAAAAGAACCGCCGCGGCGGGACCGAGAACGTGGCGTCCATCGTGGGCTTGGGCAAGGCCTGCGAATTGGCGCTCAAGGAACTGTCTCATTCCTCCGAGCTGCTCAAGCTCCGGAACAAGCTGGAGGAAGGCGTGCTGCGGATCCCGGGCAGCCGCTTGAACGGCCATCCGACCCAGCGCCTGCCCAACGGCGCGCATTTTTCCTTTCAAGGGCTCGACGGCCACCAGCTCGTCATCGCCTTGGACATGGAAGGCATCTGCGTCTCGAGCGGCCCGGCCTGCTCCTCGGGTTCCTCCCTTCCCTCGCACGTGCTCACGGCCATGGGCGTCGATCCGGAGCTGGCCACGGGCTCGCTGCGGATTTCCATGGGTTGGTCCAGCACCGAGGCCGATATAGCCCGGCTTCTGGAGGCCCTGCCGCCCGCGGTGGATAAGCTCAGGCGCATTCCCGCCGGAAGCCGCTAGGCCATGGCCGCGAAAGCCGTCGTCGCCATGAGCGGGGGCGTGGACAGTTCCGTGGCCGCCGCGGTCATGGCCCGGGAAGGGTTCGAGACGGTCGGCGTCACGCTCAAGCTGTTGGGCCGCGCCGAGACCGGCTTCGGCTGTTGCGGCTCTCCCGCCGATATCGAAGACGCCAAGAGGGTGTGCGAGCAGATCGGGATCCCCCATTACACGCTCGACATGGCCCAGCTTTTCGAGGATGCCGTGGTCAGGCCCTTCATCGATTCATATCTCCACGCCCGGACGCCCAACCCATGCGTGGAGTGCAACCGGTCCGTGAAATTCGGGGCGTTATTGGGCCTGGCCGAGGCTTGGGGCGCGCAGATCTTGGCGACAGGGCATTATGCCAGGGTCTTCGAAGGCAAGCTCTACCGAGCGGCCGACCGCGACAAGGATCAGAGCTATTTCCTCTACAGCCTCGGGCCGCGCGAGCTGTCCCGAGTGCGTTTCCCCCTGGGCGAGCTGAGCAAGGCGCAGGTGCGCGTGCTGGCCCGCGCCTTGGGGCTCAAGACCGCCGACAAGCCCGAGAGCCAGGAGATCTGTTTCGTGCCCCGCAAGGACTATCGCTCGTTCCTGACCGCGAGAGCGCCGGAGGGAACGGTTGCGGCCTTTACCCCCGGTCCCATCCGCGATTCCGCGGGTCGAGCCCTGGGCTCGCATCGCGGCTTGGCTTCTTATACCGTGGGACAAAGAAAGGGCCTGGGCCTGGCCGGCGGAGAGCCGCTCTACGTGCTGGATATTGATGCCCCCACTAATACCTTGGTTGTAGGCCGCGACGAGGAGGCTCGATTTTCATCGTTCGTAGCGGGCGGATTGAGCTGGACCGCGGGAGCGCCTTCTCACGGCCGCGGTTTCTTGGCGCGTATCAGGCATCGGCATGAACCCGCGCCAGCCTCCATCGAGTCCCTATCCGAAAAGGAAGTCCTGATCCGGCTGGAGCAGCCCCAGCGCGCGGTCACGCCGGGTCAAGCGGCGGTCTTTTACCGCGGGGACGAGGTCATCGGCGGCGGAACGATCTTGAAATCGCATCGTCATTCGGAGGCATAACCATGCGAATCACGCCTTTGATTTCCCTGTTTCTGCTCTGCGCCTGCGCCGGCAACCGCCGTGACTCCGAGGTGAGCCGCGAGGTGGAGGAGACCGTCCGTCGCGCCGAAATACGAAGCAAGGAAAGCCAGACCCTCTCGGCCCTGGCCAAGCTCGAGGAAGGCTTGAGCGCCTTCACTCGCGCCGAGCGCCGCATTCCCAAGAGCCTGGACAAGCTCATTCCCAAGTACCTCGCCGAGATACCGGCGGTCGAGACCTCGACCCACAAAGAAAATAGCTCGGTCATGATCTATCCGCCCAACGTGCTCAGGGACGGTCAGATCGACGGTTCGCGGCTGCGCGACACCGGCGGCTGGGGTTATATCGCGACCCAGCGCCAGATCGTGGTGTTCATCGACTGCACCCATCCCACCACTCGCGGCGAGCCCTGGTACAAGGCCCGCGGGGTATTTTAGGCACGGCTTCTAAGGTTCGCAATAGTGGTCGCGGAACCGCTCGGCGTCGGCGAGCGGCGGGGAGAAAGGGCGACGGGCCATATGCGCCGCGAAGGTGGCGCCCAGATGGGCTATGGCATGGAACTCGCGCAGGCGGGGGTGCCGGCGCAGGAGGCGGCGCAGCCATTTGGGAGGCTTGGGATAAGCGGGGACGTGGCCTAGAGCCTCCCCCGAGAGCGTCTCGAGCTGGGTGCGGCAACCGGCGGCCACGCCGAGCTTTTCGCAGGCCGCGTCGGTGACTGTCTCGGCCATGAGCCGGAAATCGGACATCTTGCCCCCGCCGATGGTCAGCAATCCCGCCAATCCATCCCGGCGCTCATGATCGAATACTTCGAACTCCCGCGACAGCAGCTTCTCGCTGCCGCCCTGTCCCAAAATAGGCCGGGCGCCGACGATGGTCTCGTCGTAAGACTCGGGAAAGCGCGGGAAATAGCGCTTGAGCGAATCCAGCAGATACTTGATCTCGCTCGGAGCGGTCGAGACTTGGTCTGGATCATGGGGAGCCGCGATGTCCGTGGGGCCGACCAGCGTGCCCTGCGCGGAGGGGATCATGAACACATAGCGGACCTTGTCCGCGGCCTCGAGCAGAAGGCCCGCCGGAGTCAATTTCTTGCGATAGACGAGATGCGTGCCTTTCTGCAAGCGCAAAGGGATGCTCAGCCCGGCCATCCCGGCGACCTTGTCTATCCAAGGCCCCGCGGCGTTGATCACGAGCCTGGACTCGATCCATTCCTCCCCGCAAAGCACTCCTGTGACGATATCCTCGGCGCGGGCGAGATTCGTCACGGCGCAATCCGCCCGTATCTCCGCTCCGTGGCGGCGGGCTGAAGCCAGGTTGTCGCGCACCAAGGCTAGGGGATCGACCCACCATTCGTCGAAAGAGACCGCGCCCAGGAGGCCCTCGGGGGAGAGGCCGGGGAACAGCCTTAGGGTCTCCGCCGCGGAGAGCCTGAGATGGGGCCGGCCCTCCTTCATGGGCTGAAAGGCGTCATAGGCCTCGAGCAGGGTCTCGACGGTCTCGATGCCATGCGCGTGCCCGCGATAGACCGGCCAAACGATGGGAAGCTGGGCGAGCAGCGGCCGAGCGATGCGCACGATATGGCCCGAGTCCCAGCAGGTCATGTGAGTGGTGAGCCGGTCATACAGAAGATAGCGCAGGCCGCCGTGGATGAGATGGCTCGAGGAGAGAGTGGTGGCGGCGCCCGGCCGGCCGCGCTCGAGCAGCAGCGTCTTGAGCCCGCGCATGGCGCAGTCCCGAGCCACCCCGGCCCCCGTGACGCCGCCTCCGACCACGATGACGTCATAAACCCCTGGACTCTTAGCGCGCGCCATAGCTTTCCAAGCCTAAATGATATAATTCGCGCAGTCATAATCACATCCATTTAACATGACCCGGGCCAGATTCTATACCAGCGTCTCGCTTATCCTTTTTTCATTGATCCTGGTCTCGGCCGGAACGCGTCGGCTGCTGTCGGGTTTGCCCGATATCCGGGTGCTCGAGGATTACACCCCGCCGCTGACCACCCGGCTTTTCGACATCAAGGGCAACGTGATCGCGGAGCTTTCCATCGAGAGGCGGGCCCTTCTGCCGCTGTCGCGCATACCGGAGGATCTCCAGAATGCCGTGATCGCCGTGGAGGACGACCAGTTCTTCAGGCACTGGGGCGTCTCGCCCCGCGGCATGCTGCGCTCCGCCTTGGTCAATCTCACCTACGGGCGGGTCAGGCAAGGCGGGTCGACGATCACGCAGCAGCTCGCTCTCCAGGTTTTCCTTAAGAGGGAACGGCAGGGCCTGCGCAAGTGGATACGCAAGATTCGGGAGATCCTGCTCGCCATACAGATCGAGCGGAACTTCTCCAAGCCCGAGATACTTCAGCTCTACCTCAATCAGGTCTATTTCGGCGAGGGGGCCTACGGCGTGCAGTCCGCGGCCCGGATCTATTTCGGCAAGGAGGTCTCCGAGCTCAACCTCGCGGATTGCGCCCTTTTGGCGGGATTGATCAGGGCGCCGCGCGCCAACTCGCCTTTTTTCAGCCCCGACAACGCCTTTAAGCGCCGTTGGATCGTGCTCCAACGCATGAACGACGAGGGCATGATCAGCAGCGCCCAGCGCGATGAGGCCCATGCCATCCCCTTGCCCACGGAGAAGCATCTGCCGGCCTCGACCGAGGCGCCCTATTTCGTGGAGCATGTGAGGAGGCGGCTGGAGCGCCGCTACGGGACCCAGGCGGTATGGAAAGGGGGATTGAGGGTCTACACCACGCTCGATTTGGACATGCAGAAGACGGCCGAGGCCATCATGGAGAAAGGTCTGGCCGAGTTCGACGAGCGGGCTCTCAAGGAATGGCAGAGCAAGATGGAGAGCGGCGCGCTCGCGGTCGAGGGCGTCGAGCTCTCCACGAGCCCCCCTGCCAAGATCCAGGGGGCCTTCACGGTGATCGACGTCAAGACCGGCGCCATCTACGCGATGATCGGGGGCAGGGACTCGGTGTTCAACCGGGCCGTGCAGGCGCGGCGTCAGCCCGGCTCCACCTTCAAGGCTTTCGTTTGGGCCGCGGCCCTGGGCTCGGGGATGAGCGCGGCGACTCTGGTCGAGGACACCCCGGTCGCCTATTATAGCGACGGCCGCGACTGGAGGCTGCTCGAGGGAGCCACCGATCAATACGCCATCAATCTGGCCACCGCGCCTTTCGCGCAGTCGCCGGATTTCAAGATATGGGTCCCGGGTAACTTCGACGGGAAATACCTGGGAGTGATCACCCTGCGCAAGGCCCTGGCCCTGTCGCGCAACGTGGTCTCGGTGAGGCTGATCGAGCAGATCGGCCCTCCCGTGGTCGTCGACATCGCGCATAGGGCGGGCATACGCTCGGAGCTCGATCCCGTGCCCGCGCTAGGGCTCGGCTCCTCCGTGGTCAGTCCGCTGGAGATGACCAGCGCCCTGGCGACTTTCGGCAACGGCGGCATCTATGTGCTGCCCTATACCATCGCCCGCGTCGAGGACAACACCGGCAAGGAGCTGGAGAAGCACGTGCCGTCCGAGAAGGAGGTGATGACCCCGCAGCTCGCCTATCTGACCACCAATCTTCTCAAGGGCGTGGTCACTTCCGGGACCGGGAGCCACGCGGCTCGGCTGCGGCGTCCCTTGGCGGGAAAGACCGGGACCAGCAACGACAATCGAGACCTTTGGTTCATCGGCTATACCCCCGATCTGGTGGCCGGCGCTTGGATGGGCTATGACGACTTTGCCTCGCTGGGGCGCAAGGACTGGACCGGAGGCTCGACCGTGGTCCCTTGGTGGACGGAGATCATGGACCAGATACTCAAGGACTATCCGAAGCGGGATTTTTCGGTGCCTTCAGGCGTGGGCTTCCATAAGATCGACAAGAACTCCGGAATGCTGGCCTTGCCGGGCTGCCCCCGGAACAAGGTGATCTTGGAGGCCTTCCTCGAGGGCAGCGAGCCCAAGCAATTCTGCACCATCGATCACACCCTGCCCGAGGAGAACCAGATCATACCCTCTCCGCAGATCCTCACCGCCCCGGCCCTGACCGATCTCCCGCCCTCTTCCCACTCCGAGGAGAGCCGCCCGCCTCTGTCGGATGATGATATGAACGTGCTCGAGGAGGGCGCGGAGTCCGACGACGCGCTGCTGCTTCAGTGACTCAGACGTAGAGTCTGGGAAGGTGGGAGCTGGCCGCGGTGCGGCGTATGGGCAGGGCCACGACTGTCCCGGCCCTGGCTTGGGGCACGTTGGTCACGTCGAGCAGGATATGGGCGATGCCGCAACCTCCGATGAAGGGGGCCTTCTTGTCGCCGATCATTCCCCAGTATTGGAAACCCCGGCCGAAGCTGATGAGGCGTTCGGCCGGCTCCATGGTCAGCCCATCCGCGTAGCCCACCGCGACCGTGGCCACGCGCATCTTGCGCGGAGCCACGTACTCGCTGGCATAGCCGATGGAGCGGCCGCGGGCGAACTCCTGCACCGCGATGATGCGCGCCAGGAAACGCCAGGGGTTCCTGAGAGACGCCGACTTGGCTGAGGCTTTGTTGATCCCGTAGAGAAGATTTCCCACGCGGACTTGGTCCATCTGCCATTGGGGAAAATCCATGAGCACGGAGCTGTTGGCCGCGTGGCAGACGAGGGCCGGGTTCTCCTGCTTGAGTCGCTGGGCGATGGAGTGGAAGGAGCGGAGCTTCTCCTCGGCTTCCACGGAATTCTTGCCGGGGACATAATCGATATGGGTCGAGAGTCCCTCCAGTCGCAGGCGCTTGAGCCTAGAAAGCCGCCGGGCGAAGTCGAACACCGACTTCGGGGACACGCCCCAGCGGCCCAGGCCGAAATCGATGTCCAAGTGCACGCCCACGCCGCGAGCGGGGGCGCTGGCATTGAGCGCCCGGGCTTGGTCGATGTGGTCGATGGTCGGCGTCACGGAAAGGGATACCGCTTCCCCGGCGTTGCCCGGCAGCAGCGGGGCCAATAGTTGGATGGGCACCCTCATTCCGGCCCGGCGCAGGCTGGAGGCCTCCGCGACGGTCAGCACCCCGAAGGAAGGCGCTCCGGCCTTGGCCAACTCCCGGCAGACGGCCAGGCCGTGGCCATAGGCGTCGGCCTTGACCACGGCGACCAGGCGGACCCCCCGTCTGAGAGAAGAGAGCGTCCAGCGGAGATTGGAGCGTATGGCTGAAAGGTCGATCTCGATCCACTTCAGGTGCAGCCGCGAGTCGCGCGCCATCACAGTGATTATACTAATTGCTAAAATTGCGGCATGAAGCTAAGAATGGGGACACGGGGCTCGGCCTTGGCCTTGGCGCAATCCGGTTGGCTGGCCGGCCAACTGAAGTCGGCCCACCCCGGCCTCGAGGTCGAGACCGTGATCATCAAGACCAGCGGGGATCGCTTTTCCGAACAGTCGCCACAGCAAGCCCACGCCTTGGGGGAGGGGACCAAGGGGCTTTTCGTCAAGGAGATCGAGGAGGCGCTCACCGAAAAGCGCATCGATTTCGCCGTCCATAGCGCCAAGGATATGCCCGCCGCGTTGGCCTTGGGCTTGGGAATCGCCGCCTATCCGCAGCGGGAAGACCCCCGAGACGCGTTCATCGGCGGGCCGGGGATCACGATCGCGGGGCTCAAGGCCGGGCTGAGGGTCGCCACTTCTTCGGCGCGCCGCGGGCTTCAACTGAATTTGGCCTGGCCCGGGCTCCAGATCGTGCCCATGCGAGGCAACGTGGACACGCGGCTCAAGAAACTGGGAGCCGGCCAATGCGATGGCTTGATCCTCGCCGCGGCGGGACTCAAG
This sequence comes from Elusimicrobiota bacterium, assembly GCA_016207665.1. Classification (GTDB taxonomy): domain Bacteria; phylum Elusimicrobiota; class Elusimicrobia; order UBA1565; family UBA9628; genus JACQPG01. Next base: position 3,601 of record JACQPG010000117.1, on the reverse strand, counting down.
AGATTGGGAAGAAGCGATGTCGCCTGCGAGCCCTTCCCCGTGGATCTCATGCTGCCGTCCCCGGGCCAGGGAGCCTTGTCGGTCGAGGCGCGCCAGTCGCACGAGGAGGTATGGACTCTCCTTTCCGTCCTGGACCACGTTCCGACTCGCCGCGCCGTCGAGATGGAGCGCGTTTTCCTGGCCGCCTTGGGAGGAGGCTGCACCATGCCCTTGGGAGCCCTGGCTTTGCCCGAGGGCCACGGCATGAGGCTGCACGGATTTTGGGCCGAGCCCGACGGCCGGCGCGCCCGCCGCATGTCCAAGGCTTGCGTCGACATGGCCAGCGCGCGATCCTGCGCCGAGGAGTTGGCCGCAGAGATAAGACGGGGCTGATGGCAAGCCCGGTGATCGCGGGCCTGCCCGGGCCCGGGGCCTGGGCTTACGCGGCGCGTTGCTGGCTGGCTCAACGCAGCGCCGGAAGCTGGCGGCCTCCCGCCCTGGACGGCCCTCTGGTGCTGGTCGTGCGCGGGCAAAACGAGCTCGAGGACCTGGCCGATTCCTGCCTCGCCTTGTCTCCCCTGTTCGCCGGCCTGAAGAATTCCGAGCCGGTGATCGCGCAATTCGGCGAGGATTCCCAGGCCCGGTTGGCCTCGCTCGAGCTGCTGCGCTCCGGCGCGCGGCTGGCGCTCTGCACCGCCGAGGCATTGCAGGCGGGCTATCCGTCGCCCCAGGCCTTCGCGGCCGAGACGCTGCGCGTGCGAGTGGGCGGCACGATCAAGCGCTCCCTGATCCTGGAGAAACTGGTCCAGGCCGGTTATCGTCCCGTGGATTTCGTGCAAAGTCCGGGAGAATTCGCCGCTCGCGGCGGGGTGGTCGACTTCTTCGGGCTGCAACCGCTCAAGGCGGTGCGCCTGATTTTCGACGAGGATACCATCGCCTCGATCAGGGCCATAGACACAGAGACCCAGTCCACGCTCGATTATGTCGACGAGGCCCAAGCCGTGCCCGCCTCGAGCGAGCCGCCCGCCCAGTCCTGCCCCTTGAGCGCCTGGCTCACGGGAGCCCCCAGCTGGCTTTTCGCCGAAGGGATCGACCCTCCCGAGGGACTGCCCGGCCGGCTCTATCGGGCCAGCGAATTCCCTCCCGCTCAGCCGGGGGCCTCCAGCTTCGGAGCCCAATCCATCCCGCGCTTTTCCCAGCCGGCCGCGGCCTGGGAAGAGTTGCGCAAGCTGCAACAACAGGGTTATCGCATCGCGCTTTTCTCCCTTAACCGCGGCGAGGATAGGCGGCTGCAGGAGTTGCTAGAGGAGCGCCTGCCCGCGGGCGCGTGCCAGTTCCTGGTCGGTCCCTTCAGGCAGGGATTCTATCACGCGGAGCTCAAATCGGCGTTGCTCTCGACCTCGGAGATATTCGGCCGGCAATATAGGCCCGCCAGTCGGTGGAAATATTTCAAGGGGCGTGGAGGCCTGCGCGTGGCCGAGTTGCGCCAGGGCGATTACGTGGTCCACCAGGCCTACGGCGTCTCTCGCTACCGTGGGCTCAAGCCGGTGGAGTCGCCCGGCCATGGAGTGCTCGACTGCCTGCTGCTTGAGTTCCGGGGCTCCGACCTGCTTTACGTGCCCATGCATGAGTTCGGGTTGATCCAGAAGTATTCCGGCGCCGAGGGGAAAAGGCCGCGCCTGTCCTCGCTCGATACCCGCAAATGGGAGGAGATCAAACGCTCCGTTCAGGAAGGGGTGCGTGAGCTGGCAGAGCAGCTCCTCAAGGTGGCGGCCGCCCGCCAGTCCACGCCCGGCCATGCCTTCCCGCCGCAGTCCTCCATGGAGCGGGAATTCGCGGAGGCCTTCCCGTACGAGGAGACCCCGGATCAGGCGGCCGCGATCGAGGACGTGCTCGCGGACATGATGGCCCCTCATCCCATGGATCGCCTCGTGATCGGAGACGTCGGCTTCGGCAAGACCGAGGTCGCCATGAGGGCCGCGTTCAAGTGCGTCTCAGGCTACAAACAAGCCGCGGTGCTGGTTCCTACCACCATCTTGGCGGATCAGCATTACCGGACTTTCACGGCCCGTTTCGCGGATTATCCGGTCAAGATCGGGCTGCTGACCCGATTTCAAACCCCCGCGGAACAAAAGAGGACGCTCAAGGCTCTGGCCGAGGGCGGCCTGGACGTTGTGATCGGGACCAGTCGGCTCCTGCAGAAGGATGTCGCTTTTAAGGATCTGGGCCTGGTGGTCATCGATGAAGAGCATCGATTCGGGGTCAAGGACAAAGAAAAGCTCAAGCAGCTTCGCCGCAATGTGGACTATTTGGCGCTCTCGGCCACGCCGATCCCGCGCTCGCTCAACCAGTCCATGTCGGGTTTGCGCGGGCTTTCCCTGATCCAGAGCGCGCCCACGGGCCGCCAACCCATCGTTACCAAGGTGGGTCCTTGGGACGAGGGCGCGATAGCGGCCGCCATACAGGAGGAGCTCTCGCGGGGCGGGCAGGCTTATTACGTGCACAATCGCGTGCGCACGCTGGAGGATTGCCGCAAGAGGCTCGCGGAGTTGGTTCCGTCGGCCCGTTTCGGCTTGGTGCATGGGCAGATGAAGGGCCCGGAGATCGAGCAGGTGATGTGGGACTTCTTCAACCGCCGCTTCGACGTGCTGGTGTCCACGACCATCATCGAGTCGGGTATGGACAACCCGGCGGTCAACACCCTGATCGTGGAAGACGCGCATGAGTTCGGGCTGGCTCAACTCTATCAGCTTCGGGGACGCATCGGTCGGGAGAGGCAGAGGGCCGTCTGCTATTTCTTCTATCCCGAGAACTATTCCGATCTGTCGGCTCTCTCGGAGGAGGCGCGTAAGAGGCTTGAGGCGCTCAAGGAGTTCGCCCAGTTGGGAGCGGGATTGCGCCTGGCCCTGCGCGACCTCGAGATACGGGGAGCCGGCGAGCTGTTGGGCGCCCGCCAGCACGGCTTCATCAACGCGGTGGGCGTCGACTATTACACCCAGTTGCTCCGGGAGGCGATCGGCGGTCGCCAAGGCCGCTCCGCGCCCCCGCCCGAGGCGGCGGTGCAGATCGACCTGAAGCTTCCCGCCTTCATTCCCCAGGAGTATCTTCCGGGGGAAATGGAACGGCTCGATTTCTACAAACGCATATTGCGCAGCGCGCCGGCGGAGGCCGAAGGGCTGCGCAAGCAATTGGAGGATTTGTGCGGTCCCGCGCCCAGGCCGGTGGAGAATCTTTTCGCGCTGCTCAAGATACGCCAGATGGCGCGCGCGGTCAACGCGCGCTCCATCGTGCAAAAGGGGCAGAGCCTGGAGATATTCTTCCGCAGGGGCGCGCCGATCGATCCCAAGGTCCTTTCCCGCTGGTTGGAACTCTATCGCGACAGGATCGAGTTCATCCGATCCGAGGACGGCGACGGCCTCTCCATCAAGATGGGGGGCGAGGAAGCCCTCAATTGGCTCGAGGATTTCCTGCTGGAGCTGGCCAGCCGGTCGGCGGCGGGTGCATGACCCTCGTCTCGGAATTTTTCCCGTAACCGAGAAGTCGGGGTTGGATGAACTACGAGGCGGGATGCGCGGGGGTTCGCAGTGAGCGCTTGTGTCTATTCGCCGGAGCCGTGCTCACG
>JACQPG010000110.1 GCA_016207665.1 Elusimicrobiota bacterium | reverse complement strand
GCCAAGATGAGTCCCAGGGAACGAAGCGTTCCATCCGACATATTGAAGGCGTCGAATGTCAGCTTTTTATTTTTATCAGAACCCCACTCCTGCGAGAACTGCATAGAAAGCTTGTTGCCATGTTTCTTGGGCGCGACTGACTTAGTGGCCGGAGCAATGGTTGCAAGGAAGTTGTTGATGGCTTTTTTCATCTCCGCCGATCCGTCGCCGCGAGACAGTTCTTGCAACACGCTGGCGGCGTTTCCTCCGTCGGCCCGCAAAGACACGCCGCTATCCGGATCTTGCATCTCGCGCAGCTTGGCCGGCTCGATCGAGTACACCCGCATCGAGCTGAGAATGCGAAAGACCGGCGCGAACCTCTCGTCGCCACCAATAAGGGGCAAGGAAAGGGCGGAGGATTCCAGCGCGGGCGTCAAACCTTTGGCATTGCTCTCCCAGTTCGTTTCTTTCCTATCAAACCACCAGCGTGTTCCATCGGACTTACGCACTAGACATTGCTCCCGGACGATCTGGTAACCATAATTTGGGAGCGCCTTCACCTCAAAGGCAAAACGACCTCCTGCAACGCCGTTGATCGGGCCGAACTCAAACGCCAGACCGAGATTGGGTGGGTAGCTTCTCCCGGAGCTGCGGTTTCTCACCGCTGCAATGCCTCCCCGTCGATCGAAGACCGCTTGAAGAGGCGAGGCCATTGCTTCCGACACGAAGCTAAACGAATCCGCGAGATTGCTTTTTCCCGATCCATTGCAGCCCACGACAAAAAGCGGATTGTCGAAAGTCAGCGTCGCGGAAGGGAAGCTGCGAAACCGCTTAATGATTACCTTGCCAATCGATACGTTCTTCATAATACGGCCCCCTTTCCAGTCACGGCTAATCCCTCGATACCAGTGAGCGCTTGAAACAAATCCTCATACCATGACTCGCGCACCGGCGATAGAGCGAGAAATCGAGTCGATGCTCCCCGCCGCCCCTTTGAGAGAGAGGACTTGAGCCCAGTATTTGGAATGGTAAGGCGTCGTCTTCATCGGCTAGGCCAATGCGCGGCTCCTTTCGTATTTCAGATCCAAATTCCTCACTTTCATGACTTCTTTGCGCAGGAAGAACCACGCTGCGAGTCCGCCGAGCTTTCCCCAGGGCCTCACCTTGCCCTGCTCGATCCAGGAGTATAACGTGGGCCGCGTGATGCCCAGCAGCCGACAGGCTTCTTGAGTGCTGACTATGTCTTCTGGTTGCATAAGGAAGATATTCAACTAAATTTTACAGGGGAGATAAATTTCAAAGATAGCGTTCCGGCGCGCGCTCTCCTCTTGACATTAGTAATCTTATGTGTAATACTTTACCCATATGGAACTTCCTTCAGCGGATCACGCGAACGTGGAAGACCTCCCGATTTGGATCAATAGAAAAGTCAGGGAATACTCCGAGCCGTCTCGCGCTGGCATTCCTCGGGGAGACACGCTTCCCATCCCGCGGCCCAAGTTCCACGCGTCCCTGTCGATGCTGACGTATGATAGCCCGGCATGCCCCGAGCTCCAGCAAGTGGCCGATCTCGTCGGCCGCAATTATGGCCTTATCGCGAAATGGCGCAACGAAGACCGCTTTTGGCAGGCCGCTTCGAGCGGTGCCGAGCAGTTTCTAAACGAGTGGCTGCCGATCTTTGTTTCTACCAGCGAGCAATGCGCCTCGGCGAAGGGCAACGCGAGAGAGCATCTGCGCAAGAGGCTGGCTCATATGATTCGGCGGGCTCGGGCCTCGTGGGGATCGTTTCTCGTGTATCGCCTGATCGAGGAGTACGAGCAGATACTCAGAGACCGGACGCTGACGGCGGAGACCCTCCGCAATCTTTTCCAATTGCTGGTATCCGTGTCCTCGCCGTCGATGAGCAAGAAGCTCTTGGCGCGGGACGTCGAGAGAATCTCTAAGCGCATTGCCGTTCGCGTCAAGGAACTCACGCTTGAGGCATCGGAGGCGGGCCGCAAACAGGATGCCTCCGCTCTGATCGAACTGCTGGCCGAAATGGCGACGGCGGGTATCGTGCTTCAGGCCGGTTTGGCAGCGGCCCCGAGGAATGGCAGATGATCGTGCCGCATATATTTTTTCTCAACATGGGTAAACTAAGTATAGATAGATTACCACTGTATGCCGTAACGCTTTGTCGAATTTGGGGCGTCTACTTAGGGATATGAGCCTGCGCCCGATCGAAGAGCTCCTCTCGCGCCTCTCCGGGGTAAAACAGTCCGGCAAGGGCTACACCGCCCGTTGCCCCGCTCACGAAGATAGGCAGAGCAGCCTCTCGCTCCAGGAAGGCAACGATGCGCGAGTATTGCTCAAGTGCTTCGCCGGCTGCAAGACGCCGGCCGTCGTCGAGGCCATGGGATTGCGCATGCGCGATTTGTTCGCGCCGGATGGAGATTCGAGGCGGCGCAAGCCCGTAAAGTCCTTGAGCGTGGCCGCCCTCGCGGCCGACAAGAAGCTGCCTGAGGCCTTCCTCAAAGACCTCGGCGTGCAGGGGATGATCGATCCCTTCGGTAACGAGGTGGTGCAGATCACCTATCGCCGGGCAGACGGAGTGCTGGCGCAACGCCAGCGCATCCGGACCGCGTTGCGGGCCAAAGACGGCAGCCGTTGGACGCGGGGCAGCGGCGGGTTGATCCCGTACGGCTTGTGGTGGAAGCAGGAGGAAGCGCGGAAGGCGAAGCGGCGGGTGATCGTCGAGGGTGAGTCGGACTTCTGGACCCTGGCCTATCACGGCTATCCGGCGCTGGGCATCCCCGGTGCCGACTTGGCCAAGACTCTTGAGGCCGAACACTTGGAAGGCATCGCTGAACTTTACGTCGTTCAGGAGCCCGACAAGGGCGGCGAGGCCTTCACGCTCGGCGTCGCCGCGCGCCTAAAGGAGCTCGGCTGGAGCGGCAAGGCTTTTGTCGTCTCGCTCAATGGCGACAAGGACCCGAATGGGCTGCACCAAAGAGACCCCGACAATTTCAAAGCGGCTTTCGATAGGGTGCTGGAGGCCGCCACGGTTCTTCCGGAGCCTCCGCCGACGGCTCCCCCCGAGGAGCCCTTGCTCAAGCCCGAGGATTTGGCCCTGACGGATGACCGCCCCGTGCTGCGCTCGGATGATCGGGACTTGAAGTACATCTCGGCCCAGGCCTGGGCTGCCCTGAAGAGATTCAACGATCCGCCTCGGCACTTCCGGTACGGTGACGTCCCTGTCCGCATCGAGCGCGACGACAACCAGTTCGCCATGACTCGCGAGCTCACTCAAGACCGCGTGCGCTTCCTTCTGGCCCGAGCAGCTCGGTGGTTCCGCAAAGCCAAGAGCGGTGACTTGGTGCCTGACTACCCGCCTGTGCCGGTGGTCCGGGACATGCTGGCCACCCCGGAGCCCCCGCTGCCCTGCCTGATCCGGGTCGTCGAGTCGCCGGTTTTCGCTCCGGACGGTCGCCTTCAGACGGAGCCTGGCTATCATCCCGCCAGCAAGACCTACTACGCGCCGGCCGAGGGCTTTTGCGTCCCGACTGTATCCGAACAGCCGGGCGCGGCCGAGATCGAGAATGCTCGCGCGCTTCTTGAGGAGATGCTCTGCGACTTTCCCTTCGTCGGCGAAGCGGAGAAGGCCCACGCCGTAGCGCTGCTCCTTCTGACTCACGCCCGCGACCTGATCGCGGGATCGACGCCGCTGCATCTTATCGAGGCGCCTTCGCCCGGCACCGGGAAGGGGTTGCTCTCCGACGTCCTGAGCTATCCGTCCCTGGGCCGTCCCGCCCCGACCATGAGCGCCGGCAGCGATGAGGAGGAGTGGCGCAAGCGGATCACGGCCAAGGCCCTGAGCAGCCCGTCGGTGCTGATGATCGACAACTTGCGCTTCCGCCTCGATTCGGCCGCGCTGTCGGCGGCGATCACCTCGCCGGCATGGGAGGACCGCATCCTGGGCCAGTCGCGGATCGTCTGTATGCCGCTGCGCTGCGTATGGCTGGCCACCGGCAACAACCCCGGACTCTCCACCGAAATTTCCCGGCGCACCGTCCGCATCCGGCTCGACGCGAAGCAGGATAGACCGTGGCTGCGCAAGCAGTTCCGGCATCAAGACTTGAAAGGCTGGGTCAAGGAAAACCGCGGCGGCCTGGTGTGGGCCGCCTTGACTCTCATCCAGGCCTGGCTTGCCGCGGGGAAGCCCTTGTTCAAGGATGCCCGGCTCGGGATGTTCGAGTCCTGGTCGTCGGTGATCGGCGGCATCCTGGAGGTCGCCGGCATCAAGGGCTTTCTCGGCAACCTGGAGCAGCTCTACGAGGCCTCCGACGCCGAAGGAGCCCTTTGGCGCGGCTTCGTCCAGGCTTGGTGGGATAAGTTCCAGGGCGAAGCGGTGGGCGTCTCGCAGCTCTTCGAGGTGGCCAACGCGCTCGACCAGCCTCTGGAGCTGGGAAAGGGAACCGAGAAGAGCCAAAAGACCCGCCTGGGCCAAGACCTGGTCAAGATGCGCGACCGCCAGTTGGACAGCTTGCGCATCGTCCTGGCCGGGGAGCGCCAGAGAGCCAAGGTCTGGAAGCTGGTTCAGGTCGGGGAGCCCGCCGGTGAACCTGTGAACGTAGGTGAACCTTCGTCGCCCCCTTCTGTGCCGAACGATCTCGTTTCAGAGGAGCTTCCACTCGCGCACACTTGGCCGGAACCTTCACCGAGGTTCACAGGTTCACCTGCCGGCAAGCCCCAATCCCTCCCGGTCAGCCTGGCCGAGTGGCCGCCTTACTGGAAGGACCTATTTGAGGAACGCGCCGGCATTCTCGAGCACGAGGACGGCTTCAGCCGGGAGGAAGCGGAGGCCAGGGCCGAGGAAATCCTGCGCGAGAGCTACGCCCAGCAGGAGCAGCCCGCATGAGACGCGCAGGGCGCTCGAAGTACAGCCGCGAGGACATCGAGCGTGCGATGGCCAAGATTCAGGCCGGCCAAAGCCTCAGCGACATCGCCCGTGACATGGGAATGTCCAAGGCCGGACTGAGCTATCGACTTTCCCGTCTTTCCGCGACCGCCTCGGTCAGCGGACCCCTGGATTCCAAGCGCTGGCAGGGGGCGTTCGCGCAGGCCTGCTGGAAAAATCTCTCCAACGTCAATCGAAAGCTCGCCCAAAAAATGGACGAGGCGTCCTTCTCGGAGCTGGTGCGGCTCTTTGAGAGCCTTTCCGAGGTCATGCTCAAGCTCGGGCCCAATGTCCAGCTCCAAATCCAGGCCAAGGTCCGGCCGGAGATGGAGAGCACAAGCGAGACCCGCCGAATGGTCGAGCAGTTCCTGCGCAAGCAAGACGAAAAAAGCGGCCTGGGCGGCCCGCCCCTCGAACAAGAAAAAAAGCAGGGCGGCGACGATGCCTAGAGGATCGTTGTCCGTGAGCACTCAACTGTCGTCGAGGGCTCTCTCGTGGTGCTACGGTCCTTGCTACGGTCAAGGCGCGATTCACCCCTTTCTCGAGGGAGAGGCGGGGTCGAATGGGTCCGAAAATTTGCGTAAAAAATCGGCCCTAAACCGCGCACCCTCCCCTCTTGCTTTTATTTCGAACGCCAAAGGGCTGAGCCGCCCTATTTTTTGTTGTTCGAAGCTCTCGTCGAAGCCCGGCATCGAACGACCGTTGAACGGGGCGTCGAACGGCATCGAACGGGCCGAAGAAAGGCCTTGCTTCTTCGGGGAACCGAAGGTATGAGTGTTCAGGAGGGCTTGCTCACCGTGGAGGACGTGGCGCGGCGGCTGCGCCTGGCCCCCTACACGATACGCAAGTGGGTCCGGCTGGGCCGGCTGCCCGCGGTGAGGCTGGGAGATCGCCGGATACGGTTCATGTCGGAGGCGGTCGATCGGTGGGTGCGGGAGCAACGAATCTAAGATGCCGGGACTGGTAAAGCGAGGCAACACCTGGAACGCCAGGTGGTGGGAGAATGGCCGGGAGCGCTGGAAGGCGCTTTCCTCCAACAAGCTCGTCGCCCAGGAGAAGCTGCTGGCGCTCGAAAAGGCCGTGCGTGGCCGACGCTACGGCGATCCTGCTGAGCCCCAGGATATCGCCTGGACCGAGTACGTGGAGAAGTTCCTGTCCTACTGCAAAGGCAACCTTGCGCCGGCCACCCACGAACGCAACCGTATCGTTTTCTCGAATTTCGACAATACCATCCATATTCAGCGGCTCTCGGAGCTGACAGCCGACGTCTTGGAGCAGTTCAAAGCCAATCGCAAAGAGGACGGGATCATGCCGGCCACGATCAACCGCGAGGTCTCGATTCTCCGCCGCGCGGCCGCCATCGGCAAACAGCGGGGCTATATCGCCGCCGATCTCGGCTCGGTGGTCAAGCTCTCGGTACCCAAGAAGCGTCCGGTCTTCTACAGCGAGGCCGAGATACAGACCATGCTCCAGCGGGCCGATCCGTTTTGGAAGACCGTCGTCCTACTGGGCTTCTACGGAGGCCTTCGCCTGGGCGAGATGCTTCACCTCGAGTGGCAGGACGTGGACTTCGAGCGCCAGGAGCTGCGGATCGCGCCGAAGGAAGACTGGCATCCCAAGGATTGCGAGGCCCGCGAGATCGATCTCCACCCGACCTTGGGGGAGCACCTTCGCGCGTGGAAGGCCGTCTCAGGCCAGCAAGCCCGCGTCGTCCGCTGGGATCGGAAGAACCATCAGTTCTCGATGATGTTCAGCTCATTTTTGCGGCGCTGTGGGATCGCCAAGGGCTCGCTGCACAGTCTGCGCCATTCTTTCGCGAGCCATCTGGCGATGGCCGACGTCAATCTGCTCAAGATCGCCCGGCTCATGGGCCACAGCAACGTGCAGACGACTCAAATCTACGCCCATCTGCAGCCTTCAAGCCTCCGGGAGGCGGTGCTGCGCCTGCCGGCGATCCAGCCGCACAGTTCCAATGGCTCGGCGCAGACGTAGGCGCAAAATCATCCTCACCGAGTTCTCCATTCAGGTGTTCTCCGACGGGACGATCGATTGGAATGGTTTTGACAAATTCCTACAGCAACGGATTGGTCAAGGTCTTTCATCAGCCAAGCAAGGCCGGAGTCGCCTTTTCAATCCCTAATTTTTAGAGCCGAAACCGGTCTAGAGCCCGCTCAGCCAGGGGATTGAGCCAGCGGCGTTGCCTCGCTATGAGATAGACCTGCTCATAGACGCCCAGCGGCTTGTATCGGAGGGTCGCGAGCGTCCCGGCGGCGAACCGGGTCTTGAGGGTTTCCCGGTTCAGTGGAACGATGCCGCGTCCGGACACCGCCAGGCGGCGGGCGAGCTCGACGTCTTGAACCTCCGCTATGATGTCCGGCTTTACCTTCCAGCGGGCGAATAGATCAAGCACCTGGTGGTAGACCTGGCTGGGATGAGCCGGCAGGATCATGGGCGCGCCATCCAGGGCGCGCGGCAGGGGGCCAAGTTTTCGCGCCAACGCCGGGGCGGCGGCCAGGGAGACGGGAACGCGTCCGGCCAGGCGCGTGACGAACGCCTCGCCCGCATCGCCGGAGAGCGGCGTGTCGGAGAGGATCAAGTCGAGCCGGTGAGCGCGCAGCTCCTTCTCGAGGTCTCCCATGTCGTCTTCTCGCACGGTCAAGTGCGCTTTGGGGAAGGCCTCGAGCAAGAATTCCACCAGGGCCTGCGCGATGGCCCGCGGCGTGCCGGTCTCCAAGCCGATCTGGGCCCGTAATCGGCCCTCGGCGGGGCGATCCTTGAGGGAGTCCGCCATCTCCGTGCCAAGGTCGAAGATCCTGTGCGCGTAGTCGAGCACGAAACGGCCTTCCTCGGTCAGATGCAGGCGCTGCTTCTTGCGCTCGAAGAGCGGCCGGCCGAGCTGCGCCTCAAGCTCCCGCAACTGGCCGCTGATGGTCGGCTGGGCGAGGAGCAGCTTCTCTTTGGCCTTCACGATGCTGCCCTCCGTCGCGACGACGTAAAAGTAATAGAGGTGGTGGTAGTTCAGTGGTATCATCGTATTAACCGCTTATCTTATATCATATTATCTGTTTGATCGAACACATGTGCTCCTGCTACACTTTCTTTAATGCTTGTCTGGGTTGGCTTTACTGTTTTTGTGCTGGCGCTTCTAGCGCTGGATCTCGGGGTCTTCCACCGCAAGGCGCACGTCGTGGAAGCCAAGGAGGCACTCGGCTGGTCGGCGGTTTGGATCACGCTCGGGCTCTTGTTCACCGTCTTCATCTATTTCGCCTATGAGGGTAACTGGTGGGGTATCGGACGCGCGACCGATCTCATGTCGGTGTCCGCTGAGAATCCCCTGGGCCACAACGACGGCGCTGCGGCCGCGCTGAAGTATCTGACCGGCTACCTGATCGAAAAGTCGCTCTCGGTGGATAATATTTTTGTCATCGCGCTCGTGTTCGGGATGATCGGCGTGCCGCCGCTCTATCGCCACCGAGTTCTGTTTTGGGGCATCCTCGGCGCTTTGGTCATGCGCGCGATCATGATCGCATTGGGAGTCCAGTTGATCGCCCGCTTCAGCTGGATCGTCTACGTCTTCGGCGGCATCCTGATCCTGACCGCACTGAAGATGCTCTTGATCAAGGAGGACGCGTCCGACCCTGCCGGCAGCTCCCTCGTCCGTTGGGCTCGCCGCTATTTGCCGGTGACCGATTGCTTTCATGGCGAGCACTTCTGGGTCAGGGCCGGGACGCCCGCGGCTTGCGAGGCGGCCGTCCCTGGCGCGCCGATCGAGCGTGACCTGGTCGTTGAAAATTCGAGGGCTGGCACCTGGCTCATGACGCCGCTTTTCCTGGCGCTGGTCGTCGTCGAGTTCACCGACCTCGTCTTCGCCGTCGACTCCATTCCCGCGATTTTCGCGATCACGACGGACCCGTTCCTGGTGTTCACCAGCAACGTATTCGCGATCCTCGGATTACGCAGCTTGTACTTCGCGCTCGAAGGGATGCTGGGCGCCTTCCGGTACCTCAAGACCTCGCTGGCCGTCGTGTTGATCCTAGTCGGCGTCAAGATGATGACGCACGTCTGGCTCAAGCAGGCGATCGGCGAGCACTTCAATCTGTGGGTGCTGGCCGTTGTAGCCGGTGTATTGGCGGCCGGCGTCTTCGCCTCGATCCTGATCGCCGAAAAGAAGGAGCTCCGTCCATGATCGAGGCGACAAAACGGTGGCTGCGCGTAGCGTTAGGCTGGTGCCTGGTGATTGCGGGGATCATCTTGATCCCCCTGCCGGGACCGGGCCTACCCGTCATTTTCGGCGGTCTGGTGGTCCTGTCTCGGGATTCTGCCTGGGCGCGCCGGATGGTCGAAAGGATGAAGGAATACTGGCGCTCCAAGCGCGAGAGGAGGATCGGGTGCGAAAGGAAGTCGTCGCCTTCGTCGCCATAATGATCCTCACGATCTTGGCCGCCCAGTACCTGCCCGGCTATCTGGATTTGTCGGCGCAGGTCGTCCAAGAGCGGATGATGCTCGTGCTGCTGCCCGTTCTCCTGGTGTTCATATGGTGGACATGGTAGGAGGCAAGGCGCGCCGATGATGGGGCCGAAGTGGAAGGCGAGAATCACCATGGCGATTCTGTTGATCGTGCTTCTGGCCTTTGTCCTGACCAGCTTTGGGTGCCGCAACCGAAAGACCCGCGAGATTCCCTGGGACGAAATTAACGCGGAAAGGCCGAACACGGCCAGTATTCAGCAGGAGGTGTCATTGCGATGATCAAGCGAGTGTTTCTCTTCGTAGCCGTCAATATGTTGGTCCTGGTGACGATATCCATCGTTCTCCAGGTTCTGGGCATACGGCCCTATCTTACGGCCTATGGAATCGATTACCAAGCGCTGATGGCGTTCTGCCTCGTCTGGGGCATGGGCGGGGCCTTCATCTCTCTCGGCATATCCAGGATCATGGCCAAGTGGATGCTGGGAGTCCAGGTCATCGACCCCGAGCGCGCGACCGGCGAGCTAGGCGAGCTCGTTCAGACTGTTCACCGCCTGGCCAAGTCCGCGAACCTCCCGGCCATGCCGGAGGTCGGCATTTACGACAGCCCCGAGGTCAACGCCTTCGCAACCGGGCCGACCAAGGCCAGGGCCCTGGTCGCGGTATCGACGGGACTTATGGAGCGCATGAGCCAGAGGCAGATGGAAGGGGTGCTGGGGCACGAGGTCGCGCACATCGCCAACGGCGACATGGTGACGATGACCTTGGTTCAGGGGATCGTCAACGCCTTCGTGATGTTCTTCGCCCGCGTGATCGCCTTCGCCGTCAGCCAGAACGTCAAGGAAGAGTCGCGGCGCATGGTGAACTTCATGGTTACGATGGTGCTGGAGATCGCCTTCAGCCTTCTCGGGGCGATGGTCGTCGCCTACTTCTCCCGCCGGCGCGAGTTCCGCGCGGATGAAGGTGGAGCACAACTTGCCGGAAGCGCCAGCATGATCGACGCGCTCAAGGCGCTCAAGCGCTCGACCGAGAGAATCGGCCTGGAGGAGCATGCCTCCGTCGCCACGCTTAAGATCTCGGGGCAATCCGGCGGGTTGATGGCGATGCTCGCGACCCATCCGCCTCTGGAGGAGCGCATCGCCAGGCTGGAAGCTCGGCGATAGGCTGATGATCGCCTCGATAGCCCTGCTGGCCGTATCGGTCGCCGCCGCCGAGTACTCGCCGCCGCGCACCGGCAACGTCGACAAGAAGGAGTTCGTCTGCATGATGCAAGACATGGTCATGCTTCGAAAGGGCATCCCGTTGACCAGCGGCGGGAAGAAATACTGGGGCTGCTGCGAGATGTGCAAAGTTAAGATCGAAGCTGAGCCCGAGCGCTACACCAAGGCCGTCGATCTGGTCAGCGGCAAGCGCGTGGACAAGGCGACGGCGCACATCTACGCGCTGGAGGGCCTCGTCTACTACTTCGAAAGCAAGAGGACCCGCTCCGCGTTCGCGGCGTCTCCCAGCAGGTATTTGCAGCAATGACGCCGACCGGCGCCCACGCGCCTAAAGCGAGCCCCGCGCTACCGCGCCGGCAAGGAATAATCGATGCCTAAGCACTTTCAAAAACTCGGAGCACTGGCCTATCTCGTCATATTCGCGGGGTTGGGCTTTTTCAACAAGCTCGTGGGACTGGCGACGGACTATTTCTGGTTTCAGGAGGTGGCGCTCGGCTCCGTCTTCTCGGTGACGCTTTTCTCCAAATGGGGCCTGGGGATCGCGAGCGCGGCAGCCGCGTGGCTGGCGATATTCATCAACCTTCGCCTGGCCCAAGGGTGGGCCAAGCGCGGGGCGATTGTGGTGGGCAAGGAAGAGATCGCCGAGATCCCGCATTTGCATGAAATCAGGCAAAAGGCCCGCCCCATTCTTCTTGTCGGCAGCGTAGCTGCCGCGTTCTTCATCGGCTCCTGGGCCGCCACGCACTGGGACAGCGTGCTCAAGTTCCGCCACGCCGTGCCCTTCGGTGCGCAGGACCCGATCTTCAACAAGGACATCGGCTTCTACGTGTTCTCCCTGCCCTTTTACAAGCTCCTCCTCGGCTTCTTTCAAGGGACGGTTCTCTTGTCGGGTCTTGTCGCCCTCGTTCTCTACGTCCTGGAAGGCAAGCTGCTCCTGACCAGCAGGGGCATCAAGACCACCCCCTGGGTCAGGAACCACCTGGCCTTCCTCGGGGCGCTGATCTGCCTTTTGGCGGCATTCCACTTCCAGCTCAAGATTTACGGTCTCTTGAATATCCAGCGCTCGGTCGCGCCGGGCCCGGGCTACGCGGATCTGACGGCCTATCTTCCCGCTCTCAAAGCTTTGCGGTTCGTCTCGATAGTCTCCGCCCTGCTTCTCTGGGCTAGTCCATTCTTCCAAAGCGCCAAGCTCGTGCTGGCGGGAGCGGGCCTCTTAGTCGTAGGGAGTCTTCTGTCCGGCGTGTTTAGCGGCGTCGTCCAACGCTTCATCGTGGCCCCCAACGAGATCGTGAAGGAAACGCCGTATATCCAGCGGGCCATAGAATTCACCCGCAAAGCTTACGGGATCGATGAAATCCAGGAGCTCGAGTTCGACCCGGCCGAGAACCTGACGCCGCAAGCCTTGAAACGCAACGACCTCACCATCAAGAACATCCGCCTTTGGGACCACGCGCCCCTGCTGACCACTTACGGCCAGCTCCAGGAGATTCGCACCTATTACGATTTCATGGACGTGGACAACGACCGCTACTACGTCAACGGCGAGTACCGCCAGGTGATGCTCTCCCCGCGGGAGCTCAACCCCGCCGCCCTGCCCAGCCGCATCTGGATCAACGAGCATCTGACCTATACCCACGGCTACGGCCTGACCCTGGGACCCGTCAACCGCATTTCGCCCGAGGGTCTTCCCGAGTTCTTCATTAAGGACATCCCACCCCAAGCCTCGACGAATCTGAAGGTCTCGCGGCCGGAGATTTACTACGGAGAGGCGAAGGGAAGCTATGTCATCGTCAACACCGAGTCCAAGGAGTTCGATTATCCCTCCGGGGACCAATACATCTACACCAACTACCAGGGTACCGGAGGGGTGCCCATCTCGGGGTTTTTGCGGAAGCTCCTATTCGCCCTGCGCTTCAAGGAGCTCAAGATCATCCTCTCCGGCGACATGACGGCGCAAAGCAAGATCCTCTACCACAGAAACATCCAGGAGCGTCTTTCCAAGGCTGCTCCTTTCCTGCGCTACGATCAGGACGCTTACCTTGTCGTCTCCCAGGAGGGAAGGCTTTTCTGGATCGTGGACGCCTATACGGCCACTGACGACTATCCCTATTCCGAAAGGATCAGAGGCGTGGGCAACTACATCCGTAATTCCGTCAAGGCCGTCGTTGACGCCTACAATGGAGACATTTCGTTCTATGTCACAACCGACGGCGATCCGATCATTCAAACCTACGCCAAGATTTTCCCCGACGCTTTCAAGCCCATATCCGAGATGCCTGAGGACTTGAGAAGCCACATCCGATATCCCCAGGATCTGTTCTCCATCCAGGCCCACATCTATGCCACATACCATATGACGGACCCCCAGGTGTTCTACAACAAGGAGGATCTCTGGAAGATTCCGGAGAGAGCCTTGGGCAATCAGGTGATGAGGATGCCGCCCTATTACACCATCATGAAGCTGGGCTCTGTGGGCAAACAGGAGGAGTTCATCCTGATGGTGCCATTCACCCCTGCCCGGAAGGAGAACATGATCGCCTGGATGTGCGCGCGCAGCGATCCGCCGAACTACGGCAGGCTGCTGGTCTACACGTTCCCCAAGCAACGCCTGGTCTACGGTCCGCAGCAGATCGAGTCGCGCAT